>NZ_CP049259.1:648571-972857 GCF_011047315.1 Altererythrobacter sp. BO-6 | reverse complement strand
GGGCGCGGTGGGCATGAACCTTCCGCTTTCCGGATTCCGTGTCATCAGCGCCGAACAATATGGCGCAGGACCCTATGGGACGATGTTCCTCGCCCAGATGGGGGCGGAGGTCATCAAGATCGAACCGCCGTCCAAGAACGGTCCAGATGGAAAAAAGCGCGGTGGCGGCGACACGGCGCGCGCCGTGGGCCCACATTTCTTGCGCGAGGGCGAAAGCACTTATTTCCAAAGTTTCAACCTCAACAAGCGTTCGCTCACGCTCGATCTCAACACCGCCGAGGGGCAGGAAGTGCTCCACCGGCTGGTCGAGCGCAGCCATGTCGTCGCCAATAACATGCGCGGCGACCTGCCGGCGCGGCTGGGGCTCGACTATGCCGCGCTCAAGGATGTGAACCCTGCGATCGTTTGCGCGCACCTTTCCGCCTATGGTCGCGACAACAAGCGCGCCAAATGGCCGGGCTACGATTATCTTATGCAGGCCGAGGCAGGCTATTGCCAGATGACCGGCGAGCCGGGCGGCGATCCGCAGCGGATGGGCCTGTCGATGGTCGATTTCATCACCGGCACGATCTTCTGCATCGGCTTGCTGGGGGCGCTGGTCGACGCGCAGCGCAGCGGCAAGGGACGCGATGTCGATACCGATCTGCTCAGCGCCGCATTGCACCAGACCAGCTATCCCGCGCTGTGGTACATGAACCATGGCGACGAGACCCAGCGCACGCCGCGCAGCGCGCATCCGACGGCGACTCCCAGCCAGATGTTCAAGGCGGCCGATGGCTGGATGTTCGTGATGTGCCAGCTGCCCAAGTTCTGGGACATCCTGTGTGACCGGATGGGGCGCGACGACCTGAAAGCCGATCCGCGCTTCGCCAGCAATGCCGACCGGCTGGCGCACCGTGACGAGCTTACGGCGCTGCTCGATGCCGAATTCGTGAAGCAGCCGATGGCCTACTGGCAGGAGCTTTTGGCCGGCCATGTGCCGGTGGCGCCAGTCTATACACTGGGCGCCGCGCTCGATAATCCGTGGCTGCGGGAAATCGGCCTGCGCGATGAAGTGGCCCATCCTGACAATCCGCACTTGCAGATCCTCGCCAGCCCGCTGAAGTTCGACGGGCAGCGCCCGCCCAATCGTGCCGCCCCGCTGCTGGGCGCTGATAGCGATGCGATCCTTGCAGAACTCGGCTACGACGCCGAGAAGATTGCCGGGCTGCGTCACAGCGGCACCATCTGAAGCGGGGGAATGACGGAGACATGGGCAAGCTGACTGGCATCACGGTGGTCGACCTGACGCAGTTCCTGCCCGGGCCGATGATGACGGTGATGATGGCCGATCAGGGCGCCGAAGTGATCAAGGTGGAACCGGCAGCGGGCGATCCGGCGCGTGAGCAGGCCCCGTTCGACACCTATGGCCCAGCTGGTGAAGGGGCCGAGCATTCGGTGTGGTTCGCCAATCTCAACCGCGGCAAAACCAGCGTCGTGCTCGACCTCAAGAGCGACGAAGGCACGGCGGCGCTGCGCGACCTGATCGCCCGCGCCGATGTGTTCGTCGAGGGCTTCCGACCCGGCGTGATGGCGCGGCTGGGCTTTGACTATGACAGCGTCAAGGCGCTCAAGCCCGACATCGTCTATTGCTCGATCTCGGCCTTCGGGCAGCATGGCGCGCTGGCGCATCACCCCGCGCATGATATGGCGGTGCAGGCGCTGGCGGGCTTCCTTGCCGTGAATGACGGGCCTGACGGCACGCCGGTGGTGCCGGGCGCGCCAAGCGCGGACATGGCCGCCGGGCTGACTGCGCTTTCGGCCGTGCTGATGGCGCTGGTGGGGCGCGAGCGAACGGGCGAGGGTGCCTATATCGACTGTGCCATGTTCGACAGCCTGCTGCCGTGGTGCGTGCACACCGCGGGTAGCGCCATTGCTGGCGGGCCGAGCCCGAAATCGGCCTCGCAGCGTTCGCTTGGCGGCGCGGCCTTTTACCAGGTCTACAAGACCAGCGATGGCCAGCATGTCGCGCTGGGCGGGCGCGAGCTCAAATTCGCGAAGAACCTGCTCACCGCATTGGGGCGCGAGGACCTGTTGCCTCTGGCTGAAGCACCGGCGGGAGAGCAAGGCGAGCTGATCGCTTTCCTGCGCGCAACCTTTGCCACGAAGACCCGCGACGAATGGGTCCAGTGGTTCGCGGACAAGGACGTCGCCTTCGCCCCGGTGCTCGATTTCCGCGAAGCGCTGGACGAGCCTCATATTGCCGAACGCGGGTTGTGGGTCGCCGGCGAGGGCGGTGGCAGGCACATCGCGCCGGCAATCCGCTTTGTCGGCGAGGACTGGGCGCCGGGCGACGTTCCGCCATTGGTGAAGCGGCCCGCGTGACCTGTATGCTATCCCTCGATGTCGATGTGCATCGCGTAGGCGAAGCGATCGCCGGGGTGGTGGCTCACGGAGATTTCGAACACCTGGCCTTTGCGGTCGATATAGCAACGCAGGATTTGCAGAACGGGGCTGCCGGGTTCCACGTCGAGCGCCTTGGCGATTTCGTCATTGGCCGCGATCGCCTGGATATCTTGCGTCACTGTGCTTGCGCTGACCCCGGTCAGTTCTTCCACCTGACTGAACAGTGTCTTGGGGCTGGCATTGAGGTCCAGCGCTTCGATCGCATCGCCGAGCCGCTCATGGAAATAGGCGGTGGTCGCCGCGATCGGTTTGGCGCCGATGTCCTGCTGGCGCAGGCCGCTGAACATCGTCCAGCTCCCCGTCGTGTCGGGCGCGATCTGCTCCGCGATCTCGGCTGGCAGCGGGCCCTGCCCCGCCGGACGATAGATCACCGCACTGCCGCGCGCATATTGCAGCAATTCGCCGACGTTGGAGAGCGGCTGGTGCAGTGCCCCTCCGCGGGCGGCGGGCGGTTGCACCGTGGTGCCAGAACCACGCTTGCGGGCAATCAGCCCTTCCGCTTCAAGCCGGCGCAGCGCCTCGCGAACCGTAAAGCGGCTGACGTCATAGCGCTGGCACAGCGCCGTCTCGGTCGGAAACTGTTCTCCACCGGCAAATTGGCCGGCCAGGATCGCTTCGCGCAATTCGGCCGCAAGCATGAGATAGCGCGGCATGCGTCCTTGCTTGGCCGCTTTGTCCGCACTCGATTTGGTTTTGGCCTTCGTTGCCAACCTTTGCTCCATCAACCCTCGGCCATGACGGGAGTGCGCGCATGAGCGACCCGCTGCTGGCTCAACTTGTCCGGACAATAGCGCGGCCCGTTGGCAAAAGCGAGCGCCACCGTGCACGTTTGCACCTGCTCGATTGGCTCGCTTGCATCGCGGGCGCCCGAAACAGCGAAGCGGGCGCGCTGAGCGGCGCAATTTCGAGCCAGGGGTGGGAGCGCGCAACCTATCTCGGCAATGTGCTGGAGATGGACGATGTCCATCGCACCGCGCTGCTCCATCCCGGGCCAGTGATCTGGCCTACGGCGATGAGCCTGCCCAGTGCTTCGCTCGATCAGCGGCTTGATGCAGCGGTGCGCGGTTATGAAGCGATGATCGCGATCGGCGCGGCGTTCGATGCGCACCACTATGCCCATTGGCACCCTACCGCGACCATGGGCCTGTTCGGCGCCTGTGCCGCGTTCGGTTCACTGATCGGTTTTGCGCCGATCGAATACGCCAACGCGCTGGGCAATGCCGGTTCGGTCGCGGGCGGTCTATGGCACATGCGGCATGACAAGGATGTGCTGACAAAGCAGTGGCATATCCACCATGCGGTGCGGACCGGGCGCGATGCGGCGCTGCATGTGCATTACGGCGCAACCGGGCCGCAAGCGATCCTCGAGGGGCCGCAAGGGCTGTTTGCCGCGATGACGCGCGAGCCCGGCGAATTGGCGAACAATGGCGATGGCTGGCTGATCGACCAGGTCAGCTTCAAACCGTGGGCTGCCTGCCGCCATGCCCATCCGGCGATCGATGCGGCGATGGAACTGCGTGCCGCGGGCAAGCTCATTCCGCCGTTCACAGTCGAGACCTATGCCGATGCGCTGGCCTTCTGCGACCGGCCCAATCCGACCACCGAACTCGAAGCCAAATTCTCGCTCCAGCATGCGATTGCCGTGGTGGCAGACGGACGCAGCGCCGAACCGCAGGACTTTGCGGCAGACGCGATTGCCGCTCTCGCGGACCTTCGGGCGCAGGTGACTGCGGCAGAAGATTCCGCGATTACAGCGCGCTATCCGGCACATTTCGGCGCGCGGGTGAACGGGCTGGAACTGGTGGACACGCTGGGCGATCCCGAACGGCCGATCGGCGAACGCGAACTCATCGCCAAGATGCACAGCCTCGCACGCTGGGGCGGCTTGCCCGAAAGCGAAGCGCACAAGGCGGTATCGCTGGCGCTTCACGAGCATGACGCTGCCGCGCTCGATACGCTGATCGAGGAATGGACGCGATGAGCGCGACCGCCGATCTCCTCGCCTTTGCGGCAGCGGATCATGTGCTGCCCGATGCAGCGCGCGCCGATGCGCTGCGGTTGCTCGCCGATACGCTGGCGGTGGGTGCGGCGGGTGCAAACGCACCGGGTGCGGATGCCATTCTCGCTACCGCGCGGGCAATGGGCAGCGGCAACGATGCGCGCCTGATCGGCACGGACGAGCGCTTGCCGGCACCCGCCGCGGCCTTCGTCAACGGCTATCGCATCCATTGCCTGGAATGGGACGCTGTGCACGAGCCTGCGGTGGTCCACGCGCTCAGCACCGTGGTGGCCGCGCTGGGCGCCGCAATCGACCGGCAGGGCGGATGCGATCCCGAAGCGGCGCTCACCGCGCTCGCGATCGGCGTTGATGTCGCTTCGGGCATTGGCCTTGCGGCGGATACCGGACTCAGCTTTTTCCGCCCGGCGACAGCGGGCCTGCTGGGCGCCGCGCTGGCGGTGGCGCGGATCGACGGCGCGCCGCTGGATGACACGCTCGGTATCGCCTATTCCTCGGCGGCGGGGACGATGCAGGCGCATGTCGAGGGGCTGGCCACGCTGCCATTCCAGATCGCCAATGCCGCGCGTGCAGCGGTTACGGCGAGCGACCTGGCCAAGGCCGGGTTTCCGGGGCCGAAAGACCCGCTGGAGGGGCAATTCGGCTATTACCAGTTGTTCGATCGCGGTGATCTTGCGCGTTATACATGCGATCTCGGCAAGGTCTGGCGGATTTCCGAAGTCAGCGTGAAGCCGTTCCCTTCGGGCCGGGCGAGCCATGCCGCATTGGGCAAGCTGCAGGAACTCGCGCTCGATCCTGCCGCGGTCGCGACGATCGAGCTCGCCTGCCCGCCGCTGATCCGGCGGCTCGTCGCGCGGCCCTACCTGCGCGAAATGACCCCGGCCTATGCCCGGCTGTGCCTGCCCTGGCTCGCCGCGCTGATGCTCACGGACGGGCGGATCGACCCGCGCCGCTTCACGCCGGAACACATGGCCGATCCGGCGCTGGCTGCGCTCGCCGACAAGGTCGCTCTGGTGCCTGACGGCAATGAGGACCCCAATGCCCTGTTTCCGCAGGCTTTGAGCATCGCCTTCAAGGACGGGACCAGCCAGCGGCACCATATCGGCGCCACGCTCGGCAGCCCGGACAATCCGCTGAGCGAAGCGCAAGCCGAAGCCAAATTCACGCTCGCCCACGAACTCGCCCCCACCGATGCCGACCAGCGCATCTTCGATGACCCTCTCGCTTATTTCACGAAAGCCCTATGACCTACCCGACCTATTTCGAAGCGCTCGACCACCGGCAATTGCTATCGGATTACCCGATCGGCGAGGCCTTCACCGCGCGCTACAAATCTATGAGCCGCGACGAGCTTTTTGCGATCCAGGACGCGCAATTCCGGCGGCTGATGCAGCGCGGCTGGCAGGTGCCGTTCTACCAGCGGTTGTGGGGCGCGCAGGGGATCGAGCCGGGTGACATCCGCGGCCTTGCGGACATCACCAAGCTGCCGGTTTACGACAAGAGCGACCTGATGGCCTCGATCGCGGACTACCCGCCCTATGGCGACTTCCACGGGATGGGCGATCCGGCGACGCGCCCGCCGACGATCTTCCACACCACCAGCGGCACCACCGGCAAGCCGCAAACGCTGATGTTCGGGCCGAAGGGGCGCGAGGTCGGCAATCTGCTGGTCGGGCGGATGTACCGCTGGATGGGCCTTGAGCCGAGCGATGTCGTCCATTCGGTCTATGGCCACGGCATGATCAACGGCGGGCACTATATCCGCGAGGCGGTGACGCATTTCACCAACAGCGTGTTCTTGTCCGCCGGCACGGGGATCGAAACCCGCAGCGTCAACCAGGTGCGGCTGATGGCCGATTTCGGGGTGACCGCGATCGTCGGCTTCGTCGACTATATCCGCAAGCTGGCGGAAACCGCCGAGGCCGAGGGGCTGTTCGACAAGATCAATATCCGCATGATCATCGGCCATCTTGGCACGGAGGATCGCGCCAGCACCGAAGCCGCCTGGCACGGCGCAAAGGCTTATGACTGGTACGGCGTGGGCGACACCGGCACCATCGCGGGCGAGGGGCCGGAGCGTGAGGGTATGTATGTCTGGGAAGACGCACAATATCTCGAACTGCTGGACATCGATAGCGGCGCGCCGGTGGCACATGGCGAAACCGGGGACATGGTCGTTACATGCCTTTACAAGGACGATATCGCGCCCTGCATCCGCTTCAACACGCATGACATTACGCACGAACTCGATGGCCTCGGCGAGATCGTGTTCAAGCGCATCGCCGGCTTCAAGGGCCGTAGCGACAACATGGTCAAACTGCGCGGGATCAACGTGTTCCCGCATGCGATCGGCGCGATTATCGAGAACCGTGCGGACCTCACCGGCGAATATGTCTGCCATCTGCGCCGCGACGCCAGCCAGAAGGATCACATGACGGTGACGCTGGAAAGCCGGGGTGGCAGCGACGCGGGTGAACTGGCCGACACGCTGCGGCGCGGGCTGGGCGTCGAAGTCGAAGTGCGGCTGGTCGGCCCGGGCGAAACCGCCAGCGATACCGAGATCGACACGCGGCAGAAGCCGCTCCGCCTGATCGACCAGCGGGGGGTATAGGCTGAGCATGCTCGACCGCTTCAACGCCTTTCTCTTCCGCGATGATGATGCGCGGGGCGGTGCAGGGCCGCTCGCCGGCATGACCGTGGGCGTAAAGGCGAACATCGCGGTCGCGGGAATGCGGTTCCACGCCGGGCTGGGCGCATGGGAAGGACGACGGGCTGAGCGCGACGCCGAAGTGGTGCGCCGCTTGCGCGATGCGGGCGCCGCAATCACCGGCATTCTCAACATGGAAGAGGCGGCGCTTGGCGCCAAGACCGACAATCCGCATTTCGGGCCGACGCACAACCCGCACCGTGCGGGCTATTCTCCGGGCGGTTCATCGGGCGGCAGTGGCGCAGCGGTGGCAGCGAGGCTGTGCGACGTGGCGCTGGGCACGGACACCATGGGCTCGATCCGCATTCCGGCGGCGCATTGCGGGATTTATGGCTTCAAGCCCGCGACTGATCGCGTCAGCCAGGACGGGCTCGAGCCAGCCGACTATGCGCTTGATGCGGTCGGCCCGTTGGCGCGCGATCTCGACACGCTGGAGCAGGTCGCGCGCGTAATGTCCGATTTCGGCGAAGGCGCGATCGAAGGCGCGGGGGCGACGCTGGCCGACCATGGCGTGGAACTGCATCCCGATGTGGCAAGCGCGTTTGCTGCGGCCTGCGGGGCATTGCCCCGGCCGGTCGCGACGGCGAGCCTTTCCAGCCCGCAAAGCCGCATCCGTTATGCCGGTTTCATCCAGGTCTCGAAGGCGATGGCGGATCATTTGCACGGTGTGCCCACGTCGGATCATCTGGCGAAGCTGCTGGCCTACGGCCCGCGCCGCAGCACCGCGGACTGGACCGAAGACCAGCAGGTGCTCGCCCGCACAGCCGAGGAAATCCACGCGCTGGTCGAACGCAACGGTTTCCTGATCCTGCCGACGGTGCCCAACGCGCCTTTCCCGCACAGCGAGAAAGAGCCTGCCGCGCAGGCCGATTTCACCTGCCTTGCCAATATAGCGGGGCTGCCCGCACTCAGCCTGCCGATGGGGTGGACCGGAGACGGCCTGCCGCTGGGCGTGCAGATTGTGGGCGCTGCCGGACACGAAGCGGGCCTGTTCGCGCTGGCACGCCATCTCGACGACAAATTGCGCGCCTACCGCGCACCACAATTGCAAGGAGAGCCATGATGCGCATCATCTGCCTGTTCAATCTCAAGCCCGGAGTAAGCGTCAGCGAATATGAGGAGTGGGCGAAGACCCGCGACATACCCACGGTCAACGCGCTTGGTTCGGTCACCGGCTTCACCGTGCACAAGGCAACCGGCGTGTTCGGCGACGAGAACGCCAAGCCCGCCTATGAATATTTCGAGATCATCGACATCACCGGGATGGATGCCTTTATCGCCGATATCTCGACCGAGAGCTTCCAGGCTGCCGCCGCGCCGTTCCAGGGCTTTGCCGACGCGCCGCACTTCGTGCTGACGGAGGATTTGTGATGGCCGGAAAATTTGCGGGTAAGATCGTCGTCGTCACCGGATCGGGCAAGCACAAGGGGCTGGGGCAGGGCATATTGCAGGCCTTTGCCGATGAGGGCGCGAATTGCGTCGTTTCCGACCTTTCGATCGATGCCGAGGCGGAGGAAGTGGCGGCCGAGCTGCGCGGGCGCGGGGCTGAAGTGCTGACGGTGGCTTGCGATGTGTCCGATGCCGGGCAGTGCCAGGCACTGGTCGCCGCCGCGGTCGAGCGGTTCGGCGGGATCGACGTACTCGTCAACAACGCCGGGATCGGTTTCAAGATGAAAGCCCTGCTCGAGGTCGAAATCGCCGACGAGTGGGACAAGGTTATTTCGGTGAACCTCTCGGGCGCGTTTTACTGCACGCAGGCCGCCGCGCGGGCGATGGTCGAGAAAGGCAAAGGCGGGCGGATCATCAATATCGCTTCGCAGGCCGCCAAGACCGGCTTTCCGCACCTGGTGGCCTATGTTTCGAGTAAGCACGGCATGGTCGGGCTGACCCGCGCCAGCGCGGTCGAGCTGGGCAAGCACGGCATCACGGTGAATGCGGTGTGCCCCAACCATGTGACCACCGGGCTGGGCGCGCAGCAGAACGAGTATTTTTCCAGGCTGCTCGGCTTCGACAGCGTTGAGGCCTATCTCGCCAATATGAGCGCGAAGAACCCGATGGGCCGCCCGGGACTGCCGAGCGACACCGCTGCGGCCTGCGTGTGGCTGGCCAGCGAAGCGGCGTTTTATGTGACCGGCGAGGCGCTGAACGTTTCGGGCGGAGAGGAGATGCACTAGCCGCCGATACAACGTTCCGTTCGTGTCGAGCGTAGTCGAGACACGCTGGCACGAACGGTTCTCGACTGCGCTCGAACCGAACGGAGATGTTTGTGCAAGAAGAGAGAATAGATTGGCCGAACGGCGCCAAGATGGCCCTATCGGTCGTCGTTAATGTCGAGGAAGGCAGCGAGATGACCATCGCGCGCGGCGATCGCGGGATGGAGCCGGTCGACGAGCTGGGCGTGTTCGTGAAGTCGCAGATGCGCAATTATTCGAATGAGAGCAATTACCTCTACGGGATCAAGGCGGGCGCGCCGCGGATCGTCAAACTGCTCAAGCAATATGACATCACGGCCAGCTGGACCGTCGCGGCCATGAGCCTCGAAAACCATCCCGAGATTGCCGGGGCGATCCGCGAACTTGGCCACGAGCCGGTGAGCCACGGCTATCGCTGGATCCACCAGTTCAAGATGAGCGAGGAGGACGAGCGCGCCTTCATCCGCAAAGCCGTGAGCAGTATCGAGCAGACCTGCGGCGTGCGGCCCTATGGCTGGCTGAGCCGCTATCTCCTGACCGACAATACCCGCCGGTTGCTGCAGGAGGAAGGCTTCACCTATCACATGGACGATTATTCGGGCGACGTGCCGTTCTGGGATGGCGAAACCACCGGCACGCCGATGTGCATCGTGCCCTACCAGCTCGACAATAACGACATGAAGATGTGGACCGATCCGGCGCTGACCCCGCACCAGTGGCTCGACTATGCCAAGGCCAATTTCGACCAGGTGTATCGCGAGGGCGAGGACGGCAATCCGAAGATGATGAGCCTGGGTCTGCATTTGCGCATCATCGGCCGGCCGGGGCGGATCTGGGCGCTGGAGGAATTTTTCCGCCACGTTCGTGCCCATGATGGGGTATGGGTGACGACCCGCAAGGCGATCGCCGATCACTTCATGAAGGAGAACCCGGCATGACTGTAAGGCTGGAAAAAGACGGCGCAGTCGCGCGGCTGCTGATCGACCGGCCCGAAGCGCGCAACGCGATCAACATGGCGATGTGGGAAGCCTTCCCGGCGCTGATCCGCGATGCCGAAAGCGATCCCTCGATCCGCTTGCTCGAACTGCGCGCCGCCGATGGTTCGGGCGCCTTCTGTGCGGGCGCGGATATCAAGGAACTGCTCGCCAATAAGGACAATGCAAGCTGGCGCGAAGCCAACCAGGCGGAAATCAACCGCGTCCAGCATGAACTTGCGCGGATCAACCTGCCCACGGTCGCATTTATCGATGGCGATTGCGTTGGCGGCGGCTGCGGGCTGGCGCTGGCGTGCGATATTCGGGTGGCGACACCGCGCGCGCGGTTCGGGATTACGCCGGGCAAGCTGGGGCTGGTCTACCCGCTGCATGACGTAAAGCTGCTGACTGATCTGGTCGGGCCAGGCCAGGCGAAACGCATCCTTTTCACTGGCGAACTGCTAGGCGCCGACGAAGCGCTAAGGATCGGGCTGGTCGAAATGGTACGCGACAGCAGCGAGGAACTCGTCGAGGCGATCCTGGCCGCGTCGACCTATTCCGCGATCGAGAACAAGCGATTCGTGCGCCGCATCCTTGACGGGCAGGTGGAGGATGACGCGGCCACCCTTGGCATCTTCGCGACTGCTTTCACGCGTGAGGACTTTGCCGAAGGCACACAGGCCTTCGTTGAGAAGCGAAAACCCGTTTTTGGCTCGGGGGTCGACCAATGAGCATCGCGCATGGAACCATCATGGGCGGGCTGTCGACCGTGCCCGATCTCGATCGCGCGATGCGCGCCTATCGCGATGTTCTGCAGCTTGAGCTGGTCGAGCAAGGCGAACTCGATGCCGAACTCGCCGTTAGCTGGGGTTGCCCGGCCAATAAGGGTTCGCGCTATGCCGTGATGCGGCCCGCCAGTGATGCGCCCTGCTGGTTCCGGCTGGTCGAGCAACCCGCGCATCCCGCTTACGTCCCCAACCGCAGCTATGGCTGGGCCGCGTTCGAATGCACGGTGGAGGACGTGTGGCATTGGCCCGAGGCCTTGCCGCAAGACCTGTTCACCATCGTTGGCCCGCCCAAGGTGCTGGAGAATATCGAGCCCGCCTTCATCCCAATGCAGGCTTTGGGCACCGGGCAGGAGATGATCTATCTCAACCAGGTGCTCGGCGATTTGCCTGATACCGACCTGCCCCGCGCGCATGCCCCGGTAGACCGGATCTTCATCGTCGTGCTGGCAACGCCCGATCGCGAGCGCAGCATCGCGTGGTACCAGCAGCGGCTGGGGCTTGGCCGGGGCAGCGACTACACCCTGCCATACAGCATGATCAACGACGCCTTCGGCCTGCCGCCCGAAACGCAGACGACCATCACCATGGTCAACCACGGCCGCCTGCCGATCGTGGAAGTGGATGATTATCCCGATGCCACCACCCAACGCGCACGCCACGCCGGAATGCTGCCTCCGGGCAATGCGCTGGTGACTTTGGCGGTCAAGGATCTGGACGCCTGCTCGGCTGACTGGATCACGCCGCCTGCCGCGCGCGAGGGTGCGCTATACGAAGGGCGCCGCGCTGCTACCGCGATTGGCGTGGGCGACGAGCTTGTCGAATGCGTGGAGGTGGGATGATGCCGCTGTTCGCCTTTCATTGTGTTGACGGCGCACAGGCACCTGCCTTGCGCGAAGAATTGCTGGCGGATCATCTCGCTCATGTCGAAGCGCATATCGACGATTATGCGATTGCTGGCCCGCTCAAGGAGGAGGGCGCAACAATCGGTTCGCTGCTGGTGATCAAGGCAGCTGACAAGGATGCCGCGCGCGCCAAATTCGAAACCGATCCTTATTTCGCTGCTGGCGTGTGGGACAGTGTGCGCATGAGCCAGTTCCTGGGTGTCGCCGGCGACTGGGTTGGCGGGGCGGCGTGGAAACATGGCTGAGGACCTCGCCGCCGAGCTCGACGCCTATGCCGCGGCCTGGGGCCGCATCGCGACCGATGTCATTGCCGATTTCTGGCGGCGCGACCATTTCCGCTTCTACAAAGCGGAGGAGGTAAGCGAGGTCTTTACCGAATTTCCGGCGGTGCTGGCCTATTTGCGCGGAAACGAGCGCTTGCATGAAAGCGTCAGTCTTGCCTTCTCCGGCGTGCTTGACTTGGGCATTCCCGGCCCGGCGCGGCTGGTCAGCGCGCAAATGGAATGGCGGATCGCCTTTCGCCAGGATGCCCGCGACAGCGAAGGCCGGGTGTTTCGCCATGCCGGCAAGGCGATGGGTGGCTGGAACCACGTGTTGAGCCTGTGGGAAGAGGTCGACCGCCGCTGGTACCTGACCGGCTGGTGCGAAGCGCCCGATGCCGCGCCAATATACCTTGCGGACCTGTATTATCGGATGGCGGCGGACAGCGAGTAGGCGGAAGGACGCATCAGTCCGCGAAATCTGCCGCAGTCACGTCAGGCGCAAAATTGTCGATATCGCGCCACAGCTTCCATCCGCCATCCTGCCATTTGTAGACGAGATAGGATCGCCCGGCGACTACCACCGGATCGCGGCCCGGAAAGGCGATATCCATCCGGTATTTGGCCGTGACGAAGCCGAACGGCGGCTTGGCCACGGCTTCCTCCGGCTCAAAACGGAACTCGACCTTCGCTCCGGCTCCCGACAGGCGCTGCAGAAACGCCAGGATATTGTCCGCGCCTTCGATCTTTTCCTGATTGGCGGTCATCAGCACGGCATCATCGGTGTAAAGCTGGCGTAGCGCTGCCCAATCGCCTGCTTCGTACAGCGTTTTCCAATCCTGCCCGGCTTTGACGAGCGCTGCGTCAGTGCCGCCCATCACCGCATAATCGACGCTGCAACTGCCCTGGATCCAGCGCAGATTGATTCCGATCCGTTCCAGAATCCGGCGCTGCCCAGGCATAGGACACCGCGCGATCGGGATCGTCCTGATGGATATAGAGCACCAGTGAAGGGGCGTTGCGGCTCCCTTTGGCCCAGGTCACATTGCGCAGGCGGATCGTCGCTTCGGGCGCGTCACCGCCGCCCACAGCGATGCGCCCGCCCTGATCGAAGGTGCGCAGGCCCGACTGGAAGCTCCAGTCGGCGCTGCCATCGGGCTTGTCCTGCGGCTTTCTGACTGACATCCAGCAGGTGAAGGGCCGTGCCCGGCGCAATTCGCTTGTCCCGATTTGCCAGCCGCCACTCTCCCGGCGCGATACGCCGGGGATCGACCCTTCGGCCCATTCGCCCAGGGGCATGCCGAAGGCGTCGATCTGTCGCCAGCGACCGTCTTCGCCGATCTCGAACCCGGCCCATTCTGGCTGTTGGCGACCTTCTTCCTCGGCGAAATAGGCGTCCTCGGTATTGGTCCAGACCCCAGCGGCGGGAGCATCGCTGGACGCGACTGTGGCGAGACTTGTCACGATAAGGCTGGCGATAAGGAAATTCGGCATCCCGCCTTGGTAGAAGCTCGAAGGTAGCGAGGCAATCCAGTCGTGCTGCGGCGCAGGCATGCCAGCGCGCCAGCGGCAAACTGGGGCGGGGATGTTTGGTGCGCCCGCAGAGCGGATCGACCGGGCGATGGATTTCGTCCCGTTCTTCTTCTGCGTAAAGCATTGATTTGGCTCGGCCAGCCAGTCCCTTTCCGCGTGGACAAGTGGCGCCGGACACGCGCACTTGACTCATGCCTATTAGCCTAATAATCATATTATTTATAACATTTGGCTTATCTGAGGGAGAGGGATATGAGCCGCTATTTCAAGGGATCGGGATCCGTGCTGGCACTGGCCGTGGCATGCGTTGCCGCGAGCGGGGTGCCGGCGATGGCGCAAGACCTCGCAAGAATCGGAAGCCGTACCTGCGGCGAATGAAGCGCCGGAAAACATCATCATCGTCTCGGGTGTGCGCCAGTCGATCGAAAGCTCGATCGATGACAAGCGTCGCGCGACCGAGATCAAGGACTCGATCACCGCTGAAGATATCGGCCAGCTCGCGAACGAAAACATCTCCGAAGCGCTGCAGCGCATCTCTGGTGTGCAGGTTACCAGGAGCGACGACGGTGAGGGCCAGGGCGTGCAGATTCGCGGCCTGTCCGAGAACAACGTGCAACTCAATGGCGAAACCATTTCGGGCACCGCCGCGGAGCGCGGGGTGAACTTCCAGGATCTTCCGGCAGAGCTGTTCGCCGGGGTGGAAATCCTGAAAACACCTACGGCGGATTCGATCGAAGGTTCGCTTGGCGGCACGATCAACCTGCAGACCCGCGCACCGCTGGCGGGCAAAAAGGATTTTGTCCTCAACATCAACGGCACGCACAAGGTCGCCGATGTCGGCAGCCTCAAGAACCAGGACGCTTCGGTATTCCTGCTCAAGCAGTTCCGCGACACCGGGATCGGCGACTTCGGGATCCTGCTCAACGTCGGCTACAAGGAAACCGCCAGCGTCGCGGAAGTCTATGGCGGTGGTGACTTCGACGCTGCGCCGGGTATCTGGATCCGCAAGACCGGAGCGGACATTCCGCAGAACAATCCAAATGCCTCGAACGGCCAATACAACTTCTTCTGCCAGGCCAACGTGACGGCGCAACCAAACCCTTATCGCTATGAATTCAACCCGACCTGTAACGCAGCGGGCGCTGGTGATCCGAATTTCGTTTTCTACATTCCCGGCCAGTTCGGCTTCTTCGAGCGCCAACGCGACGACACCAAGAAATCGCTCAACGGCACGCTCGAATGGCAGCCGTCCGATACGCTCGCAATCCGCTTCGACACGGTCCTGACCGATATCGAGGAAAACCTGACCGGGGCAAACTATTCGATCAATTTCAACGTCCCGCGTTCCGGCCCGCTGGCGAGCCCCAACAATGTTTACACGCTGCTGGCGAACACCCCGACTTTCGGTGACGTGTACATCATGGAAGCTGGGCGCCTTGCGTCCGCTACCAATCGCGTCGGCGCCGCCCCGTCGATCAACACCGTCGAGCGCGAATCCCAGCAATATTCGCTCGAAGCGGACTGGGATGTCACGCCCACGCTGAACTTCTACGCGAAGGGTTCGACTTCACGGGGCAAGGCCAACACCGTCATCCAGGCGCAGCTCAACACCGGGATCGAGCAGCAGGGCGGAAATGCTGCCGCGTTCAACGCGCAGGATTTCTACAACTTCGTCGATTTCAACCTTGGCGACAACAAGATTCCCGATGTCACGTTCTACGAAAATCCCTTCCCATCGGCCCGCTACGGCGTGACTTCGCTGGTTTCGGAAGCGAACCTGGTCGAGCTGAATCCCGGCGATATCAATTACATCCGGCAGCGCTATTTCCAGTATCAGCGCAACGCCAGCGACACGAAGAACAAGGACGACTCATTCCGGTTCGACCTGACCTGGGAGCCGGACGCCAACTTCTTCACAGCTCTCAAGGCTGGTTTCCGCTGGGCCGAGCGCAGCTTCTTCAGGGCCAGCTACCAGAATCCGAACCAGAGCCAGGGCAATGGTGTCTTCACCGAATGGGATGGCGTGCGGCCTCCGGCGCAATTCGTGAACATCCAGCGCGTGCCGGTTGACCCTAATTCGCCTTCGACGACAGACGCCGGGGCGCTGGCAACGTCCGCTTTCCTTGCCTCGTGTCTAACAACGGCTGGCCGCGAAGGCATGCTGGCAAGCTTTGGCGGCAATTTGCCGCGCACTTGGGGCTCTAACGCAGGCTGCGATCTGCAGGCAGTTGAAGACTATTTCAACCTGATCGACATTCGGGCGATCAATCCTGACACCGGCGCTGGCTATTACGAGCAGACCGCGCAACGTTTTGACGTGAGCGAGAAAACCACCGCTTTCTATCTCCGGGCGGATTTCCAGACCGCAGCCATTGGCGGGATCGACATGTACGGCAATGCCGGACTTCGATACGTGAAAACCAAGACCACCTCGGCCGGGTATATTCGCAATGAAGCGAATACCGGCTGGGACACGGTCACGATCCCCGGCAGCTATGAAGACTGGTTGCCGACGCTGAACCTCAACTTCGCGCTGACCAAGGAACTGATCCTGCGGGCGGCCTATTCGCGAACGCTGGGGCGGCCGGGCCTGAACCTGATTTCGCCAGCGCTCAACATCACGCGCAGCGATGTCGATCCGGATTATGCCGGTTTCGGGCAGGCGGGTAACCCCGACCTCAACCCGGTACGCTCGGACAATTTCGATGCTTCGCTTGAATGGTATTATGACAAGGGCAGCTTCCTGTCGGCGGCCGTATTCAAGAAGAACATCGATTCCACGATCTTCCTGAGCCCTGATCCGATCGACTACGAGATCGGTGGTGAAGTCTTTTCGATCAACACCTATGGCAATTTCGCGGGTACCAAGATCAAGGGGCTGGAATTGGGGATGGCGCATGCCTTCAACTACCTGCCCGGGTTCCTGCGCCATCTGGGCGTAACTGCGAACTACACCATCGTCGATGAAGCCAGCGATTTGTTGGATGCGGAAGGCGAAACAGTCGGCCGCCGGGGCTTGTCGGACAAGGCGATGAACCTGGGCGCCTATTATGACGACGGCCGTTTCAGCCTGCGCCTTGCCTATAACAAGCGCTCCGAATTCACCCGTCGCGAAAGCGTGCAGCTTGGTTTTGCGCGGCCAGAGACGCTACCGGAAATCGAATCCGGGCGCGAGCAGCTGGACCTGGCGGCCCGCTTCAAGGTCAACAAGTATCTGCGCCTGACGTTCAACGCGATCAACCTGACCAACGAAGGCACGTTCCGTTACCTGAAATACGAGCCACTGGTGAATTACCTCGCTTTCGCCGGGCGCAAGTACACCTTCGGGGCCTCGCTCAACTTCTGATCAACCTTGCGGGTTTCGGGGATCGCCCCGGAACCCGCCAAAGGGTTCGGCCATGAAACCACTGAATGTCATCGCCGCGAGTGTGCTCGTTTTGAGCACTACCGCTGCAGCCCATTCTGTCGGCGAGGCTGCAGCGCCGGTGCCCTCCGCGCCTGATGGGTTCGTGCTCGTCTGGTCTGACGAATTCGACCAGGACGGTGCGCCAGACCCGGCCAATTGGACCTTCGAGGAAGGCTTCCAGCGCAACCGCGAATTGCAGTGGTACCAGCCCGAAAACGCCTTCGTCGAGAATGGCGTACTGGTGATCGAGGCGCGCAAAGAGCGCAAACGCAACCCGCGCTGGAGGGATCCCAAGGAGAAAGACGAGTTCCGCTGGCGCAAGGACATCGAATTCACCTCGGCCAGCCTGACGACTGCGGGGCTGCGCCAATGGCAATATGGCCGGTTCGAAATCCGGGCTCGGATCACCGCTGAAGAAGGGCTGTGGCCGGCAATCTGGACTCTTGGGGTCGAAGGCAAATGGCCCGCCAAGGGCGAGATCGACATCATGGAATATTACGATGGCTCGATCCTCGCCAATTTCGCCTGGGCAGCGAAAGATGTGCGCAAGCCGGTTTGGAAAGGCGCCAAGGTGCCGCTTGCCCAGATCAGCGACGATCCCGATTGGGATAAGCGCTTTCACACCTGGGTGATGGATTGGGACGAGCAGGAAATCACCCTGTGGCTCGACGACCGACTGATGAACCGGGTTCTGCTCGACAATGTGAAGAACGGCGGCAAGGATTCCCCGCTGCCGCATCCGTTTCGCCAGCCGCACTACCTGCTTTTGAACCTGGCGCTCGGCGGGAATAGCGGTGGATCGGTGGAGAACACGAAATTTCCTTCGCGCTACGAGATCGACTACGTTCGCGTCTACCAACGCCGGAAGGATGGCCGCTAATGCCTGTTCGGACATTCACCGCAGCTTGCCTGATGCTTGCCCTGACCGGTTGTGCGGCCGGCCTGGCGACGAGGGCTGATGAGCCGCCGATCGCGATTGCCGGGGTGCCTTGGGAAGATCCGCAGGTCAACGAAATCAACCGTTTGCCGATGCGCACCAGCTTCTTCGCGTTCGAAGACGAAGCAACGGCCCTTGCCGGTGATCCGGCCATGTCGCAGCGCTATCTTTCGCTCAATGGCCAGTGGTCATTCCGCTGGTCGAAGAACCCGTCTGAACGGCCGGCCGGCTTCCAGGATCCGCAGTTCGATGTATCGGGTTGGGACAGGGTCGCAGTTCCCGGCAACTGGGAGTTGCAGGGATATGATGCGCCGCATTACGTAAATATCGAATATGTTTTCCCGGCTAACCAGCCCTTCGTGCCGGACGATTACAATCCGGTTGGCTCCTATCGCCGGAGCGTCTCCGTGCCGGAGGGTTGGTTAGGCAAGCAGGTGATCCTGCATTTCGGTGCAGTCAATTCGGCCTATTACGTCTGGGTCAATGGCAAACTGGCCGGGTACAGCGAAGACGCCAAACTGCCTGCCGAATTCGACGTGACGCAGCTGGTAAAGCCCGGTGCGGCAAATGACATCGCGGTCGAAATCTACCGCTTTTCCGACGGCAGTTATCTTGAAGACCAGGACATGTGGAGCCTGAGCGGGATCGAGCGCGACGTGTTCATGTTCGCCCGTCCACAGGCGCATATCGCCGACCTCGTGGTGGATGCCGGGCTGGCCCGCGACAATCGCACCGGCACGCTTTCGGTCACACCGACCGTGTCCGGCAAAGGTTCAGTTGACGTCCGCCTGCTGGATGGGGCGCGCGAGGTCTATTCCGCCAGTCGCAAGCTGGCGCAGGCAGGCGACGCCACCTTCGCCGCCACTGTCCCCAATGTCCGGGCGTGGAGTGCCGAAACGCCGAACCTCTACACACTCGAGGCGGTTCTGCGCGATGCAACCGGCAAGGTTTCCGAAGTGGTGCGGCGTGACATCGGCTTCCGCCGGGTCGAGATCGAGGGCGGCCAGCTCAAGGTCAACGGCACGGCGGTGACGATCCGCGGGGTCAATCGGCATGAGCACGATCCCGAGACGGGGCGCGTCGTCAGCCGTGAACGGATGGAACAGGACGTGCGGCTGATGAAGCAGCTCAACGTCAATGCGGTGCGCACCGCGCATTATCCGAACCACCACTATTTCTACGAACTGGCCGATCGGTATGGCCTCTACATTCTCGATGAGGCGAATATCGAGAGCCACGAATACATGCAGATGGGCGACCAGGCGAAGCCGCCCGCAAAGCGCGAGGATTTCCAGCTCGGCTTCAAGCCCGAATGGGAGCTGGCGCATCTGCAGCGGGTCGAACGCATGGTCAGGCGTGACCGCAACCATCCCTCGATCATCCTGTGGTCGCTGGGCAATGAGGCCGGCATTGGTCCCGCCTTTGAAAAGGCAGCTGCCCGCGTGCGCGAACTCGACCCGACACGTCCGGTGACATACGGCGGGCACGGCACGGTCGATGGGCATTCGGTGCTCGAATATTCCGACGTCTACACGCCGATGTACGACAGTGTCGCGGAAATGCTGGACTACGCGAAAAGCGATTATCCGCAGCCGATGATCCAGGCCGAATATGCCCATGCGATGGGCAACAGCCTCGGCGGATTCCGCGAGTATTGGGATGCGATCTACGCGCAAGACAAATTGCAGGGCGGCTTCGTGTGGGACTGGGTCGACCAGACGCTTTACAAAACCGATCCTAGCGGCAAACGATTCTTCGCCTATGGCGGCGACTTTGGTCCGAGCCCGCGCCCGGATTCCGACAACTTCCTCGCCAACGGCATCGTGCAGTCGGACCGCACATTGAACCCGCATGCGTGGGAGCTGAGGAAGGTCTACCAGCCGATCGATTTCGCGCTTGAAGGCGACACGCTCAGCGTGATCAACCGCCAGAACTTCATCGATACGTCCGGCTTCGATTTCCGCTGGCGGTTGGAGGCTGACGGTGTGGCTGTGGGCGAGGGGCCGCTGAACGTTCCTGCGATCGCAGCCGGAACGACCGGCAAGATCACGCTCCCCAAGGCGGCAACGGCGACCCCGAATGTCGCCAATTACTACCTTAAGGTCGAAGCTGTGGCGAAGCCGGGCACCATTCGGCTTGTTGATGCGGGCGCGCTCGTCGCCTGGGAACAGTTCGGTCTCGGCGAAGGGTCGGCAATTGCCTACGTACCCTTTGGCAAGGACCTCGCTTTCAACGATGTTGATGGCAAGCTCGAGATCGCGACAGCGGGCGGCACGCTCAGCTTCGACAAGGCGAGCGGGCAGCTTGCGCATTGGAGGATCGATGGGCGCGAATTGCTGGTTGCAGGCCTCGTCCCCAACCTCTGGCGTGCGCCGACTGACAATGATTCCGGCGGGCGCTGGATGCTGCGCCAGTCAGGCATCTGGAAGGCCGCCAGTGCAGAGCCGAGGCTGCTGACGTTTGCGCACCGGATCGACGAAACCGGCGCGGCTGTGGTGGAGACCCGCTTTGTGCTGGGAGACGGGCTCGCGGGAATTCGGCATCACCTACATTATTGACGAGGAAGGCAGCGTTACGGTCGAAGGATCGTTTACGCCGCGCAAGGACAAGCTGCCGATCCTTCCCCGCGTTGGCATGAACATCGTCTTCAACGGCGATTACGATCGGCTCGAATGGTTCGGTCGCGGACCGCACGAAAACTATTGGGATCGCAAGGACGGGGCCGCCATGGGTCTCTACCGTTCGACTGTGGCCAAGCAGTATCACGATTATTCCCGCCCACAGGAAACCGGCAACAAGACCGATACACGATGGCTGACATTGGGAGACGGCGAAGGGCATCGAGTGCGCATCTGGAGCAACGACGCATTCCAGTTCTCCGCGCTGCCGGTGCTGCAGAGCGATCTCGATCATGACCGGACGCACGAGAACCACAAGCATGGCGGGCTGGTGCCGTTCCGCAACATCGTCAGCGTCAATATCGATCACATGCAGATGGGCGTGGGCGGCGACAACAGCTGGGGCGCGCTGCCGCTGCCGCAATATCGCATCCCGGCCAAGCAATATCGCTGGAGCTTCGTGATGGAGCCAATCGGAGAGGGGAAGGCCAGATGATCGGCCAGTTCAAAATGCGGGCCATCGGGACGGCGATTGCCTTGATCACGGTCGTTTTCGCTTCGGCGTCTGTAAAGTCACCCGCGCTGGCCGGGCAGGAAGCTGTTGCCGACGAGCGTCCCAACATCATCGTGATCATCACCGATGACCAGGGCTATCGCGACGTTGGCTTCAATGGCAGCGAGGAAATTCCCACCCCGAACATCGATCGCATCGCCCACGAGGGTGTTCGCTTTACCAGAGGTTACGTGACCTTCCCGGTCTGCGGTCCCAGCCGTGCAGGACTTCTCACCGGACGCCACCAGTCGCGCTTCGGTTTCGATCGCAACCCCAATGCCGACCCGTCCGATCCGCGCGGCGGCCTGCCGCGTTCGGAAGAAATGATCTCCGAAATGCTCAAGCGTTCGGGCTATTATTCAATGGCCATCGGCAAATGGCACATGGGAACCCATGAGACGCTGCGCCCGCGGGTGAGGGGCTTTGACGAATTCTATGGCTTCCTTGAGGGCGGGCACGACTACTTTCCGGAAAACACGGTGTTCGAGGACATCTCGGATTCGAAGAAGCCCTATGACTGGTATCGCACGAAGCTGGTCGACAATGGCAAGCGCGTGCACTTCAAGCAGTACTTGACCGATGAGTTGAGCGACCGGGCGGTTGAATTCGTCCGCCGCCGCTCCGGGGCAGAACAGCCGTTCTTCCTCTACCTCGCCTACAACGCGCCGCATTCGCCGCTGCAGGCGACCGAGAAGTATCTGAACCGGTTCCCGGATATCGCCGATCCGAAGCGACGCACCTATGCCGCGATGATCAGCGCGGTTGACGATGGCGTGGGGAAATTGCTCGATGAACTCGATCGATCGGGCAAGGCGGAAAATACGCTGATCTTCTTCCTTTCCGACAATGGCGGCGTTGTCACGGCGGAAACCGGCGAACAGCCAATCGCCAACAACGCTCCGCTGCGGGGCGGCAAGAGCCAGCTGTTCGAAGGCGGCGTTCGCGTGCCGTTTGCGATGCGCTGGCCGGCGCGGATCATTGGCGGCAAGGACTACACCCGGCCGGTCAGCTCGATGGACATTGTCGGCACGATTACCAGCCAGCTTGCGATCGAAGTGCGCCCTGATCGCCCGCTCGATGGCGTGGACCTCATGCCCTACCTGCTTGGCGAAAAGACCGGCGATCCGCAGCCGGTGCTGTTCTGGCGCAAGTTCGACCAGGGCCAGCACGCCATGGTGATCGGAGACCTCAAATACATCTTCAATGGCCAGAACGGCGTAATGTTCAACCTGCGCGAGGACGTTGGGGAGAAGAAGAACATCGGCCCGGCCAACAAGGGCAATATGGCGCAGCTCGAAAAGGTCTACCAGGTCTGGAATGGCAAGATGGCGCCGAAGCCGGCCTTCCCGCCACTTGGGACGTGGCCGAAGCCCGGCGGTAAGGCTGGCAAGCAGGGAGGCAGCCAATGAGGCATGCATTCCGCCTTGCGGCAACGCTAATCACGCTGGCAGCTATTGCTGCCTGCGCTCCGGTAGATCAGTCCGCACCGCGTGTGACGGCGCAGGCGGATCGGCCGCCCAACATCATCATCTTCTATGCCGATGACCTCGGCTATGGCGATCTGGGTTCCTATGGGGCCGAAGGCTTGCCCACGCCCAATGTCGACCGGCTGGCGAGGGAGGGTGTACGGTTTACGGACGGGCATGCGGCAGCGGCCACCTGCACCCCTTCGCGCTATGCGCTGCTGACGGGGGAATACGGTTTTCGCAGCAAGGCCGAGATCCTGCCCGGTGATGCGCCGCTGCTGATCAGGCCGGACAAATACACCATCGCCGATATGCTGTCAGAGCGCGGCTATCGCACCGCTGTGATCGGCAAATGGCATCTGGGCCTTGGTGACGGCGCGGTTGACTGGAACGCCGAAGTCAAACCCGGACCGCTGGAGATCGGCTTCGATTATTCGTTTCTCTTGCCTGCGACCGGCGACCGCGTGCCGACCGCCTATCTCGAGAACCACCGCATCGTCGGGCTCGATCCGGCTGACCCGCTGAGCGTCAGCTACAAGGAAAAGATCGGCGACCGGCCAACCGGATACGAAAACCCCGAGCTGCTGCGCTACAAGGCTGACAGGCAGCACTCCGATACGATCATCAACGGGGTCTCGCGGATCGGTCACATGAAGGGCGGGAAATCGGCCGAATGGGTGGATGAGGAATTCCACCAGGTCTTCACCGAAAAGGCAAAGAGCTTCATTCGCGAGAGCAAGGACCAGCCCTTCTTCATCTATTTCGCGTTCCACGATCCGCATGTGCCGCGCCTACCGGCCAAGCGTTTCCAGGGTGCGACGACAATGGGCCCGCGCGGCGACGCCATTGTCCAGATGGACTGGATGACCGGACAGATCATCGCCGAACTCGAACGCCTGGGTCTCGACCAGAATACGCTGGTGATCTTCAGCAGCGACAATGGCCCGGTGCTGAATGACGGTTATGAGGACGGGGCGGTCGAATTGCTCGGCAACCACAAGCCCGCCGGGCCGCTGCGCGGCGGAAAATACTCTGCCTTCGAGGCGGGCGCGCGGGTACCGACGATTGCCTGGTGGCCAGGACGCATCGCACCGGGGACCAGCAATGCCGTGGTGAGCCAGGTTGACCTGTTCGCTTCGCTCGCATCGCTAACCGGCGCGAAACTCAGGCCCGATGTGGCGATCGACAGCCGCAACCAGCTCGGCGCCTGGCTTGGAAGCGATCCCATGGGGCGCGACCTGTTGTTCAAGGAATGGGTCGCGGGGCTCGTCCTGCGCGAGCGCGATCTGAAGTTCATTGCCCCGCTGCGCAATCCGGACCAGGCTGCATTCGTTGCGGGCAAAGGCATCGAAAGCGGCGCCAGCAATACAGCGCAGCTCTACGATCTCAGCCGCGATATCGGCGAAACCCGCAATCTTGCGCGCGATCGCCCTGAGGACGTGTCGCGGATGCGCGCCTTGCTCAACGCCATTGTCTCGCGCACGCGGTTCGAGGGTGAGCGGTGATACTCGCAACCCGCCTTGCGCTGCTTCTGGCACTGACCGGGGCAGTGCTTGGCTGCGCCACGAACCGCGCGCAGGCAGGCGATAAGGCGGCGAGACCCCCGAACATCGTCATCATCCTGGCCGACGATGCAGGATATGCCGACTTCGGGTTTCAGGGCAGCCGCGAATTTGCGACCCCCAACCTCGATGCGCTGGCAAGACAGGGCGTGGTCTATGAAGCGGCCTATGCCACCATGCCGTTTTGCAGCCCTTCAAGGGCCGGGTTGCTGACCGGCCGTTACACCCAGCGGTTCGGCTATGAATTCAACCTCACCCATGAACCGACGCCCGGAGTCGATCCGGCCTACATGGGGCTGGCGGTTGAAGAGCGGACGATCGGTGACCTGTTCCAGGCAGCGGGTTATGCCACGATCGCAATCGGCAAATGGCACGTCGGCAGCTTGCCGCAATTTCACCCGAACGCGCGCGGGTTTGGGCATTTTTACGGCTTTCTCGGCGGTTCCAGCAGCTATTTCCCGCAAGCGGTAAGGCCCGGTTCCTTCGAACGCGACGGCGCGGCGGTGCAGCCTGAAGCCTATCTGTCAGACGACCTCGCGCGCGAAGCAGCAGCGCAGATTGCGGCCAATCGCGACCGCCCCTTCGTGCTCTATCTCGCTTTCAATGCCGTCCACACACCGATGGAGGCGCTGGCGGAAGACGAGGCGCGCTTCAGCGCGATCGCCGATCCGCAAAGGCGGCGGCTCGCGGCGATGACCTGGGGCCTTGATCGGGCAACCGGCACTGTGCTCCAGGCGCTGCGGACGAACGGCCTCGTCGATAACACGCTGGTTGTCTTCACCAATGACAACGGCGGCGACCGGATCGGGCTGGATGCCAGCAATGCACCACTGCGCGGAACAAAGGGAACTTTGCTCGAAGGCGGCATCCGTGTGCCTTTCGTCGTCCGCTATCCCGATGGCCGGGGGGCGGGCGAGCGGCGCAGCGAGCCAGTTTCGCTGATGGATATCCTGCCGACGTCGCTCGATCTGGCCGGGCTGGGTGTGCCCAGCAATCTCGACGGGCGCTCGCTGGTGACAGCGCAGGCAAAGCAGGATCGAGCGCTGTTCTGGCGCTATGACAACATGGCCGCGATGCGCGATGGCGACTGGAAGATGCTCCGCTACCCCGATCGGCCCGCCGAACTTTACGATCTCAGCCGCGATATCGGCGAAACACGCAATCTCGCAGAAACCCAGCCAGAGCGGCTGCGCGCCATGCTGCGCCGCCTGTTCGCCTGGGAAGGCAAAATGTCGCACCCACGTTGGAATACGGGCTCCTTCTGGTCGCAGGAAGATGTCCGCCGCTATTCGGAAGAGCACATCGCCACCGGGATAGCGCGCAGCAAGGCGGAACTGGAGGACCCGCATCCGCAATAAGCGCGAGCTTCAACCCGCTGCTTTATTGCAGAAAAGACCTTGCGTTTAATAATAGTATTATTGAACAAATTTCAATAAGGTGTATGTGGCACATTCGGTCGTGGGACCGCATTGAATGAAAGTCATGTTGGATGGGTGATACGCCTAAAAAACTGCGCAGCGCGCACAGCTATGGCAAGCTGGACCGCGACGGGTTCATTCACCGCTCGTGGATGAAGGCGCAGGGCTATCCGGCCGATGCCTTCGACGGGCGACCGGTGATCGGCATCTGCAACACCTGGTCGGAAATCACGCCGTGCAATTCGCATATGCGCGAGCTGGCAGACTATGTGAAACGCGGCGTGTGGGAAGCGGGCGGGTTGCCGCTCGAATTCCCCGCCATGTCGCTGGGCGAAACACAAATGCGCCCCACAGCGATGCTGTTCCGCAATTTGCTGGCAATGGAGGTCGAAGAATCGATCCGCGGCAATCCCATTGACGGGGTGGTGCTGCTGGGCGGCTGCGACAAGACCACACCGGGGCAGATCATGGGCGCGGCGAGCGTCGACCTGCCGACCATCGTGGTTTCCTCCGGCCCGATGCTCAACGGCAAGTTCCGCGGGCGCGATATCGGCTCGGGCACCGATGTCTGGAAATTCTCCGAAGCGGTGCGCGCGGGCGAAATGACGCAGGACGAATTCATGGCCGCCGAAAGCGGCATGTCGCGTTCACGCGGGACATGTAACACCATGGGTTCGGCCTCCAGTTTCGCGGCGATTTCCGAGGCGCTGGGCGTATCGCTCAAATACAACGCCACGATCCCCGCGGTCGATGCCAATCGCCAGGCGATGTCGCACGCGACCGGGCGGCGGATCGTGGAGTTGGTGCGCCAGGACAAGCGCTTGTCGCACTTCCTCACCCGCGAGGCCTTCGAAAACGCGATCCGCGTGCATGCCGCGATCGGCGGATCGACCAATTCGGTGATCCACCTGCTGGCGCTGGCCGGGAGGGTCGGGGTCGAGCTCACGCTCGACGATTTCGACAGGTTGGCGGGGGACATGCCGCTGCTCGCCAACATCATGCCATCGGGGAAATACCTGATGGAAGATTTGCACTATGCCGGCGGCATGCCGGCGCTGATGTCAGCCATGGCGGAAAAGCTTCACCTGGGCGTTGAGACGGTTTCAGGCATGACGCTGGGCGAGCAGATCGCCGGTGCGGAAATCTACAATCCCGAAGTGATTGCGACTCCGGACCAGCCTTTCAAGGAGCGCTCGGGAATCTGGGTGCTGCGCGGCAATATCGCGCCCGATGGCGCAATCATCAAACCCAGCGCTGCCTCGCCGAACCTGCTCAAGCATCGCGGCAAGGCGGTGGTGTTCGAGACGATCGAGGACTTCAAGGAGCGGATCGACGATCCCGATCTCGAAGTGGACGCAAACTCGATCCTTGTGCTCAAGGGCTGCGGGCCGAAAGGGTACCCGGGCATGCCTGAAGTCGGCAACATGCCGCTGCCGCAAAAGCTGCTGGCGCAGGGCGTGACGGACATGGTGCGCATTTCCGACGCACGGATGAGCGGTACGGCGTTCGGCACGGTTGTGCTGCATACTTCGCCGGAGACATCGATCGGCGGGCCGCTCGGCCTGGTCGAGACAGGCGACGAAATCGAGCTCGATGCGGAGGCGCGCAGCGTCAACCTGCTGGTTTCGGACGAGGAACTGGCGCGCCGCGCCGCTTTGCGTCCACCCGAAGCATTCGACACCACGCGCGGCTATGTCGCGCTCCATCGCCGGCACGTCATGCAGGCACATCTCGGGGCTGACCTCGACTTCCTGGTCGGCAGCAGCGGCGCCGAAGTGAAGCGGGAGAGCCACTGATGAGCCGCTATGCGATCTATCCGAGCCTGAGCGGCGTTCCCGTCTTCATCACCGGCGGTGCGACCGGGATCGGCGCGGCGATGGTCGAGGCCTTTGCCGGGCAAGGCGCGATAGTGGGCCATATCGACCTTGCCGAAGATGCCGCCGCTGAGTTGGGCGAGGCAATTGCAGAGGCAGGCCACGCGCGTCCCTGGTTCCGCAAGGTGGACGTGACCGATGTCGCCGCGCTCAAGGGGGCGATTGCCGACTTTGCCGCGCAGGCTGGCGGGCTGGGCGTGCTGGTCAACAATGTCGCAAACGACACGCGTCATGACCCGCTCGAAACCAGCGAAGAGAGCTGGCGCAAGTGCATGGCGGTCAATCTCGATTGCGCCTTCTTTGCATCTCAGCAGGCGATCGAGCTGATGCGGGTCAGCGGCAAGGGCGGCTCGATCGTCAACTTCTCGTCGATCAATGCGGTGCTCGGCCCGGCCAACATGCCCGGCTATGTCACCGCCAAGGCCGGCCTCTTGGGCATGACCAAGGCGCTGGCGCGCGAATACGGCGTCGACAAAATCCGTGTGAACACCATCCTGCCCGGTTGGGTCGTAACCCAGCGCCAGCTCGATCTGTGGTTGACCCCGGAGGCGGAAGCCGAATGGATGGAGCAAGTCTGCCTGAAAGAACGGATCGAACCGCGCGATTCGGCCAATCTCGCGCTGTTCCTGGCCGCCGATGACAGCCGCATGATCACCAACCAGCATTTCGTAATCGATGGAGGCAGGGTCTGATGGCCAGCCAATATCTCACCCGCGAACTGGTTGAAATGCTCGGCAGCAAGATTGTGCGCGGCGATACGCCGTCTGACGGCAGTCTGCCGATCGAAGCGGACCTGGCCAAGGAATACGAAACCTCGCGCACCGTGATCCGCGAAGCGATCAAGATGCTCACGGCCAAGGGGCTGGTTGGTTCGCGCCCGCGCCGCGGCACCTATGTCGAGCCGGAATCGAAATGGAATATCCTCGACCCCGACGTCCTGCGCTGGATCCTGCAACGCCGCTTCTCGTTCGAGCTGATGCGTGACTTCCTGGTGGTGCGCGAAGGGATCGAGCCGAAGGCGGCGGCGGCGGCGGCGTTGCGTCAGGACAAGGCGGCGATTGCCGAAATCGCGCGCAGGCTCGACGATATGCGCGAGGCCGAAGCCGGACGGATGGATTCGCTGGAAGCCGATATCGCTTTCCACATCGCGATCCTCCATGCCAGCGGCAATCGCTTTTTCGTCCAGTTCAGCCATGTGATCGAGACCGCGCTGCGCTTCTCGATCCGGCTGACCAATTCGGCCAAGGGCGTGCGCACCGCCAGCGTGCCCGACCATGAGAAGATCTACGTCGCCATCGAAAAGGGTGACGCCAAGAGTGCGGACGAGGCCGCCCACGCGCTTCTGAAGGAGGCTATCCGCTTGCTCGACGAGCGTGCCCGGTCCGGTGAATAGCGGGAGTGCGCTCACCAGCGCTTTCTGGGCGGTGCTCTTCGCACTGCTTTCGCTGGCACAATCACCGGGCTTGCGTGGTGAGGAACCCGGCAAACCAGGGACAAGCTATTTCGTAAGCAGCGCCGGTGACGATCAAGCAACTGGCGAGAGCCCCTCCCAGGCGTGGCGAACCCTCGAACGTGTAAGCGAGGCGCGTTTCGATCCAGGCGACCGGGTCTTGTTCAGGGCCGGCGATACCTTCCCCGGCCAGTTGAGGATCCGATCTTCCGGTGCGCCGGGCATGCCATTGGTGTTTGCGCATTATGGCCAAGGGAGCAAGCCTGTCATCGACGGCGGAGCTACGTCTGATGGGCAGTTTGCCTCCGCCATCGCAATCTGGAACCAGCAGTACATCGAGATCAGCGATCTCGAGATTGCCAATGACGTTCGCCGCGCGCTTCCCGGCGAGCCGAAGGAGGCGAGTTTCGGCATAAGCCTGCTGAATTCGAATGGCGGAAAGCTTGAGCATTTTCGCTTCCGCAACCTGACCATCAGGGACATCTTTGCCGAACGGCTCTCGCACGAAGATGAGCAGGCTTTCAACCGGGTACGGATCGCCGGCATCCGCATTTCCACCATTAGTGCCGGAGGCAAGGAAGTGCCCTCCTATTTCCGCGATGTCGTTATCGAGGACAGCCATTTCGAACGCAGCGGACGCTTCGGTGTGATGATCACCCACGATGGGGCGGGGGAGGGATATCGGGATGCGCACACCCGCGATCCCGACACCGAATTCAACCGCGATATCGTGATCCGCAACAACCGCTTTTTCGATATGGGCGGAAGCGCCGTCCTGCTGTCCGGCGCGCGCATGGTACTGGTGGAAAACAATGATTTCACGCGCACCGGATCGTCACTGGTGCCAGCTCGAATGGTAGGCAGGGGCAGTGGAGCCTGGGTGTTCAATTCGGCTGAAGTCGTGGCCCAGCACAATCGATCGAACCATGTCCGCGGCTACAAGGACAGCTACGGTATGCATGTCGATTTTGGTAACCGCGACATCCTCTACCAGTACAATTTCTCGCATGACAGCGAGGGCGGGTTCGTCGAGATTCTCGGCAGGAACCGCAACATTATCTGGCGCTACAACATCAGCGTGAACGACGGCCTGCGCGAGAAGGTCGGAAATACGCTGTGGCTCAGCCCGTTTTCGCGCGGGACCGTCCCCTCCGATGAAATCTATATCTATAACAACACGGTGTTCGTGCGCCCGGGTCTCTATCCCGATCTCGATTTCCGCGCGCGGCGCATATGTTTGGAACAACATCTTCTATGCCTCACGCGAAGCGATGATCGGCGAGACGATGCGGCTCGAGCTGAGCGGCGGCGAGCTCGAGCTGCAGGGCAATCTCTTTTTCGGGCGGGTAAACGAGGCTTTTCGGGCACTCGATCAGCAGGCCGTAGCGATGGATCCGCGCTTCGCCGATCCCGGTTCGAGCGTGGCGGCGGGATATCAACTGCGCGCTGGCAGTCCCGCGCTGGGTGGTGGTGCGATGGTCCGACATCCGCGATTTCCAGCAGCGGGGCGGGGCGTACTAGCCACGGTCAGCGAAGTGCCGGTGGTTGATTTCTTCGGCACGCCGTTTGACCTAAAGACTTCCCCGGGGATCGGCGCCGTGATCACTTTGGCACAAGAATCTCAAACAGCCGCAGCGCGATAGGCTGCCACAATTGCTGCCGCGTCACGCGCGATCTCGCTGGTCGGCTTGCCCGGCTTGAACAATGCGCTGCCCATCCCGAATCCAGCCGCTCCGGCATTGAGGTATTCGCGCATATTGCCGGCATTGATGCCGCCAACGACATAGACCGGCGCTGCAGGTGGCAACACGGCTTTCACCGCCTTCACGGCGCCGGGCGAAAACAGTTCGGCCGGGAAAATCTTGAGCCCGCTTGCACCCGCGCCCAGCGCGGTAAACATCTCGGTCGGGGTCAGGACGCCGGGCAAGGATACCATTCCATGGCTCGCCGTGCGCTCGATCACCGCGGGGTTGCAATTGGGCGAAACCACCAGTCGCGCGCCCACGTCGTTCAACGCATCGACCTGTTGGGTCGTCAGCACGGTCCCTGCGCCAACCAGCGCCCGTTCGCCCAGTGCGTCGGCTATTGAGCCGATACTGCGCAGCGGCTCAGGTGAATTGAGCGGAACTTCGAGGATATCGAATCCGGCCTCGATCAGCGCCTCGGCAACCTCCACCGCGCGGTCCGGTTCCAGCCCGCGCAGAATGGCGACCAGTGGCAACCGCCCGGCAAGCTCATGATGCATAGCGCTTTTCTTCCCCTCCGATGCGTGCCGTTTCTGGCTCTGCGAAAACCCCTCGATTCCCTATTGCTTAATTATACTATTAATGCAATCAATGTCTGGGGAGAGGGAGAGAAAACATGGGTCTCGCGACAATCGATATCGTCGTGATCGTGGTCTACGCGGTCTTCATATTCGGTTTGGCGCAATTCGTCAGCCGGGAAAAGGACGGCAAGGCAAAGGACAGCTCGGATTACTTCCTGGCATCGAAGAGCCTGCCGTGGTGGGCGATCGGTGCTTCGCTGATCGCAGCCAATATCTCCGCCGAGCAAATCATCGGCATGTCGGGCTCGGGCTATGCCATTGGCCTAGCGATCGCCTCCTACGAATGGATGGCCGCGCTGACGCTGCTGATCGTCGGCAAGTACTTCCTGCCGATCTTCCTGAAGAACCGCATCTACACGATGCCGCAGTTCCTGGAGCAGCGGTACGGCACCAATATCCGCACATTGATGGCGCTGTTCTGGCTGGCGCTCTACGTCTTTGTAAACCTGACCTCGGTGCTCTGGCTGGGCTCGCTGGCAGTGACAACTGTCACTGGCATCGACCAGACCACCGCGATGTTTGCGATTGCCGCATTTTCGCTGCTCTACCAGCTCTACGGCGGGCTCAAGGCCGTCGCGCTCACCGATATCGTGCAGGTCACGCTGCTGGTGCTGGGCGGGATCATGATCAGCGTCATTACGCTCAATGAAGTGGGCGGGGACGCCGGTTTCGTTGGTGGCTTCGTGCGCCTGACCGAAGAGCTGCCGGGCAAATTCGACATGATCCTGTCTCCCGACAATCCGTTCTACAGTGACCTTCCGGGCATTTCCGTACTGATCGGCGGAATGTGGATCGCGAACCTCGCCTATTGGGGGTTCAACCAGTACATCATCCAGCGTGCGCTGGCCGCCAAGAGCGTGGCCGAGGCGCAGAAGGGGATTGTGTTTGCAGCCTTCCTGAAACTTCTCGTGCCCTTCATTGTCGTGGTGCCGGGCATCGCGGCGGTGATCCTGGCGCCGGATCTTGAGCGGCCGGACCAGGCCTATCCGATGATGATGAACCTGCTCCCGGCGGGCATTCTCGGCCTCGTTTTCGCGGCGCTGATCGCGGCGGTGGTCGGAACGCTCGCTTCGATGATCAACTTCGATCGGGACGATCTTCACGCTCGACCTTTATGCCAAGTTCACGGGGCGCCACAGCCTGGCGGAAGACAATGAGGCCGATGGCGAAGCAGGGCCGCGATCGACCTCCGAAGGCGAAAAGCATCTGGTACTGGTCGGCCGGATCACAGCGGTGGTGTCGATAACCATAGCGGCGCTGACCGCACGCCCCCTGCTGGGCGGATCGGATCAGGCGTTCCAGTTCATCCAGGAATTCTCCGGCTTCTTCACGCCGGGCATCACGGTCATTTTCCTGCTCGGCATGTTCTGGAAGAAGGCGAGCGAGGCGGGCGCGATCGGCGCGGCGGTGGCATCCGTTGGCCTGTCCTACCTGTTCAAGGCGCTGCTGCCCACGCTGCCCTTCATCGACCGGATGGGCATCGTGTTCCTGACGGCTCTGGCGCTCGCCATCGTGCTGTCGCTGGTTTTCCCGGCAGCGGCGGGCAAGGATCGGGTCTCGACCGAGGGGATTTCCTATCGGACCACGTCGGGCTTCAATATCGCCTCGCTGGCTGTCATCGCCATACTGATCGCGTTCTATACGACCTGGTGGTGACGAGATGGATGCAGAGCAGTACGAACTGGTCGGGACCATCCCAACGCAATGCGTGCTGGGCGAGGGGCCTGTCTGGGACGGGCGGCTCTGCGCGCTGTGGCTGACCGATATCCAGCAGGCGCAATTGCTGCGGATCGACTGGCCTTCGCAGGCGATAACGCGGTTCGACCTGCCTGAACGGCTTGGGTCGCTCGGGCTTACGGCGGATCCCGAGCAACTGGTCTGCGCCTTTGCCAGCGGGTTTGCACTCTGCCGGCCAGCGACCGGGCAGATCGACTGGCTGTTCCGTACCGAGCCCGAATATCGCGGCGTTCGGATGAACGACGGGCGGGTTGACCGGCAGGGCCGTTTCTGGGCGGGCAGCATGGTCGAGCGCGAAGCGGGTTCCCCGCCCGAGCGCGGCTCGCTGTGGCGGCTCGACCGCGCCGATCGCAGCACGCCGCATATCCTGCTGAGCGGGATCACCATCAGCAATTCGACCTGCTTTTCGCCGGCTGGCGACCGGCTCTATTTTACCGACACGCCGAGCCAGGAAATCGCCAGCTATGCGCTCGCGCCTGAAGGTTCGATATCAGACCGGCGCGTGTTTACGCGGCTGGCAGGCGAGGCCTATCCTGACGGGTCTGAAGTCGATGCAAAGGGGCGTTTGTGGAATGCCGAATGGGGTTCAGGCAGGGTTACCGCCTACAATCCTGATGGCAGCCTATTCACGCAAATCAATCTGCCGGTGTCGCAGGCGACCTGCATCGCGTTTGGCGGACCGGAGCTCGACCTCCTGTTCGTGACGACTGCGCGCGAGGGCCTGCCAGACGATCGGCTGGCGCTGGAGCCGCATGCGGGCGATGTGCTGGTCTACCGCCTCGGCGTGAAGGGCCTGCCCGCGCCGGTCTTTCGTGGTTAGCGCGATGACAAGCTGGCTAGGCAAGGCCCTGTTCGTCGCGGCGCTTGTCCTGCCGACGCCGGGCTTAGCGCAATCGCTGACATTTGGACCGGCGTTGTCCGATGGCGCGGTGCTCCAGCGCGGACAGCCGATCGAAGTGACCGGCAGCGCCGCCGCGGGCGCGAAGGTCAGCGTCGAATTCGCGGGGACACAGGCAGATACGACCGCCAGCAAGGATGGCGCCTGGCGTGTGACGCTCCCGGCAATGGCGTCGGGGGAGAACCTGGCGCTTGTCGCGACCAGCGGCGGCGAGCGGCTGGAGCTGGAGGGCATTCGCATCGGCGAGGTCTTCCTCTGTTCAGGCCAGTCGAACATGCAGTTCAGCATGGCCCAGACGGCGCTTGAAGCACGCGAGCGCAAGCTCCCGATCGATCGTAATATCGGCCTCCTCTCGGTTCCGACTGCGACCGCACGGGTCGAGCAGGCGCACTTTTCCGAACCTGCGAAATGGACCACTGCGTATGGCGGATCGGGCGATTTTTCCGCCGTGTGCCTGATTGCCGGGCGCGCGATCGCACAGGCGCAGGCTGTGCCGGTGGGCCTTATCGATGCTTCGATGGGCGGCACGCCGATCGAGGCTTGGCTCCCCTATGAGGGACTGCAGCAAGCGGGTGGAATGGAGGAGGCGCTCGCTATCCTGGATGAATTCCGCGCCGATCCGGCGGCGGCGGAAGCGCGCTTCGGATCGCAGCTCGATGCATTGTGGCAGATGCCACCACCGCCGGGGCAGGAACCGGGGCGGCCGCGCCTGGGCTATGCCAATCTGTTCAATGCCATGATTGCGCCGCTCGGGCGGATGCGGATGGCCGGAGTCATCTGGTACCAGGGCGAGAACAACACACGCCGTCCAAATGCCCGCGCTGCTTACCAGTCGCAGCTCGAGGCGCTGCTCGCAAGTTGGCGCGCGAGGTTCGGTGAGGACCTGCCGTTCGCCATCGTCCAGCTTGCCCCCTTCGGGCCTTTGTCGAGCGAGCCAGCGGAACACAATTGGGCGGAAGTGCGCGAAGCACAGCGCCGCGTCGCCGAAGCCGACCGGCGTGCCGGACTTGTGGTGACCAGCGACGTCGGCGAGCGGCTCGACATCCATCCGCCGCTAAAGAAGCCAGTGGGCTTGCGGGCCGCGGCTGTCCTTTCGCACCTTCTGTATGCCGCGCCGGCGGGGACGCTTGGTCCGCGTCCGATCGATGCCCGGCGCGAGGGTGGCGAGGTTCGCGTGCGGATTGCCGGCGGCAATGCCGGGCTGATGGCCGCCAGCTGGGGCAGGCCAGGGCCTTTCATGCTGTGCCATACCGCTGCAAACCGCGAATGTCGCTTCGCCGACGCTCGCTTGATTGGTGATAGCGTTGCTGTCGAGATTCCAGAGGGTTTCACATTTGATCTGGTGCGCTATTGCTGGGGCGCCGCACCGATCTGCAATGTCTTTGACGGGCAGCAGCGACCCTTGGGGCCGTTCGAACTCCTGGTTGAGCCGAACGATGCGAATGATGGAAAGGCTGGATGACGTCTGATCGATATAATCAAGCGCCGCGGATTGTTTGTTTTGGCGAAATTCTGCTGCGGCTCGCTGCTCCGTCCACGCAATTGCTGTTTCAGGAGCCGGTGCTTGAACCGACCTTTTGCGGGGCGGAGGCGAATGTTGCGGCAAACCTGGCGGGCCTGGGGCATCGTGCCCGCATGGTATCCGCCCTCCCGGACAATCCGGTCGGCGAGGCTGCGGCGCGCGCCATCGCGGGATTTGGTGTCGCGCTGGCGGCGCCACGCGTGGCATCCTCGCGCCTTGGCACCTATTACCTCCAGCCCGGGGCAATGACCCGTTCTCCGCGCGTTACCTATGATCGCGCGGGATCGGCTTTCGCGCAAATCGACCCTGGCAGCTATGACTGGCCAACGCTCCTCGCGGGGGCCGAATGGCTGTTTGTCGGCGGGATCACTGCAGCACTGGGAGACAAGGCGCTTGCCGCACTGCGCGAGGCGATCGCGCAGGCGCAGACGATGGGATTGAAGATCGCCTTTGACACCAATTACCGGCCGGCCTTGTGGCAGGGGCGCGAAGATCAGGCAGCGGGAATCCTGCGCGATCTCTCGCTTGAGGCGGACCTGATCTTTGCCGGACGCCGCGCGACCGCGATGATGGTGGGCGGCAGCTACGATCACGCCGATCCGGACGAAGGTTTCCACGAGGCGGCGCAAGCCATGTTTGCCGCCTCTGCGCGCTTGCAGCACATGGCCGCGACGCGGCGGGTGGTCCATTCGTCTGATCGCCAAGATCTGACCGGGCTGGTGGCCGATCGAAGCGGCAGCTCTGCAAGTGCGACGGTTGCGCTGGAAAATATCGTCGACCGGGTCGGCACGGGTGATGCCTTTGCCGCGGGCGTGATGCACGCCTTGCTGACCCGCATGTCGCGCGATGAGGCTGCGACATTCGCCACGGCCTGCGCCGAATGGGCGCATTCGGTGCGCGGGGATATCATGCTGGCGACGCTGGCGGATGTCGAAGCAATCGCCAGCGGCAGCAGGGATGTGCGGCGTTGAGGCAAGTTACGGCGATCGCATTGTTGCTGGCAATTGCCGCCTGCAGCGGGCCGGAAGAAAGTGCGGAACTTCCCACGTCGGCGCTCGATTTCGCGGCGGCGAAGACCTGCGCAACTCCGCCCGATGCGCCGGTGCGGATCGAAGGCGGAACTTTCACCATGGGCAGCAGCGCGGTCTACGCCGAGGAAGGCCCGGAACGTCAGACAACGGTTGGCGGATTCTGGATCGACCCGCACGAAGTGACCAATCGGCAATTTGCCCAATTCGTTCAGGCTACCGGCTATGTCACAGTCGCGGAGAAACCGGTCGATCCGGAGATGTTCGGCGTGCCGGTGGAACAGATCCCCGCCTTCATGCTTGAACCGGGTTCGGCGGTCTTTACCCCGCCCGACAAGCCTTCGCGCAATTACAATGATTGGTGGGAATACCTGCCCGGAGCGAACTGGAAGAAGCCCTACGGTCCGGAAGGTCCGGATGCGGTGCCCGACCAGCCGGTGGTCCACCTCGCCTGGGATGATATGCAGGCCTATGCGGCTTGGAAAGGCGGCCGGATCCCCACGGAGGCCGAATGGGAATATGCGGCCAGTGCCGGCGAGCAGAAATATACTGAGCAGCCCGCGCCCGAACTCGCCAACAGCTGGCAGGGTGTCTTCCCCGTCGCCAATGAGGCGAGCGACGGGTTCAAGGGCATCGCCCCGGTCGGCTGCTTCAAACCCAATGCATTCGGGCTGTACGACATGGTCGGCAATGTCTGGGAAGTGACCGCGGATTTCTTCCGCGCGGGCCATGACCCGGAAGATCGCGACAATCCGCGCGGGCCAAGCGAGAACGACGCATATGATCCGCTCAATCCGGGCTTCTCAAGCCGGGTGATGAAGGGCGGCAGCTATCTGTGCGCACCTAACTATTGCCAGCGCTATCGTCCTGAAAGCCGCCATGGCCGCGACCCGGGCCTGGGCGCGTCAAATGTCGGGTTCAGATTGGTATACGACGGTTTGCCCGCTTCCTGAACCGCCATTCCACATGACGGAGCGCGATTAACCTGGCCGTGGCAGCGCGGTTGTGCTTTTCATTTCCTCCATCGAAAAGCTGGCAGTCACATCAGCCAGGCCGGGCACGCGGCGGATCAACCGCTGGTAGATCCGGTCATAATCGGCGATGTCGCGGACCCGCAGCTTCAGCATGTAATCGATGTCGCCCGCCATGCGGTGGCATTCGCTGATCTCGTCGATCCCGGCGATTGCCTCGTGAAAGGCAGTGAGCCATTCGGCATCGTGGCGCGCGGTCCGGATTGCGACGAATACGGTGGTCTTGAAGCCGACCCGCGCCGCATCAACCAGTGCGACCCGGCGCGCGATCACGCCCGCATCCTCCATCCGTTTGATCCGCCGCCAGCACGGATTGCTGGACAGCCCGACGCGCTCGGCAATGGCCTGCACCGGCAGCGAGGCGTCCATTTGCAGGATTCCAAGGATTGCCCAGTCCTTGGAATCTAACTCGACTGAATCGCCCATAGACAGTGTGATTAACCCAATTAGACTGTTATTTCCACAAAACTTTGGGATTTTTTTGCGGTTCAGCGGTGCTATTCCTTCGTCTGCAACCATACAGGGAATTTCTGTGGACCGCAGCGCTATCAGCAAGGCATTTATCGAGCATCCGGCATCGGTCGGCGAAACCTATGGCGAGCATCTGGTCCATGCGACCGGCTTTGGGGTGCGGATGGTGCTGGGTGGGCTGGCGTGCATCCTCCACGGTCTGTTGCCGTTCCTGTTCGTCAAGACCGGCAGCAAACAGATCGAAACGCTGCACGGCAAGATGGTGGTCAATCGCAGCAAACTGCCGCAACCGCTCGATTTCGTGATCTAACGCCCGAAAGCCGGCGAACGATCACCGGTCAGCTGCGCATGATTTGCCCGATGTCAGCCACTGCAAGCTGATGTCGCTCGACCAGTTCCTGAAGGTCCTCGATCCGCGCCATCTCGCCATCGTCGCGTATGATCGAACAGATCACCGCAGCATCGCCCGCGCCGGCCATGCGGCACAAGTGGATCGAGGCTTCGGCTGCCGCGGGACGTTCCTTTACACCGCCTTCTGCCGTGATCAGCGGGAAGACATGGCCGGGCGAGACGAGGTCGCTGGCGCTGGCATCGGGCGCCATGGCGACCTTGACCGTATGCGCGCGGTCCGCCGCTGATATGCCGGTGGTGACGCCGGTCGCAGCTTCGATCGAGCGGCCATGCGGGCGGCCCGATTGCTGTTCGCGGCCCGGGTTGATCAGCTCGATCCCCAGCTTCACCGCGCGCGCCGGGGTCAGTGCCAGGCAGATCAGCCCGCGCCCGTGCATCGCCATGAAATTGATCGCTTCCGGCGTTACATGCTGGGCCGCGACGCAGAAATCGATATCGCCGCCGCGCAGCCGGTCACCGGTGATGACGATGATGCGCCCTTTGGCCAGCGCATCGAGTGCGGGTTGCAGGCCTTCCATCACGCACCTGTGTCAAGCGATGCGAGCGCGCGGGCGCCGCGAAATGTCTGGCGCCCGACCAGTTCGAGCTGGAGCCGGGCACGGTCTTCGAGGCATTCGCCATCGGGCGAGAAAAGGCCGTGATAGGTGCGGATCGTCGCGCCCATCGGAGTCGGCCAGCCGCGCAGGGCATGGACGATGCTGCGCATTGTGAGCAGCGTGCTCATGGTCGCCTGATCTCCATAGGCGGTAGCGATCAGGCCAACGGCGCGACCGTCAAGATAGGGGCGCTCGTCCTTGGCCAGGTCTTCGAGATAGTCGAGCGCGTTCTTGACCAGGCCGGAGAGCGTGCCGTGATAGCCGGGAGCAGCCACGATCACGCCATGCGCCTGGCGGACCGCCTCGACCAGTTCGGCGCCGCTGCCGGCCTCGTATCCCGCGCCGCGATAATGCGGGAGGGTTCCAAGATATTCGCCGCCGAAGATCGATACCTCCGCGCCTTCGCTACCCGCCTGTGCCGCGGCGAGCCGCAGCGCCTGTTCGGTGGTGCTGCCCGGATTGACGGTGCCGCCGATGCCGACGATCCTGATGGTCATGCTGGTACCTTTTCCGTTAGATATGCTGACAAGCGTGCCGCTTCTTCAGGCGAGAAGCGCAGGCCCAGCTTGGTCCGGCGCCACAAAATATCCTCTGCCGTCATGGCCCATTCCTGCGCAACGAGGAAGTCCACTTCGACTTGCGTCAGGCCATGGCCGAAATGTTCTCCGCAATCGGCCAGCGATTGTGCTTCGCCCAGAAACGTCCAGGCGCGGGTGCCATAGGCATGGACCAGCCGGTACGCCCAGTCGGCTTCAAGGAAGGGGTAGCGCGCGGCAAGCTCGGCGACCTTCGCATCTGCCGTGCCAACCGCAAAGTCCCCGCCGGGCAGCGGTGCCGCATCGGTCCAGCCCGGCTGGTCGAGTTGCGGCATGCGCGAGGCCAGCTTGTCCATCGCGTCCTGCGCCAAATGGCGATAGGTGGTCAGCTTCCCGCCAAACACAGAAAGCATCGGTGCGCCTTCGTTTTCGTCTGACAATTCGAGCGTGTAGCCGCGTGTTGCCGCTTCGGGCCGTCCGGAACCATCGTCGAGCAGCGGGCGCACGCCCGAATAGGTCCATACGACATCGTCGGGCGAAACATACTTCCTGAAAAACCTGCTTGCGCCTTCGCACAGATATTCGATTTCCTCGGCGCTCGCTTCGACCTTGTCGAGCCCGCCCTTGTGGTCGACATCGGTGGTGCCGATCAGGGTGAAGTCATGCTCATAGGGTATGGCGAAGAAAATCCGCCCGTCGGGCAGCTGGAAGAAATAGGCGAAGCTGTGATCAAACAGCTTCTTCACGACAATGTGCGACCCGCGCACCAGCCGCATCCCGTGCTCGGCGGGCTCATGCGCGAGGCCAAGCAGCTTGAGCACGGCAGGGCCGGCGGCATTGACCACGGCGCGGGCATGGAACGCCTCGCCGCCTGCCTCGATCCGCCACAGATCGCCCTCGCGCGCCAAAGAGGTGACGCGGCAACGGGTGCGGACTTCGGCCCCGCGATCGGCAGCATCGCGGGCGTTGAGCACCACCAGCCGGGCATCATCCACCCAGCAGTCCGAATAGACGAAGGCCTTGGTGAATTCGGGTTTGAGCGGAGCGCCCGCGGGATGCTTTGCCAGCGCAATATTCTCGGTCGCGGGCAACAGCTTGCGCCCGCCGATATGATCGTAAAGAAACAGCCCCAGCCGCACCAGCCAACGCGGTCGCAGGCCCGGCACATGCGGCAGCACGAAACGCAGCGGCCAGGCGATGTGCGGGGCGATCCGCCACAGCCGCTCACGTTCGGACAGGCTCTCGCGCACCAGGCCGAATTCGTAATGCTCGAGATAGCGCAGACCGCCGTGGATCAGCTTGGTCGAAGCCGAGGAGGTGCCCCCGGCCAGGTCGCCCGCCTCGAGCAGCAGCACTTTCGCCCCGCGTCCCGCCGCATCGCGCGCGATGCCGCAACCATTCACCCCGCCGCCAATCACGGCGAGGTCGAATGGTGGGGGAGAGGCGTCAGTCATCGGTTCAGAGTCAGAATTGCAGCGGGCCGTGCTCGATCTGCGGCAGCACATAGCGCGCGAACATGTCACACTCGTTCACATGCGGATAGCCCGAGAGGATGAAGGCCTCGATCCCTTCGGCCTGATAGGCGCGCAGCTTGGCGAGCACCTGGTCGGGCGTGCCGACTATCGCCGCGCCGCAGCCCGAGCGCGCGCGCCCGATGCCGGTCCACAGATTCTCCTCGACGAAGCCGTCGCCATCGGCGGCGCTGCGCAATTCGGCCTGCCGCTGGACGCCGTAATTCTTGGCATCGAGCGACTTTTCGCGGATCGCGCGGCCGGCCTCGTCGTCGAGCTTCGATAGCAAGCGGTCGGCATAGGCGCGCGCTTCGTCTTCGGTCTCGCGCACGATCACATGGACGCGGTAGCCGAACTTGAGCGTACGGCCGTATTTCGCGGCACGTTCCTTTAAGTCGGCGATATTCTCGCGCACCTTGTCCATCGTGTCGGGCCACATCAGGTAGACGTCGCAGCCTTCTGCCGCACATTCGCGTGCTTCATGGCTCAGGCCGCCGAAATAGAACGGCGGGCATTTGCCGGAAATCGTGCTGATCCGCGCCGGATCGAGCTCGAGCTGGTAGTGCTCGCCATGGTGGCTCAAATGCTCGCCATTGAGCAGCGTGCGCACGATCTTCATCACCTCGGTCGCGCGGCCATAGCGCGGGCCGCTGTCCATCTTCTGCCCCGGCATGTCGGAAGAAATGATGTTGACGTTGAGCCGCCCGGTCGTGCCGGTCGCGTCAGGGCCAAGGATGCGGTCAAGCGTCGCGATCCGGCGCGCGAGCTGCGGGGGCCAGTCCTCGCCGATGCGGGTCGCCCACAGCAGCTTCATCCGCTTGACCTGGGTGGCAACGGCAGCAGCGAACACGGTGGTGTCGAGCCCCAGCTCGTAGCCCGAAGGCAGCAGGATATTGTCGAACCCGCCTTCCTCCGCGCGCAGCACGATGTTGCGGCAATGCTCCCAGCTAGACTTGAGATACTGGTCAGTAACGCCGAGGAATTCGTAATCGTCATCACAAAGCGCCGAGAACCAGGCGATTTCGCATTGTTGCTTATCTGTCATTACGGAAGCCTCTCTCCTCGTGCGGCGACGAGCACCGCATACCAATCCTGTCGGGTCCAGCGCATGCCCATAGCAGCCACGCCCTCGGCGATCCGGGCCGGGTTTTGCGAACCGATGATCGGCACGATCCCCGCCGGGTGCGCCATCAGCCAGCCATAGGCCGCGACCGAGCGGCTGACGCCTTGCTCCTTGGCGATCCGGTCAAGCTCGGCCGCCACTGCCTTGTCGCGCGCTGTCTCGGGCGAAAGCAGTCGTCCGCCACCGAGCGGCGACCACGCCAATACCGAAAGGCCCAGCCGCATCGCCTGGTCCAGCTCGCCATTTTCAAAGCAGGTGATGCGCAGCGGGCTGATCTCGGGCTGGGTCGATACCAGCCTGTGACCGAGGAAGTGCTGGAGCGCTTCGACTTGCTGGATCGTGAAGTTCGACACGCCCAGCGTGCGGATCTTGCCGGCTGCCACTGCATCGTCGAGCGTGCGGGAGACTTCCTGCGGGTGCGTGAGGATGTCAGGCCTGTGGACCTGGTAGAGGTCGATCGTGTCGACCTTCATCCGCCGCAGCGAGGCATCGATCGCCGAAGCCAGATATCCAGCCGACTGGTCATAGGGCAGCGGCGGCATGATCCCGCCCTTGCTCGCCAGCACCATCCGGCCGCGCAAGCCGGGCTCGGCGGCGAAGACTTCACCCAGCAGCGCCTCGGCGTCGCCGAAGCCCCCGCTGCCGTCGAAGCCATAGATGTCCGCCGTGTCGAGCAGGGTGATCCCGGCATCGAGCGCTGCGTGCACGAGCCGCGCCGCCTCTGCGGCGTTGCGGTCGTCTTCGGCGAGGCGCCACATGCCCCAGGCGATCGGCGAAATCGCGATATCGCTGGCGCCAAGCGTGCGCGTGGCAGGAATCGGCGGCAACAGGCTCATAGATTGTCCCTTCTTGGCGGCGCGACGGAAGCGCGCTCGATCAACTGGTGCGGCAGGCGGCGATGGGTGATGTCGCCGCCGGTGATAAGGATTTCGGTGGCGGTACGGGCCAGCTCCGCCATCGGCTGGTGGATCGTGGTGAGCGGCGGCCAGACCGTGCGCGAGAGCGTGGTATCATCGAACCCGGTGACCGAAAGATCGCCCGGCACATCGATATCGCGGTCATGCGCAACGGCCAGCACGCCCGCAGCCATATCGTCGTTCGATGCGAATATCGCCGTCGGCGGCTCTGCCATGTCGAGCAACTGGCGTGCGGCGCGTACCCCGCTGTCGAAATCGAATTCGCCGTCGCAAACCAGGCCCGGCTCGAACGGGATCGCCACCCGGTCAAGCGCGCGGCGATAACCGAACAGGCGTTCTTCGCTTGCCATGTGGCTCTTGTGCCCCTTGATAAAGCCGATCCGGCGATGCCCGGCATTGATCAGATGCGTCGTCATGTCGTCAGCGGCCTGGGCATCGTCCATGAACACCGAACTGGTCAGCGCATGGTTGGTGCCGGGCGAAATGCGCACGAAGGGAATGTCGAGCTGGTCGAGCATTTTCAGTACCGGCTCGCAATCGGTGACCGGCGAGGACAGGATGATCCCGTCGACATGGGTTTCCGTCACCAGCCCGCGCACCTGCTCGCCGACATCGGGATCCTCGACATCGACCGGCTGCGCCAGCAGGCGGATCCCGCGCGTATGGCATTCGTCCCAGCAGCCCTTCTGGATCTGGAACATGTAATAGGGGCTGTGATTGTCATAGATCAGCGCGACCTGGTTGGACTTCGCGCCGGAGAGGATGCGCGCTGCCACGCTGGGGCGAAAATCAAGCGCCTTCATCGCCGCTTCCACCCGCTCGCGGGTGTCCGTGCTCACATAGGGGTGGCCGTTGAGGACGCGGCTGACCGTTTTCACCGCCACGCCGGCATGGGCCGCCACATCGCGAATGGTCGCGCGTTCGCTCATCGCGCCAGCTCCTCTTTCAGGCTCGCAAACAGCGCCGCATGCGGGCTGTCCGGGCGATAAAACACTGGCGGTTGGCCGATCGGTGCGGCAATCTCATGCGTACCGGGCGCGACATCCTCGCCGGTCCATAGGTGCCGCCATGGCTCGTCGCCGGGCAAAACGACCTGCCTTGCGGTGGCGCCTTCCGCTATCACCGGGGCCACCAGCAGGTCTGCGCCGTAAAGGAACTGGTCCTGTATCACAAACAGCGCCGGATCGAGCGGATAGTGCAGGAACAGCGGGCGCTGCGTGGGCAGGCCCGTTGCGGCAGCTTCGCGGCATAGCGCGCGGACATAGGGCGCCAGCGCCGCATGCACCCGGCTCCAGCGCGCGAAGCATTGGAGCAGCTCTGGCGTGCTGTCATATTGCAGATTGTCGTCGGGCCGGTTGCCTTCATGGCTGCGCATCACCGGCGCAAACGCCGCCAGCTCGCACCAGCGCTGCAGCAGTTCTTCGCTGCGGACATTGCCGAGGAGGGAGGTGTAGCCGCCGCAATCCGAATGGCTGTAGGCATTGCCGACCAGGCCAGCCGAAAGCGCTCCCGTGATGACTGTACCGATCCCGTCATGCCGGGTGAAGTCGACCGACTGGTCGCCCGCCCACAGCAGCGGGCAATGTGCCCCGACGCCGGAAAAGCCCGCCCGCATGAAGAACAGCGCGTCACCAGTCTTGCCGCGGCTCGCCAGCGCCCGCGCATTCACTTCGGCCCACAGCACCGGCCAGCGGTTGTGCGCTTCCATCGGGTCGCTGCCATCGGCCAGACGGACATCGGTGGGCAGGTACTCGCCGAAATCGGCCATCCACGCGGCAATCCCGTTGTCGAGCATTTCGCAGCCCAGCACGCGCTCGGCGAACCATGCGCGCGTTTCGGCGCGAGTGAAATCGATGACGCCGCAGTCAAACTCGCCGAAATCCACCAGATAGACCTCGTCGCTGTCCGGCTTGAGGCAGAAATGGCCGCCCGCCAGTGCTTCTGCGAAAAGCTCGCCGTCATCGGAGAGATAGGGGTTGGCGTAGGCGAGGAAGCGGATGCCTCTGTCGGCAAGTTCGGCAATCCGCTGTTTCAGGTTGGGGTAGCGGGCGGCGCTGCGCTCGCCCAGGTGCCAGTCCCAGAACAGGCGGCGGCCGAAGCTGGTTTCGCGGATGCCGGCCCAATCCTCGCACCACAGGCCGGAGACTGCAGCGCCTGCCGCGATAAAGCGCTCGAGCCGGTCGAAGCTGCTGGCGCCCGATTTCAGGCCAAGGATCGCGCCGCCAATCGCCCAGTCGGGCAGTTCGGGTTGGCGGCCGAAGCGCTCCGAAAGCTGCGAGACAAGGCCCATCGGCCCTTCGTCGGTGAATACCTCGAACCGTGCTTCGCCCGACCATATTTCGACTCTGTGGCGCGCCGGATCGGTGAAGTCGAGCACGCTGTAACAGCTGGCATTGAGATGCAGCGCCAGCCAGCGCGAGGTGAGGAAGGTCGGCTGCGGATAATTGGTGTTCCAGTAATCGCCGCCGGCCATGCCCTGTTCGTCCATCAGGCGGGTCAGCTCGGTCGACTTGTCGCGGCCGACGCCGGGCTCACTGGTCCAGATCGGGAAACTGCGGCCATTGAGCGCAAGATAGCTCATCTGTTCGCCGCCGCCCCACACGGTTTCACCCGGTTCTGCATGGAAATGAACCCATAGCCGGTCGATCGCGGGATCGAGCGCACGCAGTGTGAAGCTGTCAGCACCAAGCTCCAGCCGGGCCCCTGCAATACCTTCATGGAGGAACTTCGATCGCATCGCCTGACTGCCGCCATTCGCCCAGTGCGAGCGCTCCTTGCGGCGAATCCTCGATCCGGAAATTGCCGCGATACATTTCGATTTGCGGATTGCCACGGGCTATGACCACCGCAGGACAGGATTCGGTGTGACACAGGACGATTTGCTCCCCGAACAGGAGGTCAAATCCCCGATCACTGCCTTGAATCCGCCATTTCACGCGGAAAATCCCCTTCTCCCGGTGTCACTGTGGCGATTGCACCACAATCTCGATTATCAAATGTGACACCGCTTGACATATCGGCGGGACAAGCGCAGATCAAGGGCAATTCGCGGTCGGGCTGTGCGCATCCTCAAGGGGATGCGGCAGAACCGGCCCAATTGCACAGGGAGAGGTTTGATGAAGTTACTCCAATCATCGATGGCGCGTGCGCTGGCTGTTTCTGTCAGCCTGATGGCTTTGTCCGCGACCGCGCCGGCATGGGCGCAGGACGCTGAGGAAGACGAGGGCGGCATCCAGGAAATCCTGGTTACCGCACAGAAGGTCTCCGAAAATGTCCAGGACGTGCCGATTGCGGTTACCGCGCTGTCGGCGGACCGGCTCGAGCAGGCCGGCACCACCAGCCTTGAAGGCATTACCCGGCTCGTTCCGTCGGTCACCTTCCGCAAGGGCACGACCAGCGCCAATAGCGCGATCGTGGATGCGCGGTGTTGGCACCATCACCTTCTCGATCGCAGCCGAGCCGAGCGTTTCGACCGTGGTTGACGGCATCGTGCTGAGCCGTTCGGGCCAGGCCTTCATGGACCTGGTCGATGCCGAGCGGCTGGAAGTGCTGCGCGGCCCGCAAGGCACGCTGTTCGGCAAGAACGCGTCGGCCGGTCTCGTCAACATCGTGTCGAAGGGCGGCACCGATACGTTCGAAGCCGAAGGGCGCGCCGAATGGTTCGAAGGCGATGAATACCGCGTGCGCGGCTCGCTTTCGGGTCCGATCGCCGAAGACCTCAGCGCTCGTGTGACCGGTTTCTATGGCAGCTATGATGGCAACATCACCAATGTCTATGGCGGTGAGAATAACAAGATCAACGGTTATGAGCACTATGGTGCGCGCGGCATCGTTGATTACAATGGTTCGATGGCACGGGTCCGCCTGATCGCGGACCTCTTCAAGGCCGATGACGATTGCTGCGCCGACGTTACGACCGTCAGCCGCGGTGCTGTGCTCGATGCCGAGCTGGGCCTCCCGGGCGGTTCGGCGCAGGGTCTCGACCAGCGTTACGTCAATCACAACCTTGTCACTGAAACCAAGGACAAGCAGTGGAGCCTGACGCTCTCCGGCGATGTCGACCTTAGCGATACGCACACGCTGAGCGTGGTCACCGGCTATCGCAACTGGCGCAACCGCGAAATCCGCGAAGGCGATTTCCTGCCGCGTGCCATTGTCGGCACTGCACAGTTGCATGACGATGGTGTGGTGACGACCGAGCAGATGTCGTTCGAAGCGCGCATTGCGTCCGATCCGACCGCTCCGTTCTTCTACCAGGTTGGTGCTTTCGCATGGCATTCGGACAATACGCAGACCTTCACTCGTGAAGTGATCACCTGCGCCAGCTCGACCCTGCCGATCGATCCTGCCACCGGCGGGCGTCCGTGCAACCTGACCGACACGGTCAACACGATCTTCCCCACCGCAACCTCTGACAGTGACGTCAATTCGTCCAACTTCGCGATCTTCGGCCAGGCAACCTATCGCCTGAATGACATGTTTGCGATCACCGGCGGCTTGCGATACACCTGGGACGAGCTCAGCTACACCCATGTCCGCGCACCGGGCGTGAATGCGGCGACCGGCCTGCCGGCTACCGGCCCCGGCGTTTCGGGTAACCCGGCAGGCGGCACCATCGCAGGCGGCGGTAACGGCACGCCGGTATCGCGCGGGTCGAGCACCAACGGCAATCTGTCAGGCAAGGCGGTGCTGCAGTTCACGCCGGCAGAGGACATCATGTTCTACGGCAGCTATACCCGCGGGTATAAGGGCCCGGCTTTCAACGTCTTCTTCAACCACACTGCGCCCACCAACGCCGTGCCGATTGACGAAGAAACGTCGAACGCGTTTGAACTGGGCGCCAAGACCCAATTCCTCGACAACCGGGTGCAGCTGAACGTTGCGGCCTTCACCGTCGAATATGACGGGTTCCAGGCCAACAACTTCGTGCTGCTCAATGGCGCGACGGTAACGAACCTGACCAATGCCGGTACGGTAAAGAGCGAAGGCTTTGAAGCTGACCTGCTGGTAGTGCCGGTAGACGGTCTGACCTTGCGCGCCAGCGGTGCCTATGCCGATGCGGCGGTGAAGAAGTTCAACCCGAACCCGCTGACCAATGCACCTGACGCGCGCGACGGCACCCAGCTGCCGTTGGCCCCCAAGTTCACCTACACGCTTGGCGGCAGCTATGAAGGCGATCTGGGCGGTTTCCGGTTCTATCTCGACACCGACTATCGTCATGTCAGCAAGCAGTATTCGGACCTTGGCGAGCAGGGCGTGATCGATCCCTATGGTCTCTGGAATGCCTCGATCGGCTTCTCCGACCAGGACGATCGTTATCGCCTGACCTTCCATGCCCGCAACATCACCGACGAAAGCTATGCGCTGCTCAATGTCGGCAATGGCCAGCGCTTGCAGATCCCGCGCGATGCGGATCGCTATTTCGGGGTGAGCCTGCGGGTTCGCAACTGAGCCGCCTGACGCCTCAAAGGTCGCAACACGGTGCAGGCCAGCCAGGAATCCCCTGGTTGGCCTGTGTCCGTACCCGGGGTAGACAGTTGAATCGGGAAGGGGAATTCGCATCATGAAGGTGATCACGCCGCGCCTGCGTTGGGCATTGTTCACGACACTGTGCGTGGCGGGCGTATTCAATGCGATGGACCGCCCGATCATCGCCATCCTCAAACCCGACATGATGGCGGACTTCGGCTGGACTGACAGCGATTTCGGCGATCTGGCCGCGGTCACGCAGTTTTCCGCGGCCTTTGCGTTCCTGTTTACCGGCTGGCTGGTTGACCGGCTGGGTGTCCACCGCTCGATGCAATTGGGCGCATCGGCCTGGAGCTTTGCTGCGATGGCGCATGGCTGGGCCATCACCACCTGGCAGGTGGTCGCCGCGCGCGTCGGGCTGGGTGTCACAGAAGCGGTGCAGACCCCGCTGACGATCAAGACCGTCGCCACATTGTTCGAACCGAACAAGCGTTCCTTTGCTTTCGGCTTCGCGACCCTGCTGGCGGGGGCGGGGACAATCGCCATGCCTTTCGTGATCCCGGCGCTGGCGCTGGCGGTCGGCTGGCGCGGGGCACTGGTCGCAGGCGGTATCGGCGGCTTCATCTCGCTTATCGCCTGGATGTGGCTGGCGCGCGGCCTTTCGCAATTGCGCCAGGCAAGTGCCGAGCCGGAGGGCGTGACGCTGGTCGAAGACGGCGCGGCTTACGGCAATTTCCTGACCAACCGGCAGACCTGGGCGATCGTGATCGCCAAGGCGCTATCGGACATGACCTGGTGGTTCATCAATTTCTGGCTGGCGGATTATTACCGCAAGGAGTTCGGCCTTACGACGCTGGAGCTGGCGATCCCGCTGGCGATCGCCTTTGCCGGTTCGGGCCTGGGCGCGCTGCTTGCCGGTTGGGCCTCGACCCGGCTGCTTGAGCTGGGCTGGTCGGTCAACCGCGTTCGCAAGGGCGTGATGCTGGTTTCCGCGCTGATAGTGGCGCCGCTGCCGCTGGTGCTGGAACTCAATTCCTTCTGGCCGGTCGCGGTGATGATGGGTGTGGTCATGGCCGGGCACCAGGGCTTCTCGCTGTCGATCTTCGCGACGATCACGGACGTGGTTCCCAATGCCAAGGTCGGGCGGGTCACCGCCTTCGGCGCCTTCATGGGCAATATGGGCGGGGTGGCGATCAGCCTGATCACCGGCCGCGTGCTCGATGCAGGGTTCGGCTTCGTGCCGCTGTTCGTTTTCGCCGCCATGTCCTACCTGATCGCGCTGGCGTGGCTGCAGCTGATGATGCCGCAGATCCGCCGCGTGGAAGCGGGCTGAAGGGAGGCAGGGTTTGGCCGCGGGCAATTCTCCCGATGAACGCAATTTCTACGCCGGGGACTTGTACGGCGAGCTGACGCTGTCCGAACAGGAAGCAGCGGGGTCTGAGAAGCGCACCACGCGCCGTTTCCTGCCGGGGCTGATCCTGGTCGGGGTGACCAGTCTCGCCGCCGCCTGGCTCAGCGACCATTACGGCATGCCGATGATCCTGATGGGCTTGCTGCTGGGCCTCGCGCTGAGCTTTGCCGCGGGCGAGGAAGGCACGCATCCCGGACTTGACCTGGTCGCGAGGGAGGGCCTGCGGATCGGGATCGTGCTGCTCGGCTTTCAGATCACTTTCGCGCAGATCGCCGATGTCGGCGCTGTGTCCTTTGCCTTGCTGCTGGGGATCATGGCGACGACCTTTGCTGCCGGGCTGCTGGGCGCGCGGATCTGGGGCCAGTCACGATATGCCGGCATCCTGGCGGGCGGCGCGACCGCCATTTGCGGCGCGAGCGCCTCGCTGGCGCTCTATGCCGTGATCGGGCGCGAACGGCTGCCGCAGGCGCAATTCGCGATGAATTTGGTCGCGGTCGCCTTGGCCAGCGCCTTTGCCATGGCGGTCTATCCGGTGATCGCCGCGCAGATCGGGCTGGATGACCGCGCGGCGGGGTTCCTGATCGGCGCATCCGTGCATGACGTCGCGCAAGCGATCGGCGGCGGCTACTCCTTCTCCGATGCTGCCGGGGCCGAAGCGACCATCGTCAAGCTGGCAAGGGTGACCTTGCTGGCGCCCGCCGTGCTGCTCGTTTCGCTGTGGATCGGCAGCGCCGGGCAGGGCGGGGCGGGGGCAACACCGCTGCGCCGTCTCGCTTTGCCATGGTTCATCCTCGGCTTCCTGGCGCTGGTGACGGTGAATAGCTTCGTCGAATTTCCCGAAGCTTTTGCCGGAGGCGCGCTGACTGTATCAAAAGGGCTGCTGCTGCTGGCGGTAACCGCGACGGCGCTGCGTTCGCGGATGGACCTGATGCGCACGCTGGGCTGGCGCGCCTTCATGCCGGTTGTCTGCGCCACGCTGGCGAGCTTTACCGTTTCGATCCTGGTCGCCAGCATGATGGCCGGCTGAGCCCAGACTACATCTCGTAATCGGGCAGCCCCTCGAAGGCTTTCCGCAGCGCCTCACTCCAGCCTGAGGAAATAGTGCGGAAATAGGGATCGTCCTCGAGGATGCGGCGCTGGTGCAGCGGCTCGAAACTGTCCCGTTCCAGCACCAGCAGGTCCAATGGCATGCCGACCGAGAGATTGGCCTTGAGCGTGGAATCGAAGCTGACCATCAGCAGCTTGATCGCTTCCTCGAAGCTCATGCCCCGGTCGAAGGCGCGGATCAGGATCGGGCGGCCATATTTGGTCTCGCCGATCTGGAAGAAGGGCGTGTCGAGCGAGGCCTCGATGAAATTGCCTTCGGGATAGATCAGGAACAGCCGCGGCTCCATGCCCGAAATCTGTCCGGCGAGGATCAGCGAAGCGGTGAAGGTTCCGCTGGCTTCGGGGCTGTCGGACGGGGTACTCTCGCGGATCGTCTCGCGCAGCAGCTCGCCCACTGTGGTTGCGACCTGGAACATCGTAGGTGCGTCGAACAGCGAATTATGCCGTTCGCTCGGCGCCTTGTTGCGCTCTTCCAGCTTGCTGATCACCGATTGGGTGGTCGCGAGATTGCCGGACGAGAGCAAGGCGATGCTGCGATTGCCGGGCACCGACCAGTGGTGCAGCTTGCGGAAAGACGAGATGTAATCGACCCCGGAATTGGTGCGGGTGTCGCTCATCAGAACCAGGCCGCGATCGATCTGCAGGCCAACGCAATAGGTCACGGCGAAAACTCCTTCGAATGAAGCGCGCTACTGCGCCGCCGTGTGCTGTTCAACCGAAAGCCGCACTTCCAGCGCGCTATCCCCAGTTCCGTAGGATATGCCGGTGATCGGCGCGGCATCGCGATAGTCACAGCCGGTCGCCACGCGGACATAGCGTTCGTCCGGGCTGATCCCGTTGGAGATATCGAACCCGACCCAGCCCAGGTCCGGCACATGCGCCTCGGCCCAGGCATGGCCCGCTTCCTGCTCGATCCGGTCATTCATCATCAGATATCCGCTGACATAGCGCGCCGGGATGCCCAGCTCGCGCGCGGCAGCGATGAAGACATGAGCATGGTCCTGGCACACGCCGTGCCCGGCCTGAAGCGCCTGTTCGGCAGTGGTGCCGGAGTCCGTCCGCCCGATTTCGTAGGTTACCGCCTCAAGCACCCGGCGCGACAGCGCATGCAGCATCCCCAGCGCATCGGGATCGTTGCGATCGAAGGCGCTCGCCAGCTTGCGGATCTGCGCGCCGGGCCGCGTCAGCGCCGTGCGCTTGGCAAAGGCCCACAGTGGCATGTGCCCGGCGTGCTGGCCGATAATGCCCGAGGTATCCGCCGTCTCTACGATCCCGCGACAGGTAACCACCACCGTCTCGGTGCCAGGCTCCACCGATGCCAGCACCACTGCGTTGTTGTGCTGGTCTTCGTAGCGGGTTTCCACTTTCGCCCCGTCAAGCTCCATCGCCCAATCGACGATGTTCTGCCCGTGGGTCGATTTCGGCTTCAGCCGGATGCGCAGCAAGCCGTGCGAGGCGGGCTGCGAATAGTCGTAACGCGAGGTGTGTTCGATCGACAGGCGCATTATTCTGCAAACCTGTAATCTGTGGCGATGGCGTTCGAAATCTCTGCAGCGCTGCGGATCGACGTGGTGATGAATTCGTGCAGGCCCATGTCGATGATCCGGTCGACATCGGTGCTGCGCAGCTTCTGGGCGGCGTCACGCACCAGCGCATGCGAATGGCCATCCTCGCCATATTCCTCGGCGAGATAGCGCAGATTGCTGTCCAGCTTGTCGAGGCAGAAGCGCAGGCTGCGCGGGAAACGGCGGTCAAGGATCAGGAATTCGGTGATCCCGCGCGCGTCCATTCGCCCGGCATTGAGCCAGCGATAGGCGCGGATGCCCGAAAGCGAGCGCAGCACCGCCTCCCATTGCTTGTTGTCCAGTTCGGAACCGACCATGCTGATGCTGGGCAGCAGCACGTAATATTTGACGTCCAGCGTGCGCGCGGTGTTGTCGGCGCGCTCAAGGAAGGTGCCCATCCGTGCGAAATTATAGATCTCGTTGCGCAACATGGTGCCTTCCATCGCGCCGCGGACCAGGGCCGCCTGGCGCCGGGTAAAGGTCAGTACATCGCCGAGGTTCCGTTCGGAGACCGGGCGGGCGAGCATGTCCTTCAGCGACAGCCAGGTTTCATTGGTCGATTCCCATACTTCGCGCGTGATCGCGGTGCGCACCGCGCGGGCATTGGTGCGGGCATTTTCCAGCATGCACAGGATGCTGCCCGGATTGTCGCGCCCGCGCAGCATGAAATCGGGCACGGCCATGCCCGAATAGCTTTCGTGATTCTGGCGGAAGAGGTCATCCTGCCCAGTCGTCACCAGCACCGATCGCCATTCATCGTCGGCCGCCTCGGTGCCGCTGGTCAGCGCCAGCTGGAAGCCCGCATCGATCAGGCGTGCGGTATTCTCCGCCCGTTCAAGATAGCGGAACATCCAGAAGATCCCGTTGGCGTGGCGGCCCAGCATACTCGCGTCAGTCCTCCAGCACCCAGGTGTCCTTGGTCCCGCCGCCCTGCGACGAATTGACCACCAGCGAACCCTTGCGCATCGCCACGCGCGTCAACCCGCCCGGCGTTATGGTGACTTCGCGCGGGGAGACCAGCGCGAAGGGCCGCAGGTCGACATGGCGCGGCACGAGTCCGGACTTGGCGAAGATCGGCACCGTCGACAGCGACAAGGTTGGCTGGGCGATGTAATTGTCAGGCTTGGCGCGCAGTTTTTCGGCGAATTTCGCAGCCTCCGCCTTGGTCGATGTCGGGCCGATCAGCATGCCGTATCCGCCCGAGCCGTGCACTTCCTTGACCACCAGGTCGGCGAGGTTGTCGAGCACGTATTTGAGCGAGTCCGGCTCGCTGCAGCGCCAGGTCTCGACATTGTCGAGGATCGGTTTCTCGCCGGTGTAGAACCGCACGATATCCGGCATGTAGCTATAGATCGCCTTGTCGTCGGAAATGCCGGTGCCCGGCGCATTGGCGATGGTGATGCCGCCCGCGCGATAGACGTCCATGATGCCGGGCACGCCCAGCATGCTGTCCGGATTGAAGGTCAGCGGGTCGAGATAGTCGTCATCGACCCTGCGGTAGAGCACATCGATTGCCTTGTAGCCGCGCGTAGTGCGCATCGCGACGCGCCCGTCAACCACGCGCAGGTCGCTCGCTTCGACCAGTTCGGCGCCCATCTGGTCCGCCAGGAAGGAATGCTCGTAATAGGCCGAATTGAAGATGCCCGGCGTCAGCACGGCAAGCACCGGCTCGCCGCCCGATGCGGCGGGCGGCGCGCATTTGGCAAGGCTCGAAGCCAGCAGGCGCGGATAGTCCTGCACCGGGCGCACCGGAACCTGCGCGAACAGATCCGGGAACATCGCCATCATCGTCTCGCGGTTCTCCAGCATGTAGGAGACGCCTGAGGGGGTACGCGCATTGTCTTCCAGCACGTGGAATTCGTTGGGGCCGGTGCGCACCAGGTCTACCCCGACGATATGCGTGTAGATACCGCCCGGCGGGTTGAAGCCCACCATCTGCTGCAGGAAAGCCTCGTTCTGCGACAGCATCTTCAGCGGCAGCCGCCCGGCACGGATGATTTCCTGCTTGTGATAGATGTCATGCAGGAAGGCGTTGAGCGCCTTTACCCGCTGTTCGATCCCGCGCGAGATCCGCCGCCATTCCGCGCCGGTAATGATGCGCGGCACCATGTCGAAAGGGATCAGCCGCTCTTCGCCGTCAGCCTGGCCATAGACGTTGAAGGTGATCCCGGTGCGGCGAAAGAAGCTTTCCGCGCGAGCATTCTGGCTCCGCAGCCAACGCGGTTCCTGATCGTCATACCATTCGCGATAGGCAGCATAGGCCGGACGAACATTGCCCTGTTCGTCAATCATTTCGTCGAAATTGGTGCCCGGTCTTTCACTCATGCGATGGGTTGCAAGGTGCACGACTGACCGGCGTTTGCCAAGGGCCTATGTTGCGAGTGCGAAAGGAACGAGGCAGGCCTTGATCGATTGATGGGATGCGCGCAAGGTGTCGCCGCGTTCGCAAAGGATCGCAGGTACGGGTTGGATCGATGAAGCTGTTCGCATTCTATTGCCGCGATGGCGAGCATGGCGAGGTGTTCCGCGAACACAGCCATGATGCATTGCTCAAGCATTTTGCCGAACACGGCAAACACTTCGCGGTGGCCGGGCCTTTGGCGAAAGGCGACAAGATTGTTGGCTCGCTGCTGATCATCAAGGCCAGGGACGAGGCCGAGGCGCGCAGTCGGCTAGAGGCGATCCCCTATTTCGAGGTCGGCGTGTGGCATTCGATCCGCGCCGATGAGTTCCAGCCGCTGTTCGGCGATTGGGCGCCGCTGTTCGACGCCGAGGAATCGGTCGAGCCCTAAGCGTTTGTCGCGGCGCAATGCTGCGCGATGTAATCGGCGTGCGATGGCAGGCCGGCGACCGCTTTCTCGATGATCTTGCGCAGGTCGCCCAGGAATTGGCCGAGTTGGGCATTGCTCAACTGGTCGGCCATCGGGTTGTAATCAGCGGGGGTGACGCCCTGGCCCAGCATCACCTGCACCCAGCTCGCTTCGCGGAACAGGTCATCCACGTCGCGACCCAGCCGGCCGCCCGAACCGAACAGCTCGATCTTGTGCGTGAGGCTGTCGGGCACGGACATGTGCTTGCAATAGCGCCAGAACTCGGTGTCTTCGCGGTCGGTCCGGTGGTAATGCAGGATCAGGAAATCGCGGATCTGCTCGAACTCGCGGATCGTGCGGCGATTGTATTCCTCGCGATCGGCTGCATTGATGCGGTCGCGCGGGAACAGCTCGATCAACCGGCTGATGTTGGACTGGATCAGGTGGATGCTGGTCGATTCCAGCGGCTCAAGGAAGCCGCTCGACAGGCCGATCGCTACGCAATTGTGCGCCCAGAACTGCTCGCGCCGCCCGGTGGTGAAGCGGATCGGGCGCGGATCGTCCAGCGCTTCGGTATCAAGGTTCGCCAGCAGCACTTCGGCGGCTTCGTCATCGGAGATGAACTCGCTGCAATAGACATGGCCGTTGCCGGTGCGGTGCTGCAGCGGGATGCGCCATTGCCAGCCCGCCCGTCGGGCGGTGGCCCGGGTGAAGGGGGGCAGGGGATCGATCCTTCTGCTCGGCACCGCCTGCGCGCGGTTGCAGGGCAGCCAGTGCGACCAGTCCTGATAGCCGACCTCCAGTTCATGCCCCAGCAGCAGCGAACGAAACCCGGTGCAGTCGATGAAGAAGTCGCCCGCGATGCGGCGGTCATTGTCGAGCATGATCGCGGCGATGTCGCCGCTTTCGGCAGCGCGTTCGACCGTTTGCACTATCCCCTCGTGGCGCGTGACGCCGCGCGTTTCCGCGTAATTGCGCAGGTAACGGGCATAAAGCGTGGCATCGAAGTGATAGGCATAGGCAAGCCCGGTCATCGACGTGTTGCCGACCCGCTCAAGCTTGGCGAATTTCGCCTGGTCCGCCGCCAGCTGGTGCAGCGAGTAATGCCACAGGCTCTCGCTGCCGCCCTGCATCGCATGCCGCCGCCAGTAATGGTGGAACGCGACATTGCCGAGGTTGAGGCCGGTGTCGCCAAAGGTGTGCAGATAGCGGCTGCCCCGCGCCGACCAGTCGACGAATTCGATCCCCAGCTTGAACGTGCCAAAGGTCTGGCGCAGGAAATCGTGCTCGTCGAAGCCCAGGATGGTGTTGAGCCGGATGATCTGCGGGATCGTCGCTTCGCCAACGCCCACTGTGCCGATCGCATCGGATTCGACCAGCGCGATCTCCAGCCGCTCGCCCAGCAGACGCGCGAACGCGGCCGCCGCGATCCAGCCAGCGGTGCCCCCGCCAACGATTACCAGCCGTTTGATACCCGTTTCACTCGTCATTCGGTCCCTCGCCGCCGGGCGGCCTCAAGAATGCATTGATGGTATAGCGCCCTTCGCGTGGATCGCGCGAGAGCGGCGCGTGATTATCGATCACACCGCTGTGCAGGATATTGCCGCGATAGAAAATCGCATGGTTGAATTCACCCGCGCTGGCATAGGTCCGTTCGAACAGCGGGGCGCCGTCAGTGACATAGGCGGCCGGCGGCAGGCCCGTCTCGCGCACTTCGCGTTCCAGCGCGACGCGGTAGCGCGGGAAATTCTCCTCTGTCAGCGCCTCCAGCCCGGTCGATTTGTGGCGGAAAAAGGCGGTGCCGCCGTGCCCGGTGCGGTGCAGGTAGAGCATCATCGCTACCTGATCGGGGTCAGTCCCGTCGACATGCGGCAGGCGCTGGATCGGCAAGAGGTCCTGCGGACGATGCGACACAATCGAATGCCAGGCCACCATCGACCAGCGCCCTTCGGGAGCATCAAAGGCGCGCGAAAGCAGGGGCGAGAGCGTGTCGAGCCAGTGGTCCGCGATCTCCGAGTCGAGCGCGGCGCGCAGTCCCGGATATTGCGGCGTAATTGCTGCAAATTTTTGCAAAACAGCATTTTCAATCGCGCAATCTGGCTGCTGCAGGAACGATGAAATCGAGACAAGGCTATGATTGTATTCGGAAAAAGATAGAGTCTGCGCACTCGCCGTTGAAATCGACCATTCTTGCATGTCATTTCTTCCGCAGTGCAGCATGAAAAATTCCGATTGGGCAGCCTATCAAACTGGATTGGAGAATCCAAATGCCGGTGAAAATTGGCAATAAAAAACATATATTACAATAAGTTAGATGGAGGTGCGCGTGAGCTCCGTGCGCTCTGATATGCGCTCTGGCAGGGTGAATCCGGGGTTTGACCACCAGCGAGTGTGGCGCAAAGGCCACCAAATCCGTTTGCAAAGAGTTTCCGGACTTCCCGCGGTATCGTCGAGTAATCCACAAGATACGGTAATATAATCATAAAAAATGGAATCTGGCTGCGATTTCGCGGCCAAATTTTTGGACATTTACGTGGCTCAATTTTCCCGCTATGAAAAAACATGCAAACGCAGATTGCATCCTTCATGGGGGAATAAAAATGGGATTGGATCGTTTTTCGGTAAACTCACGTCTGCTGTGTGGCGCGGCGACCGGCCTGGTCATGATCGCAACCGCATCGCCCGCCTTCGCGCAGGACACTGCCGAGGCTGACACTGAAGACAACACGATCGTCGTCACCGGTATCCGGGCCGCGATCGAAACCGCACTTGAGGCCAAGCGCGAAGCGCCCGGCATCGTCGAGGTGATCTCGGCGGAAGACATCGGCAAGCTGCCCGACCTTTCGATCGCCGACTCGCTCGCCCGCCTGCCCGGCGTTACCGCACAGCGCGTGCGCGGCCGCTCGCAGCAGATCTCGATCCGCGGCCTTGGCCCGGACTTCTCGCTCGCGCTGCTCAACGGCCGTGAGGTCGTGTCGGCCGGTAACAACCGCGGCATCGAGTTCGACCAGTTCCCGTCCGAGCTGATCGGGCAGGGCGTGGTCTACAAATCGCCTGACGCGACGCTGGCAGCGACCGGCATCGCCGGCGCGGTTGACCTGCGCACGATCCGCCCGCTCGACTTCAAGGAGCGCAAGATCAACCTGTCGGCGCGTTATGTGATTGCCGATATCGGCAAGCTGAACCCCGATTTCAGCGATCAGGGCTATCGCCTGTTCGGTTCGTACATCGACCAGAATGCCGACGGCACTGTGGGCTGGTACCTGGGCGTGACGCAGCAGTCGAACCCGACGCACTTTATCTCGCGCGAGCTCAAGACCAACCGGAACCAGGTTGGCCGCACGGCAGGTGGCTTGATCTACCCGGCCGATAACCCCCGCCAGGGCGTGGTCAGCCGAGAGTTCGAACGCCTGTCGATTGCAGGGGCGCTGCAGTTCGAACCGAGCGACAGCTTCCAGCTGACGCTCGATGCTTTCTACGGCGATACCAAGGACAGCGGTATCTTCCGCGGCACGGAAACCCCGATCGCATCGTGGAGCGGTGCGACCTTCAGCGGCGCGACCGGCGACGGGCCATTTGCCGACACGGCGACTTTCACCAATGTCGGCCCGATCCTGCGCACCGATACTGAGGGCAATGAATCGCAGATCTTTGCGCTGGGTGCGAATACCTCGTTCAAGGTCACCGATCGCCTCACGCTTGAACTCGATTACGGCTATTCCAAGCTCGACCGTGATGACATCGACTACGAATCCTATGCCGGCACAGGCCGCGCACGGTCCGGTCCGCTCGACACGCTGACCTTCACCATGCCCAGCAATGGCCGCTACAGCATTTCGTCGCAGCTTGATTACACCGATCCCAACCTTGTCCTGCTGACCGATCCGGGCGGCTGGGGCCAGGTCGGCTTCATCAAGGAGCCGAAGATCAATGACGAACTGCACCAGTTGCGTGCCGAGGCCGATTACGAGCTAGACAACGGCTTCCTGAAGAGCGTGACGATTGGTTGGCTTTACACCGACCGCGACAAGGACTTCGATTCGAACGAAGCCTTCATTCGTCCGACAGCAGCGTTTGGGAACGGCCTTCCCATCCCGACAGGCAGCATTATCGGCTCAACCAAGACCGGCAGCCTGGGGATGGACATCATCGCCTATGATCCGTCCGGCTTCTTCGACGATGGCACTTACATCTATGACAAGGCCACCTTCGACACGCAGTGGCGCGTGGCGGAAAAGGTCCACAACATCTACGCCATGGCCAATATCGACGCCAATCTCGGCTCGCTCCCGGTCCGCGGCAATGTTGGCCTGCGCTATGTCAAGACCAAGCAGGAGTCGTTCGGTACGCTCGGTGGCGGGCTGACCAACAACGTCAGCGACTCCTACGAGAACTGGCTGCCGAGTGCGAACCTGGCGTTCGAGGTCGCAGATGGCTTCTTCGTCAAGGTGGCGGCTGCCAAGTCGATCACCCGGGCGCGGCTTGACCAGCTCGCGGCCAATCAGAACGTGACGGTGAACCCGCTCAGCTGTACCGACACCAATGGCGACCAGATCCCGGATACGGTGATCGCCTTCAATCCGCCGCAGCTGGTCTGCTTCAACCTGAGTGGCGGCAACCCGTCGCTCCGGCCATACAAGTCGACCTCGTTCGACATCTCGTTCGAGAAATATATCTCGCGTGGGTCGGCCATAGCGGTGGCGTTGTTCCACAAGGATCTCTCGGACTGGGTGATCCAGTTCAACGATACGATCGACGTTACGCAGCAGATCAACAATGCTGGCTTCGGATCGATCCTGACCACAGCGCCTGAACTGGCGACCGGTTCGTTCAGCGGTCCTGTCAACTTCTCGAGCGGCAAGATCACCGGGATCGAAGGCACCGTGCGCCTCGACTTCGCTGACCTGACTGACGCGCTTGACGGCTTTGGCGGCAGCTTCAGCTTCACCTATGCCGATGCCAAGGTTGACGATCAGAACGGCGACGCGCTGGATATCCCGGGGTATTCGGAAACCGTGTGGTCGAGCGACCTGTTCTACGAAAAGAACGGGTTCCAGGCCAAGCTGAGCGCGCGTCATCGCGCGGGCTTCCTGTCCGAAGTGCAGAACTTCGACGGTAGCCTCAGCGGTGCCCAGGCTCTCGGCGAAACGATCGTCGATGCCCAGATCGGGTACACTTTCGAGGATCGCGAAGGCTTCCTTGATGGCCTCGGCTTCCAGTTCGAAGTGTTCAACCTGACCAACGAGCCCTTCGTGACGCGGAACGACCTGTTCGATGCAGGCGGGAGCCAGATCGGCACCTTCCCGAGCCGCCACGAAACCTATGGCCGCACCTTCAACTTCACGATCAAGAAGGAATTCTGATCGTCTGAGCCCTATCAGGGTCGCAACATAGAGGGGCTCGGCGAGCGATCGCCGGGCCCCTTTTCTTGCGCGCTATGCTGTCATCGTTTGTCTCAGCCGTGCCTGCTGGGGCAGTGGCGGGCCAGGAAGTCGCCATGCGCGGGCATCTCCGCCACCGCGCCGCGCATCGCGTTCGCAATCGCGGCAAAACGATCCGCCACCGGCACATCGGGGCGCATCTGCGTGATTGCCGGCGCGCGCTTGGGCACGATGTTCTGCCCAAGATATACCGCGATCCAGCTGGGATTGTTGAACAGCTCGCGCTCGTCCGCCACCAGCAGGCCATAGTCGCGGAAGTGGTCGATCTTGTATTGCAGGCTATCAGGGATCGCCATCGCCGAACAATAGCGCCACAGCTCGGCATCGTCGCGCTCGGTCGCCTTGTAATGCAGGATCAGGAAGTCCCGGATCCGCTCGTATTCGACGGCGGTCTGGCGGTTGTATTCCTCGGCCAGCAGCGGTGACATCTCGCTGTCCGGGAACAGCGCGAGCAGCCGCAATATACCGTACTGGATCAGGTGCAGGCTAGTCGATTCCAGTGGCTCCATGAAGCCAGCCGAAAGGCCGATCGCGACGCAATTCTTGTCCCAGAACTTCTTGCGCCGCCCGGTGACAAAACGCAGCACGCGCGGATCGGACAGCGGCTGGCTGTTGAGCGAACCCACCAGCGTTGCGGTCGCCTCGTCCTCGCCGATGAATTCGCTGCAATGGACATAGCCATTGCCGATCCGGTGCTGCAGCGGGATGCGCCATTGCCAGCCGGCGCTCTTGGCGGTTGAGCGAGTATAGGGATCGATCGTGGTTTCGCCCGCGCTGGGCGCTGCGACCGCGCGATCGCACGGCAGCCAGTGCTGCCAGTTTTCGTATCCCGCCTGCAGGGCATCTTCGATCAGCAGCCCCCGAAAGCCGCTGCAATCGACAAAGAATTCTGCGGCCAGCTCGCGCCCGTCATCCAGCTTGATGCTCGCGATTGCGCCGCTTTCCGGATCAAGCGCGGTATCGACCACGCGCCCTTCCAGCCGCCTAACCCCGCGCGCTTCGGCATATCGGCGCAAATATTGCGCATAGAGCCCTGCATCGAAGTGATAGGCATAATCGAAGGTCGACTGGATCTGGCGGCGATCAGGCAACGGATGGGCAAACTTGCCCGCCTTCGCCATGGCCCAGCCCATCGAGAAATCGTCGATCGGCGCCTCGACCCGCCCCTCCAGGTGTTCGCGCATCCAGTAATGGTAGAACGGCACCTGGTCGAATTCGGCGCCGTGCTGGCCGAACGGGTGGAAATAGCTTTGCCCGATCCGCGCCCAGTCAACGAACTGGATGCCGAGCTTGTAGGAACCGCTGGTCTCGGCCACGAAAGTCGCTTCGTCGATCCCCAGCCGCTGGTTGAAATAGCGGATCGGCGGGATTGTCGCCTCGCCCACGCCGACCGTACCAATCGCTTCGGATTCGACCAGGGTGATCTCGCACGCGTTGCCCAGCGAATTGGCCAGAGCGGCCGCGGTCATCCATCCGGCACTGCCGCCGCCCACGATCAGGACGTTGCGGATCGGGGCAGGCTGTGGGGCGGACACGGTAATCCTCAGCCTCCGCAGCTTTCGCGGATCAGCAGGCTAGTTTCCGTGCGATCGGACGGCGGGATCTTGCCCTGTGTGTCGATCAGCTTCGAGACCAGCAGGCGCCCGGCCAGGTTGGCGTCCTGGTCGATCGTCGTCAGCCGCGGCGTGACAAGGCGCGATGCGGCGATATTGTCATAGCCTACCACCGAGACATCGCCCGGGATGGACCTGCCCGCGCGGGTAAGCGCGCGCATTGCGCCGATCGCAATCAGGTCGCTCGCGGCGAATACCCCGTCGAATTCCACCCCTTGCTGGATCAGCGAACCGGTTGCAGCCTCTGCGGAGTGAACGTCGAAGGACGCGGAAACGGTCAGTTCCTCGTCGAACTCGCGGCTGGCCAGCTCGAGCGCCTGCTTGTAGCCACGGTGCCGCTGGTCGGCTTCGGGCGCTTCGGTATCGCCCAGGAACAGGATCCGCTCGCGCCCAAGCCGGATTAGGTGCGAGGTGGCGCGCTGCCCGCCCAGCAGATTGTCCGATCCGACCGAGCAATATTCCGCGTCGCGCAGCGCCGCCCCCCCACACAACGAAGCGCGTGTCACGCTTGGCCAGTTCGTTGAAGGTGTGGTGCAGCGAGCTTTGCCCGATGAAGATCACGCCCGTGGCCCGGCTCGTGGTCAGGGCATATTCGAGGTCTTCGGCCGAATTCGGGCTCAAATGGCTGATCAGCAGGTCAGCGGTGCGTTCGCGCGCGGCTTCGGCAATGCCTGCCAGCAGCTCCAGGAAGAAGGGGTCGGCCACCCGCGTTTCGCGCGCTTGCGGGGCCGGGACCACGACCGCGATAGTCGCCTCGGCGCCGATCGGGCCTTTGGGCATCGACTGGCGGAAATCGTAATCATATTCGCGTGCGATCTTCCAGATCGCCTGCTTGGTGCGGCGCTTTACCGCCGGGCTGTCATTGAGCGCGCGCGAAACGGTCGAAATCGAAACCCCGGCCTCGCGCGCGATGTCTTCCAGCCGCGTCGCCTTGCCTTGTGCCGGATCCGATTCCGCCATTATCCGCGCTGCCCCCCGATTGTCGCCCAATATCCGCTCATCGGCGCCATGACGCTCGGGATTTGGCCCGAGGGCCTGACACCCTGTTCGCTTGCTACCAGCGCCGCGTTGGGGAATTTGTCGCTGGCTGTCCAGTCGATTTGCCCGTCGGACAGGTTGAAGGCGCACAGCACGCAGCCGGACGGATCGGTGCGTACGAAGGCCACCACTTCCTCGGGCGCATCGAGAAGCTCGATATCGCCCGCTGCCAGCGCCGGCAATTCGCGGCGCAGATGGAGCAGGCGGCGGGTGAAGTTGAGCATCGATTCCCGGTCGTCGGCCTGCCGGTCGATCGCCCGCTGCGCATGCGCCGGATCGAGCTTCAGCCAGGTGCGATTGGCATCAGAGAACCCTGCATTGGGCGCTTCGGCCCGCCATGGCAACGGGGTGCGCGCGCCGTCACGGCCCAGCGTGTGCGGCCAGTTGGCGATCGCTTCGGGATCGAGCAGGTCCTCGAAGGCGACCTCGCCCTGGGGCAAGCCCAATTCCTCGCCCTGGTAGATAAAGGGATTGCCGCGCAGCGAGGTCAGCAGCAACAGCATCAGGCGGCTGACATGGTCATGGCCAAAGCTGCCATGCCAGCGAGTCACCGCGCGCGGCGCGTCATGGTTCGAAAAGGCCCAGGACGGCCAGCCTTCACCGGCGGAGCCATCCCACTGGCCGAGCGACTTCTTGACCAGCGCTGCGGTGAGCTTCTCCGCATAGAGGAAATCGAAATTATAAGCGGAATCGAGCCGCTTTCCGTCAGCCGTAAAGGCCTTCATTTCTTCCAGCGGATCAGGGCCGCCAACCTCGGCAACGGTAAACCGGCCGGGATATTGATCCAGCGTCGCGCGAATCCGTTCAAGGAATAGCGGGATGTCTGCATGCGACTGGTTATAGCGCTTGATCTGCATGTCGAACGGGCGCGTCACCTGGTCGAGCGGCAAGCTCGAAGGCGGATTGTCGCGCAATTCCGGATCATGCATCGTGAAGTTCAGCGCATCGAGCCGGAAGCCGTCTACACCCCGGTCCAGCCAGAACTTCGTCACTTCCAGCACCGCATCCTGCACTTCGCGATTGTGCAGGTTCAAATCAGGCTGGCTGGTCAGGAAATTGTGCAGGTAATACTGCTTGCGCGGGCCGTCCCACTGCCAGGCCGAACCGCCGAACACCGATTGCCAGTTGGACGGCGGCGAACCGTCAGGCTTGGCATCGGCCCATACGTACCAGTCCGCCTTGGGATTGGTCCGGTCCTGGCGGCTTTCCTGGAACCAGGCATGCTGGTCGGACGTGTGCGAATAGACCTGGTCGATAATGACCTTCAGGCCCAGGCCGTGCGCCTTTTCGATGATCCGGTCAAAATCCTCGAAGGTGCCGAAGCTGGGGTCAATCCCGCAATAGTCCGACACGTCATAGCCGAAATCCTTCATCGGCGACGTGAAGAAGGGGGAAATCCAGATCCCGTCCACGCCCAGCGATGCGACATAGTCGAGTCCTTCGACGATCCCCTTCAGGTCACCGATGCCATCGCCATTGGTGTCGCGGAAACTGCGCGGATAGATCTGGTAAAGCACGGCACCGCGCCACCATTCGTCCTGTGTCGCCGGTACCGCCTGCAAGCTGTTCGGTATTTGCTGGTTCACGCGGTCAAAACTCCGACTTGCAGACGACGAACCCGGTGGCCGGGATAGAGAGGCGATAGGCCCCAGGTGCAGTTGCCTCGACCGGGCATGATCCGATCAGCGATTGCCAGCGGAGCGAACGGCCGTCGACCGCAAAAGCGATGTCTGAAGACGTATTCTTTGCATTAAAAGCGATCACGATTTCGCTGCCATCGGCAGGGTCTATCCGCGAGATGACCAGCATGCCGCCAGCGTTATCTGCGTGGCGGGTAAGCTGCGCGCCGCGCCGCAGCGCGGGCTCTGCCTGGCGGATCGCAGCCATATCGGCAATCGCGCGATAGATCGGGTGTGCGGGATCAAAATTGTTGTCGGCGGGGGTCGCGTCGGTCCCGGCAAGGTCGTTGTCATTGTATACTGCAGTACGCGATGGGAACATGGTCTCGCGCGCGTCCTGGTCATTGCCGTCGGATACGAAACCCTGCTCGTCGCCGTAATAGATCGTCGGCACCCCGCGCATGAACATCATCATCGCATGACCCAGGATGATCCGGCGGGTCAGCTCCTCGTCCGAAATCTCCGGGTTCGCTTGCCGCACAAACATGGCGAAGCGGCCCATGTCATGATTGCCGAGGAAGGTCGGCAATTGCCTGGCCGTCTCGAAACCGTTGGCATAGACCGCGTCGGCTTCGAACAGATAGCTGAGGGACGTTGCAGCCGCGCCATGGGCGATCACGCCGCGCACGCGGCCCTGAAAGGCGAAATCCAGCACGGAGGGCAGCTTGCCGGCCGTGGTGAATTTGGCGAGCTGCGCCGGTTCGAATTCATAGGCTTCGCCGAACATGTGGAAGTGCTCGATGCCCTCGGCCCGGGCATGGTCGAGGATCGCAGGGGCAAACTGCTGCCAGAACTCCATATCGACATGTTTGGCCGTGTCGATCCGGAAGCCATCCACACGGAAGTCGGTGATCCACTGCTTGTAGATGTCGATGAAGCCCTGGACCACGCGCGGGTTCGAGGTCATGACATCGTCGAGACCGGAAAAGTCGCCAGTAATGCGGCTTTCGCCTTCCCAGACACTGTCGCCGCGATTGTTGTAATAGATCGGATCGTTCAGCCAGGCGGGGTTCTTCGCGGACTTCTCCGCATCCGGGACATAGGTCTGATAGGCCCAGTTCGGGTCGGTCAGTTTGGCGAAATTTTCGGCCGTCATGTGCTCGGCATCGGTGCCGAGGAACCCCCCATTGATCGGCGCGCCTTCGGGGCCGCCGCGGGTCGTGTAAGGGTACTCGCCGAGCGAGCGGTAGGGGCAAACTCCCTTGTCGCGATATTCGGCCGGTGCCTCAGGTCCGTGGCATTCGCGATATTTGATCACGTCGGCCGTGTGATTGGTGATGATGTCCATATAGACCTTCATCCCGCGCGCATGGGCGGCTTCCACCAGCGCCTTGAATTCCTCGCGCGTGCCCAGATGCGGGTCGACATTGAGGAAATCGGTGATCCAGTATCCGTGATAGCCCGCGCTTTCGAGCCCGGGCGGCCCTTGCACCGGCTTGTTCTTGAAGATGGGAGTGAGCCAGATCGCGGTCGCGCCCAGACCCTGGATATAATCGAGCCGCTGCATCAGGCCCTTGAAGTCGCCGCCCTGGTAGAAGCCCTTGTGAGTGGGGTCGAACCCGTGATCGAGCCGGCCACCCTTGATGTGCCCGCGATCGTTCGATTGGTCGCCGTTTTCGAAGCGGTCAGGCAGGACGAAGTAGATCACCTCGTCTTCGGGCAGCCGCACCTGCGGCTCTTGCGCGGCGAGTTGCGCCGATAAGGGCAAGACAACAAGCGAAAGCAGGCGTGCGTTGCGATTCTTGACGCGATTCATAACCAAAACCCCCTCCGGGATTTCTATGGCATCAGCGCCGCCGGATTTCAAATCTTTGTTTCGCTCCACATGGGTGGGCTCGGCCTAAAAATCGTTCATTTATAATAGGATCGGATAGAGATTGGATTTCGCCTGCGAACGCATGACCTTGAGATTGTGGAAAAAATTGCAAAGATTTGCAGATTGATCACATCTTGGGCAGGAACTTATAATTTGCAAAAAATTGCATTGATAATGGACTGGATATCCCTCTCGAAAATGTTATTCTGCGGGAGCGCTGGGCACTTCAATGCAAAAAAATGCAAGCCGGCTCGACTTTTTGGGAGATGATCATGCTGGGGTTCTGGTCCAAACTCGTTCTATCGGTGGCGATGCTGGTCGCTGCGATCGCGCCGGCCCGCGCGGAAACACTGCGCGCCACCTCGCCCGACGGGGCAATCGAGCTGAGCATTTCGGATGACGGGGGGCAGGCCAGCTATGCGATTTCGCTGTCCGGCGCTCCGGTTATCGCCCCGTCCAAGCTGGGCCTGCTGTTCGCCGGGCATCACGGGTTCGAGCGTGACCTCAAGATCATCGGCGCCGTCCGCACCGCCAATGACACCACCTGGGAACAGCCCTGGGGCGAACGCCGCCTGGTGCGCGACCAGCATAACGAACTGGCGGTGACTTTTGCCGCACAAAGCGGCCCGGCGCGCCAGATGACCGTGCGCTTCCGCCTGTTCGATAGCGGCGTCGGCTTCCGCTATGAAGTGGGCGAGCAGGAAGCGCTGACAGGGGAGCTGGAGATCGTCGAGGAGCTGACTCAGTTCGGCGTCGGCGAAGACACCATGACCTGGTACACGCCCAGCGAGGAATTCAACCGCTATGAATATATCTATCGCACTGCCCCGGCGGGCAAGGTCAATGACGCGCATACGCCGGTGACCTTTCGCCGCTCCAACGGCATCCATATCGCCATCCACGAAGCGGCGCTGGTCGATTACTCCGCGATGTCGCTCGGCGCGCTGCGTCCCGGCAATTTCCAGGCGCGGCTGCGCGCATGGTCGGACGGGCCGAAGGTGCGGAGCAAGGCGCCGTTCAAGTCGCCGTGGCGCACGATCCAGGTAGCGAAGGACGCAGTCGGGCTGATCAATTCGGACATCATCCTCAACCTCAACGAGCCAAACAAGCTGGGTGACGTCTCCTGGGTCGAGCCCGGCAAATACATCGGCATCTGGTGGGCGATGCATATCCGCGAGCGGACCTGGGGCAATGACGGGATCCATGGCGCGACCACCGAGGAGACCAAGCGTTACATCGATTTCGCCGCCGAGCACGGCTTCAAGGGTGTGCTGGTCGAAGGCTGGAATATCGGCTGGGATGGCGACTGGTTCAACAATGGCGACCTGTTCCGCTTTACCGAGGCCTATCCCGATTTCGATCTGGCTGCGCTGGGCGATTACGGCCTGGCCAAGGGCGTGCGGATCATCGGCCACCATGAAACCTCCGCCAACATCACCAATTACGAAAACCAGATGGGCGCGGCGTTCGACCTCTATCGCGACAACCATGTGCGCCAGGTCAAGACCGGCTATGTCGCCGATGCCGGTGACGCCGTCCGCGTCGATGCGCAGGGTATCCGCCATTACGAATGGCATGACAGCCAGTTCATGGTCGATCACCACCTGCGCGTCGTGAAGGAAGCGGCCAAGCGCCAGATCTCGATCAATGCGCACGAGCCGGTCAAGGATACCGGGCTGCGCCGCACCTATCCCAACTGGATGACGCGCGAGGGCGCGCGCGGCATGGAATTCAACGCCTGGGGCTCACCGCCCAATCCGCCCGAACACGAATCCACACTGGCCTTCACCCGCATGCTGGCCGGGCCGATGGATTTCACCCCCGGCATCTTCAACCTGCATCCCAACGAGAAGCCGCCGGTGCGCGCAGACATGCAGCGCGGCGATCCCGCCAACCGCCCGCAGACCACGCTGGCGAAGCAGCTGGCGCTCTACGTCGTGCTCTATTCGCCGCTGCAGATGGCGGCTGACTTGCCCGAACATTACGAGGAGCGGATGGACGCGTTCCAGTTCATCAAGGATGTGCCGGCGGATTGGGAGGAAAGCATCGCGCTGCAAGGCGAAGTGGGCGAATATGTCGCGATCGCGCGCCAGCGGCGCGGCGGTGATGACTGGTTCCTGGGCGCGGTAACCGACGGGACGGAGCGCAATCTGTCAATCCCGCTGAGCTTCCTTAAAAGGGCAAGCGCTACACCGCGGAAGTCTACCGTGACGGCGAAGGCGCGCATTGGCAAAGCAATCCCTATGCGATTGCGATCGAGAAGGTCACCGTGCGCGGCGGTGACACGCTGCCGCTGTGGCTAGCCTCGTCGGGCGGTGCGGCGATCCGCTTCGTGCCGCAATAGGCCGCGCGGCCTGCGTCACTTGCCGAACAGGCTCTGAAGCAGGCTGCGCCGCTGCGGCTTGGACTGGCCGGTCACTTCGTAGAGGTAATTCGCCAGCAAGACCGCCTGGTTGCGATCGAGCAGCACGGCGCGCTCGCGCAGGTGCTTCTCCTCATCCTCTTCGCGGTGCATGGTTTGCAGGCGCAGCACCATGCGCTGTCCCAGATCGGTGATCTTCCAGCCGACCAATGCCCCGGTATCGAGCGGATCCATTATTCGTAACCCCCCAGGTTGCGCGACCCTGGTCTCACAGCCCATGATAGCCTGCTTGCCCCGTCGCGCCAAGTTTGGGCAAGGCTGTCACAATCGCCAAGCCCATTGTCGCGCCTGTGCTGTCATGGCACTGTTTAGCGAATCCGCAGATTGCGGTCGCCTCCATCAAAACCGGATCAGGGAAAGCCGATCACATGCTCGATACCAGCTATCGCACCGCCTATAACGAAGACCACGAAGCCTTCCGTGACACTGTGCGAAAAGTGCTCGCCGAGCACATGGTGCCTTATCTCGACCAGCATGAGGAAGAAGGCATCGTGCCGCGCAGCGCCTGGAAGGCGCTGGGCGAGGCGGGCATGCTGTGCCCCACGGTCAGCGAAGAGAACGGCGGGCTGGGGCTCGATTTCGGCTTCAACTGCGTGCTCAATGAAGAGCTGGCCTATATCGGCACCTCGGCCGGCTTCACGCTGCAGAACGATATCACCGTCAACTATTTCGAGCGGCTGGGCAGTGATGAACAGCGCGCTAAATACCTGCCGGGCATGATCTCGGGCGATATCATCACCGCCATCGCCATGACCGAGCCGGGCGCGGGCAGCGACCTTCAGGGCGTGCGCACCACCGCGACGCCGGATGGCAACCACCTGGTCGTCAACGGTTCGAAGACCTACATCACCAATGGCCAGAACGCCGATGTCGTGATCGTCGTCGCCAAGACCGATCCTTCGCAGGGCGCAAAGGGCACCAGCCTGGTGCTGGTAGAGGCGGGCACGCCGGGCTTCGAGAAGGGCCGCAACCTCGACAAGATCGGCCAGCATTCGGCGGATACCTCGGAGCTGTTCTTCCAGGACGTGCGCGTGCCCAAGACCAATATCCTGGGCGGGGAAGGGCGCGGCTTCATCCATCTGATGGAAGAGCTGCCGCAGGAACGGCTCAGCATTGCGGTGACCGCGCAGGCCGGGGCGCAGCGCGCGTTCGACGAGGCGGTGAAGTTCACCAAGGAGCGCAAGGCTTTCGGCCGCACCGTGTTCGAATTCCAGAACACCAAGTTCACGCTGGCGGACCTCAAGGCAAAGCTGCAGGTCGGCTGGGCGCATCTCGACTGGGCGATCGCGCGCCATCTGCGCGGCGAGCTGACCACGGATGAGGCCAGCGCGGCCAAGCTGTGGCACACCGACATGCAGTGGGAAATGGTCGATGCCTGCCTGCAGCTGCATGGCGGTGCGGGCTATATGAACGAATATCCGATCGCCCGCCTGTGGCGCGACGCGCGCGTGCAGCGCATCTATGGCGGCACGAACGAGATCATGAAGGAAGTGGTTAGCCGCGCGATTTGAGCGGTTTCGTAGCCACTCGTTGAACGCGACGGGTTTACGAGGGTGCCACCCCGATTGCTGACCAGCCGCTAGCGACCCCGAAGCGGCCGGAACTCAGCCCGTCGCGGCTATCCGATGCATTCTTCATGTGCACCTGCGTGGACGCCAGGCGCTGGTTTTGCACGAAGGGTTTTTCTGGCCCCAACGTTAATGTAGCGTACGCTACACGACTCTAGCGATCGCCATGCTTGAAGCACGGGCCCGACACTTGAGTCGCATCATGGGAGACCGGGATTTGAGGAACCTTTCGATCATCGGCCTGGCAGCCTTGCTTATGGCATGCGGCGGCGGCGGCACTTCCAGTCCTGCTCCCGTGCAGAGCCCCGGCACGCCACCTCCTGCCGCTGAACAGCCGATCGTTCCTGTCGTCGGTGAGGCACGTGTGTTGGCGAGGGACTTCAACAGTTACAACTTCAACGTTCTGCAAGTGGCCAACAACACTGGCGACCCGGCTCTGATCGCCGGGCTGCGCGCGCTCAATGTGGGCAGTCTGCGGGTGCCCGGTGGCACCCTGGGTGAATATTGGGACTGGCAGCGCGGCGGGATCCGAACCGGCCCCTATCCCGGTCTCCCCGATCCTGCCCCGTTCAGTGCCGAGATCCAGGCTCTTTCAGGCCTCACGCCGACCGTGGTCGACAGGCTGCTCGATGACGTCGGCACGCCCGCGCTGTTCACGGCGAATGTGCTGACCGCCTCGGTTGACGAGAACCTCGCCGATATCCGCGCCTTCAGGGCGCTCGGCCAGCCGCTTGCCCGTGTGGCGCTCGGGAATGAGGAGTATTTCCGGCTCCGCAACCCCGCCGCGCGCTTTCCGACAGCCCGCGACTATGGCCTGTATGCCGCCGATCTGGCCGGCCGCATCCGCTCCGAGGTGCCGAACACCCGATTGGCGGTGATCGCGCCCTCGCCCTTGCGCAATACCGGCATCAGCTATGATGACTGGATGGCCGGTCTCGAGGCGAGCGGGGTGTTGCCGGCCGTCGATGCCGTGACGATCCATCCCTATTTCGACACGCGCGCGCTCGCCCCGCTGGCGTCGCCCGCATCGGGCGAAGCGGCCGTGGCCGCGATGATCGCGCACGACAATGATTACCTTGCCCGGATCGAGGCGCGCCTGCCACCGGGCAAGGGGATCTGGATCACCGAATGGAACGTGTTCGAGGATCAGGCTGCGCCGGTGTCGGGCGGCAGCTGGCTAATTGCCGTCGCCAATCTCGCCCGGGCAGTGAACTTTATGGCCAATCCGCGGGTCGAATTGTCGTCGCTGCATGTCGCCGTGGGCAACCGGCAGTGGTCGGCACTGACAGGGGCGGATGGCCTCGCGATCGATTACAGCGGCGCGCAGCCGCGGGTGGTGACAGGCGCGCCCTTCACCCTGACCGCCAACGGCGAGACGCTGGCCCTGCTCGGTGCGGCAACGCGGGGCGGAGGAAGCACGCGCCGGCTGACGCTGGTCGCGGCAGGGTCGACTCGTCCCTTGCTGGGTGCACGCGTGACCGCGGCGGACGGGGTGACGCGCGATCTCTTCGTCAATGCCAGCGCCACGCCGGCCACCATTCGGGCCAGCGGCCGGGCGCTGCTGCTTGGCGGGACTTTCGACCGGGGCACGGTCGGGAACCAGACGTTGCAGCGAACGCAGCTCGACATCACGGACAACCAGTTGACCTTGCCGGCATTCTCGGTCGCTCTGGTCGAACAGCGGTGATCGGATTGGCCGGATGTGAAATAGACGCCCTTCCGCTCCCCACCCAAGAGCTGCCATCGGTCAGGCTCACTCGCCCCTCTGATAGCGGATGCAAGGCTGGAAGGGACAGCTTTACAAATCGGCCTGCGCGCTTCTTTAGTGCCGCAAAGGGAGAGCAGCCATGTCCGATCCACTCGACTTCACCGCGAAACGCGTGCTCGTCATCGGCGGGTCGTCCGGCATCGGCAACGGCATTGCGCACGGGTTCCGGCAGCGGGGCGCCGAGGTCCTTGTCACCGGCACGCGGCCCGATGAAGGCGACTATCTCGAGGCCGAGGACAGCGACTTTACCGGCCTCTCCTATCACCAGCTCGACGTAACCGATCGCGACGCGCCCGATGCGCTGGCGCTTCAGATCGACGCGGTCGATGTGCTGGTGCTGTGCCAGGGCGCGGTGCGCTATGGCAGGCAGGAGTTCGAGCGCGAGGGGTGGGATCTGGTGGTGGGTGTCAACCTCACCTCGGTGATGGATTGCGCGCGCGCCTTCCATCCCGGATTGGCCGAGCAGCACGGCTCGATCATTATCGTCAGCTCGACCGGCGCATTCCACGCGATGATCGGCAATCCGGCCTATGGCGCCAGCAAGGCCGGGGCGGCCAGCCTGGTCGGCAGCCTGGCGCAGGCCTGGGCGAGCGAGGGCATCCGGGTGAACGGGATCGCGCCGGGCTTCGTCCCGACCAAGATGACCAGGATCACAACGGAGAATGAAAAGCGCCGCGAAGGCGCGATCGCGCGCATTCCGCTGCGGCGGATGGGCTCGCCCGAAGACATGGCAGGGGCGGCACTGTTTCTCGCTTCACCGCTCGCCAGCTATGTCACCGGGCAGACCTTAATCGTCGATGGCGGGCTGTCGCTGGGTTGAGCATGAATCGAGAGATGAACCGCCTTTACCACCTCCGCTCATCCTGAGCTTGTCGAAGGATAGGCACGAATGGTTCCATGGCTTGTCAATCGCGGTGGCTGCCCTTCGAAAGGCTCAGGGCGAGCGGTAGGGAACGATTTCCTACGGATGCTCATCACGCTAGGATAGCGGGCATGACTGACGCACTCGCCAGACATTGCCAGATTGTGACGCGGAAGTGTGCGCCGCGCGAAAACCGGAAGTTTACACCAAACAGCCTCGTGATTGCGAATAAACGGTCTAAATTCAGCCTGTTGCATGCTCGCCAAACTTTTCCAAAACACCCGTTTCGCTGTTCCATCTGAAGGAAGGCTATCCCCATGAAATTCACCCGCCTTGGAAATTCCGGCCTGATGGTCTCGCGGCTGTGCCTCGGCTGCATGAGCTATGGCGACACCACCAAGGGCTGGCATGGCGACTGGCTGCTGGGCGAGGAGGACAGCCGCCCGTTCTTCCGCAAGGCGCTGGAGAGCGGGATCAATTTCTTCGACACGGCGAACATCTACGCGGGTGGGACGTCAGAAGAGATCACCGGCAAGCTGCTGAAGGAAATGGCGCTGCGCGACGAGATCGTGGTCGCGACCAAGGCCTATTTCCCGTGGCGCAGCGCGCCCAATGCGGGTGGCAATTCGCGCAAGGCCTTGATGCAGGCGGTGGACGACAGCCTGCTGCGGCTGGGCTCGCCAGCGGACATGGCGGGCGCCGCACTGTTCCTCGCTTCGCCGCTCGCCAGCTATGTCACCGGGCAGACCTTGATCGTCGATGGCGGGCTGTCGCTGGGTTGAGGAGGAATCGAGAGATGAACCGCCTTTACCACCTCCGCTCATCCTGAGCTTGTCGAAGGATAGGCACGAATGGTTCCATGGCTTGTCAATCGCGGTGGCTGCCCTTCGACAGGCTCAGGGCGAGCGGTAGGGAACGATTTCCTACGGATGCCCATCACGCTAGGATGCCACGCATGACTTGCGCACCCGCCAAACCCAGCCAGATTGTGACGCGGAAGTGTGCGCCGCGCGAAAATCGGAAGTTTACACCAAACAGCCCCGCGATTGCTAATAAACGGCGCGAATTCAGCCTCTTGGGCGCCAATCAAACTTTTCCAAAACACCCGTTTCGCTGTTCCATCTGAAGGAAGGCTACCTGCATGAAATTCACCCGCCTTGGAAATTCCGGCCTGATGGTCTCGCGGCTGTGCCTCGGCTGCATGAGCTATGGCGATACGACCAAGGGCTGGCATGGCGACTGGCTGCTGGGCGAGGAGGACAGCCGCCCGTTCTTCCGCAAGGCGCTGGAGAGCGGGATCAATTTCTTCGACACGGCGAACATCTACGCGGGTGGGACCTCGGAAGAGATCACCGGCAAGCTGCTGAAGGAAATGGCGCTGCGCGACGAGATCGTGGTCGCGACCAAGGCCTATTTCCCATGGCGCAGCGCGCCCAATGCGGGTGGCAATTCGCGCAAGGCCTTGATGCAGGCGGTGGACGACAGCCTGCGGCGGCTGGGCATGGACTATGTCGACCTGTTCCAGATCCATCGCTGGGATGCGGAAACCCCGATCGAGGAAACGATGGAGGCGCTGCATGACATCGTGAAGGCGGGCAAGGCGCGCCATATCGGCGCCTCCTCGATGTATGCCTGGCAGTTCGCCAAGGCGCAGGAGGTAGCCCGCGCCAATGGCTGGACCCGCTTCATTGCGATGCAGAACCAGCTTAACCTGCTGTACCGCGAGGAAGAGCGCGAGATGCTGCCGCTGTGCGCCGACCAGGGCGTGGGCGTGATCCCGTGGAGCCCGCTCGCACGCGGGCGGCTGGCGCGCGCGGCGGATGAGGAAACCGTGCGCAGCAAGACCGATGGCGTGGGCAAGGCGCTCTACCAGGTTGACGACGCGGCCGATCGTGGAAGTGATCGACACGGTCGGAAAAATTGCCGAAGCGCGCGAGGCGGCGCGGGCCAGCGTCGCGCTTGCCTGGCACTTCACCAACCCGCAGGTCGCCGCGCCCATTATCGGCGCGACCAAGCCGCACCATATCGATGCCGCGCTGGCCGCGCTCGAGATCGAGCTGACTGCGGAGGAAATCGCCGCGCTGGAGGCGCCCTATCGCCCCAAATGGCCCACGGGCATGGGCATGGCGCTGCCGCCGATGGAGAAAGTTTCGCTGAAGGGCGGCTGAGGCGAATTTTTGCACGCAAAAGCCGGGCAATACGTCACGAATGCGTCACACACCTGCGCCATCTCCGTTGCGGAAACAGGTGGTATCTCGTGGGCGTCATCAACATCCTGCTGACCGGGGAACTGGGCGAAACGCTGGGCGATTTCGTGCATGACAGCCTGCACCTCAAATTCGACCGGATTGGCCCCGATGGCCCGCGCACGCTGATCGAAGGGCCGGTCTGGGCCTTTGTCGACTGGGTGATGGACGATCTTGCCGGGCTGGAGATGTGCCGCCGCCTGCGTGCCGATCCGCGCACCGCCGAAGCGCATATCACCATGGTGCTGGAAGAGGACAATGCCGAGGACCGGCGCCGCGCGCTGCGCGCCGGTGCGGATGATTACATGGTCGGCCCGCTTCGATCGCAAGGCGATGCTCGACCGGATCCTGGCGCTCAAGGCCAGCGAGCTGTTCGGCGATAATGGAAATTTCGCTCGGCGCGCCTTGCCGGTGATCGAGCTTGGCCCGCTGACCATCGACACGCTGGGTCATCAAGCGCGGTGGGGCGGCAAGGTGGTCGATCTCAGCCCCAATGAATTCCGCCTGCTGCGCTATTTCGCCGAAAACCCCGACCGCGTGCTCTCGCGCGAGGAACTGATCCAGGGCCTCGGCAAGCGCGAACCGCCGATCGACGAGCGGACCGTTGATGTGTGGGTCGGGCGGTTGCGGCGCGGACTGAAGAGCGCAGGCGCGGGCAATCCGCTACGCACCGTGCGGGCGCTGGGCTACGTCTTCGACACCTACTAAACCGGCACTGGTGACCCGCAAGAAGAAGGGCCGCCCCGCGCCTGCGGAACGGCCCTTGCGATCTGACCCGGGGAGGGCAGGTCAGAATTCGGCGGAGATACCGAGCGAGAAGCTGGTGCCGACATCGTAGCTGTTGATTTCGATGCGGTTGGCGTCGTTCTCAAGGTATTCGAAATTGCCGCGCCCGAAGATGTTGCGGGCTTCGAACTTCAGCTCGAGTGGCTGGTTGAACAGCTTCAGTTCCTGCCGGGCGACGAAGTCCAGCGTCAGGCCCGGATCTTCGACGATGTCGGGCAGGCCGGCGGTGCCGCGGCGGGTCACGCGCTTGCTGGCGTAATTGATCAGGAAGGTGATCTGCTGGAGCTTGTCCTGGTCCTCGAGGCCGAACTGCAAATTGACCAAATGGTCGGACTGCCCGGTCAGCGGATCGCCATCGTTGAAGAACAGCGCAGCATCGGTTTCGATCGGGCCAACCCCGGCGGTGAAGATCCGTGTGGTGTCACCGGCTGCGACCTTCAGCTTCGACTGGGTGTAGGTGTAATTGGCGACGAAGATCAGCTGCTTGGATTCGAGCCAGCCGGTCGCGCCCCAATCGAACAGCGGCTTGGTCCACTGGAAGTCAGCCTCTGCGCCGAACAGTTCGGCCTTTGGCGCATTGGCAAAGCGGGTGGTGAAGCTGGTGTCGGCACCGATCGAGACATAGGGTTCGATCGGACTGTCGATTTCCTTGTAGAAGCCCGTCAGCGACACCCGGTTGCCGCGTCCGAAATAGTATTCCGCGCGCGCTTCGGCATTGACCAGTTCGGAATTCTGCAATGCGGGGTTACCGATATACTGCCGCTGGTTTTCAGGATCGGTATAGGGCTGGAAGATCAGCTCGCGAAACTGCGGACGGGCGATCGTCTTCGAAGCGTTCAACCGCAATTGCAGGGCATCGGTGATTTCCCAGGTCAGTGTGGCGCCGGGCAGGAAATAGTCGTTGTCGATCTGGGTCGAGGCAAGCGAGACAAACGGGTTCTGGAACCGAGCGACCGTCTCGACCGACTGGCTGGCATCTTCGTAACGCACGCCCAGGTCCAGGCTGACGCCGACGATTGGCGAGATGTTGGCCTTGGCGTATCCCGCCTGGATTTCCAGATCGGCCTGGAATGCAGGGTCGGTCTGGGTCGGTTCGCTCAGGCCGATATTGTAGAAATCGATGATCGCATCGCCCAGCAGCAAGTCCGGGCGCAGCGCGCCGACCGCCGGGACCAGCGATCCGCCGTCGATCAGGAACTGCCGCCGTTCGGACAGGCGGCTGGTGTCGGTGTAGGCGTAGCCCACCGTGGCGCTGAACCAGTCGGCAAGCGGATAGCTGAGGTCGATCCCGCCGTAATAGAGGTCTTCCGTCAGGTCCGAAAAGGCGACCGACGCGCTGCCGCGCTGGCGATCAAGCACATTGATATAGATGTTGCCGGTGTCTTCATTGTCCTGGTTGGTGCGGACATAGACGAACTCGTACTCGAACGGCGCCTCGCGCTGGGTCTGGGCATAGCCGCCGCGCAGGTCCACTTTCAGGTCGGCGAACTTCAACTCTGCCACCAGCTGCGTGTCGAGCAGCTGGCGCTCGTACCAGCCGGTGTTTTGCGTAATCGTGCTGTCGCCTTCGACCAGCAACTCGCTGAAGCCCAGACCCGATTGCTTGATGGTGTCGCGGATGAAGAGGTTGGTCCAGCGCAGCTTGTGCTCGCCCACTTCAAGCCCGAAGCCGAGCATGGCGTTGGCAAGCATGCGGTTGTCGGTCACGAAGTTCCGCGAGTCCCGGTCAAGATTGAGATCGGCATCGAGCGGGTTTTGCGAGGTCACAACCTTTGTACGCAGCTTGTTGCTGAGCGAGGCGGTGCCGATGATGCCAAGGCGTCCGTCGGAACCGACATCGAAAGCGGTCCCGGCGGTGATCCCGCCTGAGAAATTGGGGCGTGTGTTGCCGACTTCCTGCAGCAGGACCAGGTTGGGGTTGCCAAGCTGCTTGACGATTTCCTGCTGGTCGACTTCGGGATCGTTGATGCGCAGGCCGCTGTCGAAAAAGGCCTTGAGCGCCGGGGGCACGTCACGCGTGCCGTCGTCGAAACCGGACCAGTCGCTGTCCGAACCGTAATAGTCGAGCGAATTGCTGAAGGTGGTTTCCGTATCTCCGCTCACGCTGAAGCTGAGTTTGACGAAGGTTTCTTCAGGGACGGCGCGGGTGGTCAGGTTGATCACGCCGCCGCCGAATTCGCCCGGGAAGTTGGCCGAATAGGTCTTCTGCACCAGCGAGGAGGCAATGACATTGGTCGGGAAGATGTCGAGCGGGACCACGCGGCTAAGTGGTTCGGGCGAAGGCAGCGGCAGGCCGTTGAGCAGCGCGAGCGAGTAGCGATCGCCCAAGCCGCGCACGAACACGAAGCCGTTGCCGACCACGGATAGGCCGGTGACGCGGCCCAGCGCGCCGGCGATATCGCCTTCGCCGGTGCGTGCGATTTCCTCGCTGGAAAGGACGGAAATGACCTGCGACGAGCTGCGGGTTGGGTCACGGAACCGGCGGCCGGTCACAATGATCCCGCCGCCCGGGACAGAAATGTCCGGCTGCGCTTCATCGCTGCCCGGCTCGTCGATCGATTGATCGGTCGGCTCTGCTTCGCCCGCGTCCTGCTCGGCAGGTTCGGGCTGACCCTCGTCCTGCGCAATCGCCTGCACCGGGAACGTGAGTGCGGTCGTAAGCAGGAGCAGACCCGCCAACTGCTTGCCAGTTTTCATCCTAGGAGACCCCTTCGTTTAGGCCTTTAAAACATCAAAAAAACCGGGAATTTTTCCCGGATAAGTAAAGGGCAGGCGGCCTCGCGCGATGCGTGGCCGCCCGCCATTCTTGTCGATCAGGAAGTGTAGACCGGCAGCGAGGTACAGGCCCCGCTGTTGCTACCGAATGCGATGGTCGCAGAGTCGCAGGTCCAACCCTGGAAGCGCGTATCACCGGCGCGAGCCGCGCCGACGAAACCGGCATTCTCGAAGAAGCTTGCCTGGCCTGCCGGGTTGGTGAGGCCGCTGACGTTGAAAAACGGAATGCCGTTCTCGTTGGCGCCGTTGATGTAGGTCATCGTCAGCGTGCTGGCGAGATTGGCATTGTTGTTCGAGCCGGTGCCGAACTGCGTCTGCACCTGGTCAGCCGTGGTACCGCTGCCGCTGCGGAACGGCGTGGCGCAGGACAAGCCGACAGATTCGAAGCGAACCGGGCCGGCTTCGTCCAGACCGGCGTTCGCCGCCCGGGTCAGGGCATCAATACCGTCTACGCGCACGCAGGCGGTCCCGTTCGATGAGCCATCGACCACGATCGTGTTGAACAGCGAGTAGTCCGCCTTGCCGCGAATCCGGATCACCTGGTCGCCATTGCGGCGCTGGATGAAGGTGGCATTGGAAATCCACGTGTTCTGGCGCGGCGTGTTTTCTTCGAGAGTGTTCGAAGAGTCCGCTTCGATGATCGTATCGCCAGCACCTGCGCGCTGGACGGCAACGACATATTGCAAGGATGCTTTGACGCCGGTGTCGGTATCGATCGAGTCATCCTCTGCGCCCACGACAACCAGTCCCTTCACGTTTACCCGGCCGCCGAAGAATTCGACGCCATCGTCCGAGCTGTTGAAGGACATGATGTTGTTGAAGGTGGTGCCCGAACCGACGCCGCCGGTAGTCAGCGACTGCAATTCATCGCCATTGGCGAGCACCGAACCGGAATAGCGCAGCTGGACAAAGCTCACGCTGCCCGAGCTGTCAGCAGGATCGTTGCCGCCATAACGCGGCGGTGTGGTGGTGCCTTCGACCTCGCGTTCGCAATTGACCGAGCCGGGGGTGGCGGTGTTGGAAAGGCAGTCCGTCACCGGCGCGCGGCCGTTGAGGATCAGACCGCCCCACTGGCCGGATGATGTATCGTCATTCTCGCCGCGCACGTTCTGCGTGCTGGTGAAAATGATCGGGCGCGAAGCAGTGCCATTGGCCCGGATTTCATTGCCGCGATTGACGTTGAGGTAGGACGCGTCGAGGCCGGCCAGGATGACACCAGGCTGGATCGTGAGCACCACATTCGTGTCGCTCAGGCCGTCAGAAGCGTCTGCTGCCGGGCCGCCATCGGTGCCGACATCCACCTGCCCGTCGATCAGGTAAATAACTGCCGCCGAAGCGGGCGTGAATTGCAACTGCGAGGAGCGATTGAAGCGTGCGGGCAGCTGGCACAGGCGATAGCTGCCAGTCGGGCCCGAGATGGTGCCGCGGTTGGTCAGGCCCTGCGGGTCCGAAATGAAGGGACAGTCGGCCGCTGCCACGGCCTGCGTCGTCGCAGGCGGGGTGGGCGTCGGCGTGGGCGTGGGCGCCGGATTATTGATGATGACGTTGCCGCCCGTGCCGGGCGAAGCGATTTCGTCCGCGCCGCAACCCGCAAGGGCCAGCAGGCTACAGCCGAGGATGAGCGTTTGTTGAATCTTTTTCACAGCGAGCGGTCCCTTCAAGAAAACCGAGAATCGGAAAGGCATGCGCGTTTGAACGCGCTGGCTCGCTAGGCAGGCTGCATGACAGTTTGGGGGCGAAGATTGCGGTTTTGCAACAATCCACAAACTATGACGGAAGTGCGACGAATATGACGTCGCAGGAATGTCGCTGGGAGCGGAATGTTACAGTAGTGGGTAAATATATTACAATTGTAACTCAATGCGTTGACCTGTTTGCATTGCGAAAATATGACAATGTTACGTTTTTGTTGCGCGTGATCGCCGGCAGGTGCATTTTCCCTGCGTCAACGGGAGAAAATACATGATCGCAGCAGCAGTCGCTTGCACAATGATCTGGGTCCAGGTGGTCGCAACGCCAGCCAGCGAATCGTCTGAAATCGAAGTCGTCTCGACCGAAAGCCAGGTCGGCTATGAAGCTCTGATGGCGGGGGACAATGCGCGCGCCATCGCAGAGATTTCGAGCAACGCCAGCCTTGCGCAGGATGACCCGGCGCGGCTGCTCAACCTCGGCATTGCCTATGCGCGCAGCGGCGATGAGGGCCAGGCACGGCAGCTGTTCAAGGCGGCGCTCGCCAGCCGTAACCAGATGGAACTCGAAACATCGCAAGGCGACTGGATCTATTCGCGCGCCTTGGCCCGCGAGGCGCTTCAGATGCTTGATGACGGTTCGATCCGCACCGCTCGCATGGCGATCCGCTAGCTTACAGATATTCGCTATCGGCAGCCCTGACGACAGGGCAGACTATAGGCGCTCCGCTGCTTTGGCAGTGGGGCGCTTTCCTTATGGCGAACGCCATTGCGCTGGCTGTGGACAGGCTGTGCAATAATTCCCACCACACGGTTAACACAGTTTTGTCACCGCATTGTCACTTCCGCTAAGCATGGGGGCGTAATGCAGGTTCGCAAGCCGATTCTCTGTGCCTGGCGCGCTGCCCCTTGGGTGGCGGTGCTGGCGTTGGCGGCATCGCCGGCGTCTGCTGACGTGCTGGAGATCGGCCCGAACGGCGCACAATGGATTGCGGGCGATGCAGTCTCCGCAGGATCCGTGCCCGAGGCGCCGCCGGCAGATATTGTCATACCGGATCGGATCGCGACTCCCGCCTACACCGGTGCCGTCTCCAGTATGGAGGCAAGTGCACGCGGCGTCCCGATCCAGTATGCCGCCAAGGTGGCGGAGCTTTCTGCGCGCTACGATCTCAGCCCGGCACTGATCGAGGCACTGGTATGGCAGGAAAGCCGCTGGCGGCACCAGTCCGTGTCTCCTAAGGGAGCACGCGGCCTGGCCCAGCTGATGCCCGGTACGGCGCGTGACCTGGGTGTCAATCCAGACGATCCCTACGCCAATCTGGAAGGCGGCGCGCGCTACCTGCGTGAACAGCTCAACCGCTTCAACGGCAACCTCGAGAAAGCACTCGCCGCCTACAATGCGGGCCCGGGTCGGGTCGAGCGCGCTGGCGGCATACCGCGCATTCGCGAAACGCAGAACTACGTCGCAGCGATCATGGGTCGCCTCAATTACAACAGTCGCAAGGATAACCGGTAATGCACTTTATTTCCCGCCTGGCTGCGCTGGCCATGCTCGCCGCGCCCTCTGCCGCGATGGCGCAGCAGGCTGCCGACCCGCAGGGTTCGGGCCCCGTCGTCGCTGCGCTCGCGTGGCTGCAAGGGACGCTGCTTGGCACGGTTGCGACCACTGTTGCGGTGATGGCAGTCGCCGCGATCGGCTTCATGATGCTGACCGGCCGGATGAACTGGCGCTTTGGCGTGACCGTGATCATCGGGGTGTTCATCCTGTTCGGCGCAACCACGATCGTCGCCGGCATCCAGGCGGCGGCTGGCTGAGCCGGAATGGCCGATCTCGTCCGCCACCCGGTGCACCGCGCACTCACCCGGCCGCAAATGTTCGCCGGGGTGACGATGAACTTCTTCATCATCAATTTGATGGTGACGACAATCGCCTTCCTGATCCTGAAAAGCTTCTGGATCATCCCTGTGCCGATCGTAACGCATTTGATCGGCTATTTCGTTTCGCTGCGTGAGCCGCGCATTTTCGACCTGTGGATCACCAAGGTGTCGCAATGCCCGCGGGTCAGGAATTACGGCCGCTGGGGCTGCAACAGCTATGCGCCGTAGTGTGAAGGATCTGACGCGATGAGCAAATGGTTCGGAGCGGCTGCCTGGCGCGAAAAGGAAGCCCGCGCGGGCGATCGGCTGCCCTATCTGCGGCTGATCGACGAAAGCACGTTGCTGCTGCGCGACGGGTCGGTGATGACCGCGATCCAGGTGCCCGGCCTGCTGTTCGAAACCGAGGATTCGGATAGCCTGAACGCGCATGCCGCCACCCGCGAAGTGGTGCTGCGCTCCACGCTCGATTCGCGCTTCGTGCTCTATCATCACGTCATCCGCCGCCGGGTCGAAGTCGAGCTAGAAGCCGATTTCGACGATCCGCTGTGCCGCCACATCGATGCGCGATGGAAAGAGCGGCTGGCGGGCGGTTCGCTGTTCGTCAACGACCAGTTCATTACGCTGATCCGCCGTCCGGCACGGGGCAGGGCAGGCCTCGCCGAACGCGCGGCGCGGCTGCTGGGCCGCAGCAAGGGCGGCGAGATCGAAGCCGATCCGAAGGACGTGCGCACGCTCAAGGCGGCGGTGACCGGGCTGGTCGCCTCGCTCCAGGCCTATGGCGCGCAGGTGCTGGGCGAATACCAAGGTATCAGCGGGACCAATTCGGAGATCCTCGAGCTGCTGTCTGCGCTCTACAATGGCGAGATGCGCCCGGTGCGGCGCCCCGCCGATGATACCGATATCGGGCAGATGCTGCCCTATCGCCGCGCCAGCTTCGGCCTTGATGCGATGGAACTGCGCGGTTCGGGCGCGCCCGAATTCGCCGCGCTGCTTGGGCTCAAGGATTATCCGGAGGCGACCTCGCCTGGGCTGCTCGACGGCCTGCTGCGCCAGCCGTTCGAAATGATTGTGACGGAAAGTTATGCCCCGGCAGAGCGGACCACAGCGAAGGAGCGGATCGACCTGGCGCTGCGGCGCCTGCGCTCGGTCGACGAGGAAGCCGCGGCCGAGCGTGCGGACATGCTGGGCGCGCGCGATGCGCTGGGCAATGGTGCGGTCGGCTTCGGCGATCACCACCTGACGGTGCTGGTACGCGAAAGCAATCTTGCCCGGCTCGACGAGGCGACAGCCTCTTGCGCCGCCGCCCTGGCTGACACCGGCGCCATTGCAGTGCGCGAAGACATCAATCTAGAGCCCGGTTTCTGGGCGCAATTTCCCGGAAACGAGCGCTACGTCGTACGCCGCGCACTGATCTCCAGCGCCAATATGGCAAGCTTCGGATCGATGCATGGCTTTGCATTGGGACGCGCCAGCGGCAATCACTGGGGTGATGCCGTTACCTTGCTGCAGACGACCAGCGCAACGCCGTTCTTCTTCAACTTCCACCATGGCGATTTGGGCAATTTCTCCGTGATCGGCCCGTCGGGCTCGGGCAAGACCGTGGTCATGAACTTCCTCGCCGCGCAGGCGCAGAAATTCGCGCCGCGCACGATCCTGTTCGACAAGGATCGCGGGGCGGAACTGTTCATTCGCGGTATCGGCGGGCGTTATGACCGGATCAGCGCGGGCGAACCGACCGGGTTCAACCCGCTTGCCCTGCCAGACACCGCCGCCAATCGCGCTTTCCTGCGCGACTGGCTGGGTGTGCTGCTGTCAGCTGAGGGCCCGGAAGAACTCGCGGTGATTTCGACCGCAGTGGATGCGGCTTACGAAAACGATGCGGGCCTGCGCCGCCTGCGCCATTTCCGCGAGCTGCTGGCCGGTGCACGGCGGCCGGAGCCCGGCGACCTTGCGGATCGGCTCTCGGCCTGGATCAACACCGGTGAACACGCCTGGCTGTTCGATAACGAACGTGACGAGCTTGACCTTGAGCGGCGCGTGCTCGGCTTCGATATGACCGCGCTGCTGGAAAACCCGCGGCTGCGCACGCCCACCATGATGTACCTCTTTCACCGGATCGAGGAGCGGCTCGATGGCCAGCCGACTATGATCCTGATCGATGAGGGCTGGAAGGCGCTGGATGACGAGGTTTTTGCCGCACGCATCCGCGACTGGCTGAAGACGCTGCGCAAACGCAACGCGCTGGTCGGTTTCGCGACGCAAAGCGCGCGTGATGCGCTGGAAAGCCGCATCTCGGCGGCGCTGGTCGAACAGACTGCGACGATGATCTTCATGCCCAATTCGCGCGCGCGGCCAGAGGATTATTGCGATGGATTCGGACTGACCGAACATGAATTCGCGCTGATCAAGTCGCTCCCCGCACACAGCCGCTGCTTCCTGGTTCGCCAGCCCGACGCCAGCGTCGTGGTGCGGCTCGACCTATCAGGGGCGCCCGAGGTGCTCACCATCCTGTCTGGTCGCGAAGGCACTGTGCGGCGGCTGGATATGCTGCGCGCGGCGGTAGGCGATGATCCGGCCGACTGGTTCCCGCCGCTGACCGGGCGCGTCTGGCCCGGCCATTCGGACCGCGACGCCTATGGCGAGTTGCCGATCTGGCAGGCGGCGGAATGACGACGGTGTGCGACAGCGCCCTGTCCGAAATGGGCGGAGGCATCGCAGCGGCGCTGCAGGCGGTCGATTGCATCGCGCAGGATGGCGCGGCGAGCGCCTTCGGCAAGATTTTCGCGCCCGGTGGGGCGCTGGAGACTGCGCTTGTCATCATGCTGACGCTGTATGTTTCCTTCTTTGCGATCAGCCTGATGTTGGGGCGGTCAAGCCTCAGCGTCCGCGCGCTGTTGCCGCGTATGATCACTGTCGGGCTGGTGCTGGCCTTTTCGACCAGCTGGGTCGCCTTCCGCAGTTTCATCTGGCCGGTCTTCGTTGAGACACCCGACTATCTCGCGACCTTGCTGACTGATAGCGACGGTTCGGCCACCCGCGTTTTTGCCGAAAAGCTCGACGTGGTCTTCGCGGCGGTCCAGCAGGCCAGCCAGGGACAGCAGAATTTCGAGGCCTTTTCACCCGCCGGGCTGATGTGGCTGGGTGCGGTAATGCTGCTGCTTGGCACGGTGGGCGTATTGGTGACCTCGCGCATCGCCCTCGCCTTGCTGGTGGCGCTTGGCCCGATCTTCGTCGTCATGGCGCTGTTCAACGGGACACGCGGCCTCTTCACCGGCTGGCTGAAGGGTCTGGTCTTGCTTGGCCTGACCCCGCTCTTCGCAGTGCTGGGCGGCACCATCATGCTGGAACTGGCGGTGCCAGTGCTGGCTGCGCTGGTGGAATCCCCGGGGCAGATTGACCCGCGCGCGGCCATGGCGTTCTTCCTGGTCGGGGCAGTGCACGCCGCGCTGATGTTCATGGTGCTGAAGGTTGCCGGGACCATGGTCGCCGGCTGGCAGGTGTTCGGCATGGCGCCGGGTGCGGGCGATCGCGCGGTGGGTTCGAGCGAGACTGCGGCACCACCTGCAATGCGGCAACCCGATCCGCGCTACGCTGCTGCCGCGGCCGCGGGCGGGACGCGCCGCGTCGATGTCGCTGCCGCAACGCCAGCCAACGACGCCGGATCGACCGGATCGGACAGCCGCGTGCGGCAAACGCGTGTCTATGCGACCTCTGCCGCATCCGGCAACGCCGCTGTCGCTCAAGCCGGGCCTTCACGCACCCGCGGAATCGGCAATCGTTTCCGCCCGGTGCAATCGCGCGCATTGGCGCGCCCTTCGGAGATTACATCATGATCCGCGCCGCACTATTTGCGACTACACTCGCGCTATCTGCCGCTATCGCGCTACCTGCTTCCGCCGAAGACCCGCGCCTTGTCGAACGGCTTTACAATCCGGCGGAAGTCGTCCGCATCGACGGCCGCGCCAAGGTGCAGGCGACGATCATGTTCGGCGATGACGAAGTGATCGAAAACGTCGCGATCGGGGATTCGCAAAGCTGGCAAGTGACTCCAAACAAGCGCGCCAACCTGTTGTTCGTAAAGCCGCTTTCCCCCACGGCTGCCACCAATATGACGGTCGTCACCAGCCAGCGGACCTATCTGTTCGATCTGGTCGCGAGCCCGCGCAGCCGCCCGGTTTATGTGCTGAGCTTTACCTATCCCAAACCGCCGCCGAGCGAGGATGCCGAACGCGAAACGGCCAATGCGGCCGAAATGGCGGCGGCAACGGATCCCTATGCGGTGGTAGACCCTACCGCGCTCAATTTCGCCTGGGAGAAGACCGGTGATGCAGCTCTGTTCCCGGTCCGCGCCTTCGACGATGGACTGGCGACCTTCCTCAGCTGGCCATCAGACCGATCGGTGCCCGCCATCCTCGTCAAGGATACCGATGGCACTGAAGGGCCGGTGAACTTCACCGTGCGCGGCGACACCATCGTAGTGCAGGGCGTGCCGCGCGAGATCGTGCTGCGATCGGGTGACGAAGCCGCACTGCTGGTCAATACCGGCCCTGAGAGGGTGGCATCGCCGCTGCGTGACGACCGCGCGCTGGCGCAGGCTGAACGCGCGGCGAAGGAGGCGAACTGATGCGACTCTCGAACCGGATACCCGCAAAGGACGACAAGTCGCGAAACCAGGACCCGCGCGAGCAGGAATCGGCCGAGATTATCGATCTCGCCAGCCGCACCGCCTATCCGGTCGTGGCGCATCGCCAGAACAAGTCCGACACGCTCGGCCTGCTGGCCGGGGTCGCGATCGTTACAGGGCTGGGTGCCGTGGCCTTCTGGGCGATGAATTCCGCGCGGCTGGAAGAGCCGGCGCAGGTTGCCGCCGTGCCTGCACCGGTGCCAGTGCCGGCAGGGCCGGTTGTCTTGCCTGCGCCAGTAGCAGCTCAGGAAGCACTCGCTGAGCCTGTCGTTTCGCCGATGCCGATCAATGAAGGGCAAGTGGCTGCTCCCATGCCGGCCACCAATCCCTATGCCAGTCCGACTGTGGTGTTCGATGCCAGCGCGGCAGTGCAGTCTGCCGAGATTGCCGCGCCAACCGCGACCGCCGGTGCCCCCGCGGCTGCTAGTGCCGGGACCAATGCGGCCAGCGATTTTGCCAGCCGGATCGGCGGGGTCGGCGGCGCGCCGGCACAGGCGCGGGCGATGAGCAACCCTTCGACCACGGTAACGCAGGGAACGCTGATCCCCGCGATCCTTGAAACTGCGATCGATACCGACGTGCCTGGTTTCGTGCGCGCAGTGGTGAGCGAGGATGTGCGCAGCTTTGACGGCACCCGCGTGCTGGTGCCGCGCAGCTCGCGCCTGGTCGGGCAGTACCAGTCCGGCCTGCAAGGCGGACAGAAGCGGGCCTATGTCATCTGGACCCGGCTGATCCGGCCCGATGGCGCATCGGTCGACCTCGCGTCCCCTGCAGTCGCATTCGACGGAACAACGGGTTTGCAGGGGCAGGTGAAGTCCAACTTCTTCCAGCGTTTCGGTTCGGCCCTCGTGCTGTCGGTTGTTGACGGGCTGGCAGCGATTGCCTCTGGCGGCGCCTCGGTAGTGCTCGGTGGTGGCAGTTCGGCCGCTGCGGCGGCGGTGGAGCAGGACGGCAAGGTCGGCCCAACCATCCGCGTGCGCCAGGGCGAGCCGATCCGCGTGTTCACCGCGCGCGATCTCGATTTCTCACGGGTTGCGGGATGAGCGCGGAAATCCATCCGCTTCCGGCAGAGGGCCAGATCCACGGCGAACGCAGCGTCTATCTCGACGCCTATCTCGCGCCGTTCCGCCGCTGGCTTGATCGGGACAGCGTGACGGAAATCATGATCAATCGGCCCGGCGAAGTCTGGATCGAAGACGCCGCGAGCCCCTGCATGCAGCGGATCGAGACGCCCGAGATTGACGATGCGCTGGTCAAGCGCCTGGCCGAACAGGTCGCCCGCGTCAGCCACCAGGGGATCAACCGCGAACATCCCCTCCTTGGCGCGACCTTGCCCGATGGCGCGCGTATCCAGTTCTGCGGACCGCCCGCCGCGCGCAAGCATTGGGCGATGGCGATCCGGCGGCACCGGCGGCTCGACCTGCCGCTTGACGCCTATGACGCCGGTCCGCTGGCAAAGCCGGAAGCGCCCGACCTGCCCGATCCGCAGGCGGAACCGATCGCCTTCCTGCGCGATGCGATCCGCCAGCGCCGGACCATCCTGATTTCCGGCGGCACCAGTACGGGCAAGACGACGTTCCTCAACGCGATGCTACAGGAAATCCCCAAGAGCGAGCGCGTGGTGCTGGTCGAGGATACCCCCGAACTGAAGCTGCCCGGCGCCAACGGTGTCGGCCTGGTTGCGGTGAAGGGCGAGTTGGGCGAAGCCAAGGTGACGGCCAACGAACTGCTGCAGGCGGCATTGCGCCTAAGGCCCGATCGCATCGTGCTGGGCGAATTGCGCGGGGCGGAAAGCGTCAGCTTCCTGCGCGCGATCAACACCGGCCACCCGGGCAGCTTCTCGACTATCCATGCCAACAGCCTGCGCGGCGCGCTGGAGCAACTGGCGCTGATGGTGATGCAGACCGGCATCGGCCTGTCGCGCACGGATACGATCCAGTATGCCGCCTCGGTCATCGATGTGATCGTCCAGCTCGGCCGCGATGGGGAAGGGCGGCGCGGCATCACAGAAATCGCTGAAAGCCGTTCACTGGTTTGAGCCCGGATCATCCTTTTCGACATTATCGCAGGCACATAGTAGAGTGCCGATCGGATCATGAGCAGCCAACCCGCCACCGACCTGATAGCATCCGCACTGCGAGCGCCGGACGAGCTCTATTTCAACCGCGAGCTCAGCTGGCTGGCCTTCAACGAGCGCGTCCTCGCTGAGGCATCGAACGCGAACTATCCGCTGCTTGAACGGCTGCGTTTTCTCGCCATCTCCGGCAGCAACCTCGATGAATTCGTGATGATCCGTGTGGCCGGGCTGGCCGGGCAGGTGCAGCGCGGGATCGATCGCCTGTCGATCGATGGGCGTACGCCGTCACAGCAACTGCTCGCGGTCCGTGAGCGGGTCGCCGAGCTTTCGCAGCGCCAGCAAGACGTCTGGGAGGAACTGCACGACTTGCTGGGCGAAACCGGCATCCATGTCGGCGACGGGGACCTGGTCAGGCCGGAGGCACTGGCCTGGATGCAGCGCTATTTCCTCGAGGAAATCCTGCCTGTCATCACCCCTCAGGCGCTGGATCCCGCGCATCCGTTCCCGTTTGTAGCCAATGGCGGGATGGGCCTGCTGTTCACGCTGACCCGCGATGCCGACCGGGAGCAGGTTATCGAGATGATCCTGATCCCCTCCGCCCTGCCGCGGTTCGTGCGGGTGCCAGGCGATGAGGACATCTACATCAGCATTACCAATCTGATCTGCCGCTTTGCCGACCACATCTTCCCCGGCTTCACGATCGAAGGGGACGGGCTGTTCCGCGTGCTGCGCGACAGCGATATCGAGATCGAGGAAGAAGCCGAAGACCTGGTGCGCACCTTCCGCAGCGCAATCCAGCGCCGCCGCCGCGGCACCGTGATCCAGCTTGAGCTGGAACATGACTTCGATCCTGTGGCCGAGCAGATCCTGCTTGAACAGTTGGGGATCAGCGATGCGCTGGTCCTGAAAAGCAGTGGTGTGATCGGCTTCGAGAGCCTGGGCGAGATCGTTGCGATCGATCGTCCTGACCTGAAATTCCCAAGCTATACGCCGCGCTATCCTGAGCGGATTCGCGAGCATGATGGCGACTGTTTTGCCGCGATCCGCGAAAAGGACATCGTGATCCATCACCCCTATGAGAGTTTCGAGGTGGTGGTCGATTTCCTGCGCCAGGCCGCGAGCGATCCCGATGTCGTGGCAATCAAGCAGACGTTGTATCGCGCCGGAAACCAGTCAGCCATCATCAGTGCGCTGATTGCCGCGGCGGAGGCGGGCAAGTCGGTCACCGCCGTGGTCGAGATCAAGGCCCGCTTTGACGAAGAACAGAACCTGATGTGGGCTTCGCAGCTGGAGCGGGCCGGGGTGCAGGTGATCTATGGCTTCGTCGACTGGAAGACGCATGCCAAGGTGGCGATGGTGGTGCGCCGCGAGGAAGACGGCTTCCGCACTTACTGCCATTTCGGCACCGGCAATTATCACCCGGTTACCGCGCGCACCTACACCGATCTCAGCTTCTTTACCGCCGCTCCTGAATTCGGACGCGACGCGGCCAAGCTGTTCAATTTCGTCAGCGGCTATGTCGAACCGCGCAGCACGGAAGCGCTGGTGATCTCGCCGCTTAACCTGCGTGACGAATTCAACGCCGCAGTCGACCGCGAAATCGCCAATGCGCGGGCTGGCAGGCCGGCTGCGATCTGGGCGAAGTGCAACCAGATCACCGACCAGGCGGTGATCGACAAGCTCTATGAAGCAAGCCAAGCCGGGGTCGAGATCGAACTGGTCGTCCGCGGGATTTGCTGCCTCAAGCCCGGTGTCGAGGGCGTGAGCGACAATATCCGCGTCAAATCGATCATCGGGCGCTTCCTGGAACATGGCCGGATCTATGCCTTTGCCAATGGCGAGCCGATGCCCAGCAGCGCGGCCAAGGTCTACATCTCCTCGGCCGACTTGATGGAACGCAATCTCGATCGCCGGGTGGAGATATTCATCCCGATCCGCAATCGCACCGTGCATGACCAGGTGCTGCAGCAAGTGCTGCTCGCCAACATGCTCGATACAGAGCAGAGCTGGTTGCTCAGGGCCGATGGCGGCTATTCTCGCGTCGTTTCGGAAGACCGGTCGTTCAACTGCCACCATTATTTCATGACCAACCCGTCGCTTTCGGGGCGCGGGGAAGCGCTCGATCCAGACGCTGTGCCGAAATTGTCGCTGCGCAAGGGGCGCGCTGCATGATCGCACGTCGCAGGGGGGACAGGGCGGGCAGCTTCTCAGGCAATATCGCCGAACGCGCCATCATCGACATCGGTTCGAATTCGGTGCGCCTGGTGGTTTACGGCGGCACAATGCGCGCACCGGTGGTGGTGCTCAATGAAAAGGTCGTGGCACAACTCGGCAAGGAGATCGCGACCACCGGGCGGCTGGCGGAAGATTCGATCGATCTGGCCATGCGCGGACTGCGGCGCTTTGCCTTGCTGCTCGAAGACCTGGGCGTTGACGATGTCGAAACAGTCGCCACTGCCGCTGCGCGCGATGCCGAGAACGGGCCAGAATTCCTGGAGCAGGTGCGCGGCCTTGGTTTCGAACCCCGCCTGCTGTCGGGCGAGGAAGAGGCGACGGTCAGCGCCAGCGGCGTGATCGGGGCCTTTCCCGGTGCGGAGGGTGTGGTGGCGGACCTTGGCGGCGGAAGCCTGGAATTGGTCCACATCGTGGGCGGGCAGAGCGATACCGCGACTTCGCTGCCGCTGGGGACCTTGCGGCTGGGGGAATATCGCCATGACGGCGAAGACGATCCCGCCGCGATGCGCAAACGGCTTGGCCAGGCGATAAAGAGGGGCGGCTGGACCAGCCGCATCGATGCGCCGCTGTATCTGGTCGGGGGGACCTGGCGAGCTCTCGCCGTCTACGCGATGGAGGAGCGCAAATATCCGCTGTCCGATCCGCACGGTTTTGAACTGGATGCGAAGGAAGCGTCCCTTCTGGCGCGGCGCGTTGCCCGCGTTTCGGGCGACACGCTGGCCAAGATCCCCCGTTTGACTGCCACGCGCGCTACGGTCCTGCCTGAGGCCGCCGTGCTGCTCCAGGCATTGATCAAGACGCTGGCGCCCACAAGGATCGTGTTCTCGTCATGGGGCCTCAGGGAAGGGCTGCTTTACAGCCGCCTCGCGCCGCATCAGATGGCGCAGGACCCGCTGCTTGCCGGGATGTCGCATTTCGTGAGCCATCGCGGGGCGCCGCCGCAGCTTGCCGCCCGGATCGCGGGCTGGACGGTCGAAGCGGTGCCGACCGGTGCGGCCGGAAGCGAGCGGGTACGATTGGCCGCAACCATGCTGGCGCTGGCCTCGATCCAGATCGAGCCCAACCTCAGGATTCCACTGGCGATCGATTGGGCGCTGCACAAGCGCTGGATCGCACTCGATCCCGTGGGCCGCGCGCAATTGGCAGCGACCGTTGCCGCCAATGGCAACCAGCTGAGCCTGCCCAAGTCGGTCAGCAAGCTTGCTTCTCCGGAGGCGCTGGAAGAGGCGTTCTGCTGGGGCCTCGCTATCCGGCTGGCGCGGCGGGTAGGCGCGCGCTCGCGCAAGTCTTTCCAGGTCAGTCGCTTGCTGCGTGACGGCGATCGGCTAGTCCTGCGGCTGCAGGAAAGCCACCGTGACCTTTACGGAATACCGGTCGAGAAAGACCTGGCCCTGCTGGCGGAGCGACTGAAGCTGGAGCCCGCAGTCGAGATCGTGCCGGACGACACGGTCTGGTCTGACGGCGCAGGGGATGCGCCATTCGACTTCGCGAAATAGCCGCTGCTGCTAACCGTCCCGGCTGGTCGATGCAAAGGGCGAGAAGTCGGTCTCGGTATCGTAGAGATCGACCCCTTCTGCTTTCTTCAACTTGCCAACCACGAGATACGTGACCGGCGTCAGCAGCGCTTCCCACGCGGTCTTGATTAGCCATTGCGAAATCACAACCTGGACCAGGGTTTCAGGCGGCCAACCGGCCAGGCCCCAGAACGCGAGCGGATAAAAGATCAGGCTGTCGAGACCCTGTCCGACTACGGTTGAACCAATTGTGCGCATCCACAGGAACCGTCCGCTGGTCCACACCTTCATCTTCGCCAACACATAGGAATTGGCGAATTCGCCGACCCAGAACGCGGTCATCGATGCAAGGACGATGCGCCAGCTGTTGCCGAACACATTCTCGTAATCGCTCTGGAACGGCCAACCTTCGGCGGGTGGCAACGAAACGACGACCCACGCCATGAAGGCCATGAACAACAGGGCGGCAAAGCCCGTCCAGATCACCCGCCGCGCGCGCGCATAACCGTAAACTTCGGTCAGGACGTCACCGATGATGTAGCTGATCGGAAAGAACAAAACGCCCGCGCCGAAGATCCAGGTTTCCCCGTTCGGCAACGGGATATAGCTGGGCTTGCTGGCGCCGATCAGGTTGGACAGCAGCAGGATCGCGACGAATCCCGCCATCACCAGGTCGTAATAGCGGAAGCTTTGCGGCGCGTGGCTGGTCACCACTGGGGTTCTCGAATTATCCATCGCTGCACTGCCTAACGGCATTTGAACGAACGCGAAAGCGCGCTAATGCGTGCACCGGCGCGCGCCCGTAGCTCATCTGGATAGAGCGCGAGACTTCTAATCTTGAGGCAGCAGGTTCGAGTCCTGCCGGGCGCGCCAGCCATCAGCTACCCCGCAGGGGTGGCAGATGGCAGATGTGGCTCCTACGGGAGCGCGGTCGCCCGACATTCCAAAGGGGTTTAGCCCCGCAGTACCCGGTCGAGCGGTTCGCCCGTTACCGGATAGCCCAGGTCTTCGCCGATATTGAGCCAGGTCTTGCCGCCGATCTCCTCCATGACGGGTGTGATAGTGCGCACCGGAATAGCTTCCGCCTGTGCCTTGGCCGCCGCGAAGCTGCCGAACAGGGCTAACCGCTCAAGATTCCGGCGGGTCGGGAAGATCACCTTGATCTCGCCGCGCTCGGCAGCCTCGAGCGCTCCTTGTGCGGTGGTCCAGAACAGATGGGTGTTTTCAGACAGGTCGGCTTCGATTTCGACCGCACCGGTGCCCAGATTGGCGAGGTAGAAGCGTGTGTCATAAACCCGCGGGATGCGTTCGTTCTTGGGAAACCAGCGCGCGAAAGGCGTGAGCTGTTGAAGGTCGAGCTCCCACCCGAAGTGTTCAAGCACGGGCGCCAGTTCGCCCGTTTCCTGCAGAAACACGCGCGCCGCCTGCGCCTTGGCTGCGTCGATATCCCCGGCAAGGCCGATCGCAAGGCCGGTCTCTTCCAGCGTCTCGCGCACCACCGCGACCTGGTGCGCAGCCTCGTCGGGATCGAGCGGGCCGCCGAGGCGCGCGCCCAATTCGAAATCGGCAGGATCAACCCTTCCGCCGGGAAACACCGCCATTCCGCCTGCGAATACCATTTCACGCGAACGGATCGTCATCAGGATTTCCGGCGGACCTGCCTCCGCGCCGTTGCGGAAGATGATGACTGTCGCAGCAGGTATGCCGTCAGGAGATGTATCGGGAGAGCTTGCCATTGCCGAACTTATGGACGGGGCCAAACCGGATTGCCAATCACCAAATGTGTTGCGCTGTCGGAAAACTTGACACTGCCGGATGGGGTTTCTCGTGCATTAACCATCGAAAGCCGCGCAAAAGCGCAACTTTGCAGAACTGGCACGGGATGTGCAAAGCACGAGGCACCGAACAAGTCTTCGATAAAGAGGCAACGCCACTGGTCTCCCGGCACGCCTCCCCGATACGAGAAAGCCGCCCCACTGGTACCCCCGGGGCGGCTTTTTTGTTTGGAATTCTTGCCTGTCGCCACGCCGGTCATGGCGCGCGGAAATCAGGACGCTTTGGCCACTTGCTTTTCGTCGAGCAGCTGCTGCAATTCGCCAGCTTCGAACATCTCCATCATGATGTCGCTGCCGCCAATGAATTCGCCCTTCACATAGAGCTGCGGAATGGTCGGCCAGTCGGAAAAGGCCTTGATCCCCTGCCGGACTTCCATGTCCTGCAGCACATCGACGCCTTCATAGGCGATGCCGCAATGGTCGAGGATCGCCACGGCGCGGCTGGAAAAGCCGCATTGCGGGAAAAGCGGAGTGCCCTTCATGAACAGGACGACATCGTTGTCGTTCACGATGGCAGAAATACGGTCATTGACGTCGGACATGGTGTTTCAACCTGACTTGGTAAAATCGCTTAGTCGGAGGTGGGGACCGCGGTGGTCAGTTGCAAGGCATGGAGCACGCCGCCCATTCGCCCGCCAAGCGCTTCATAGACCAGCTTGTGCTGCTGGACCCGACTCTTGCCTGCGAATTGCGGAGCGGTAACTTTTGCGGCCCAATGGTCATTGTCGCCGGCCAGATCGGTCATTTCGACCACCGCGCCGGGTAGCGCGGCAGTGATCATTCCTTCGATTTCGGCGGCAGACATGGGCATAGGATCAGCTTCCGCTCATGAGTTGACGGCGCGCTTCGATCGATTTTTCTTCAAGCTTGGCACGGATGTCGGCCTCGCTGACGTCACAACCGGCTGCGGTCAGGTCACCCAGCAGCTTGCGGATAACGTCTTCATCGCCCGCTTCCTCGAAATCGGCCTGCACCACCGCCTTCTTGTAGGCGTCGGTTTCCTCTTCGGTCAGGCCCATCAGTCCTGCGGCCCATTCGCCCAGCAGCCGGTTACGCCGGGCGGCGATCTTGAACGCATTTTCCTCGTCGAATGCGAACTTGGCTTCTTCGCCGCGTTCGCGGTCCCTGAAATCGGTCATTGATACGGTCCCCTCGGGATGTGAGTCGTAGTGGAAATAGGATTGCCTTGCGCGTGCGGCAAGCCGCGTCAGTCCATCGTGACGACCAGCTTGCCCACGGCCTGCCGGCTTTCCAGCTTGGCGATCGCCTCGCCGCCCCGCTCGAGCGGGAACGTCTCCGAGACAAGCGGATCGATCTTGCCGTCCTTCATCAACTGGAACAGCTCTTCAACCTGCTGGCGGAACTTGACCGGCTCGCGCGCGGTAAAGGCGCCCCAGAACACGCCGGCAATGTCGCAGCTTTTGAGCAGGGTCAGGTTGAGCGGCATCTTGGCAATCCCGGCGGGGAAACCCACCACCAGGAACTTGCCTTCCCACGCGATCGCACGCAGCGCGGGTTCGGAATATTGCCCACCGACAATGTCATAGACGATGTTGGCGCCTTCGGGGCCGCAGGCTGCCTTGAAGGCATTGGCAAGCTCTTTGGACGCTTCCTTGTCCATCGCTTCCCTGGGATAAATCACGACCTCGTCGGCGCCCGCCTGTCGCGCGATCTCGCCTTTTTCCTCGCTAGAGACAGCGGCGACAACCCGCGCACCGAAAGCCTTGGCCAGTTCGACAGCCGACAGGCCAACCCCGCCTGCTGCGCCCAGCACGAGCACCGTGTCACCCGCCTTGATATGCCCGCGATCCTTCAGGCCATGGATCGTGGTGCCATAAGTCATCAGCAGGCTTGCGGCCTTCTCGAACGGCACCCCGTCAGGGATCGGGAACATCCGCCCTGCCGGGACGATCACCTTTTCAGCGAGGCCGCCATTGCCGATCCCGGCCATGATCTTGTCCCCGACCTTGAAGCCTTCGACGCCTTCACCGACCGCTTCGATCACACCCGCGATTTCGCCGCCGGGCGCAAAGGGGCGGGGCGGCTTGAACTGGTAAAGGTCACGGATGATCAGCGTATCGGGGAAGTTGATTGCGCAGGCTTTGACATCGACCAGCACTTCGCCCTTGCCTGGAACCGGTACGTCGATTTCGTCGAGCGTCAGCGTTTCAGGGCCGCCAACAGTGTGGCTACGCAGGGCTTTCATGCGGCAATCTCCGTCCCTCGCTCGATCCACGGCATGGCAGCGCTGCGGCGTTGCTCGAAGGCGCCAATCGCTTCGTCGCGTGCCAGCGTGAGGCCGATTTCGTCGAGCCCGTTCAGCAGGCAATGTTTACGAAAAGGATCGATTTCGAAAGTGAAGCGATCCTGGAACGGCGTGGTCACCGTCTGGCTTTCAAGGTCGATGGTGATCTCGTCACTCTCTGCCACTTGAAGCAGCCGGTTGACGGCTTCCTGCGGCAAAGCGACAGTGAGGATGCCGTTCTTGAAGGCGTTGCCGGAAAATATGTCGGAGAAGCTGGGGGCGATCACCGCTTTCACGCCCATGTCACCCAGCGCCCATGCCGCATGTTCGCGGCTCGATCCGCACCCGAAATTGTCGCCCGCGATGAGGATCGGCGAGCCGGAATAGCGTGGATCGTCAAAGACATTGCCTTCCTGCGCGCGGACACTTTCAAAAGCGCCGCGGCCCAGACCCTCGCGCGTGATCGTCTTGAGCCATTCGGCGGAGATGATCACATCGGTATCGACGTTCTTCGCGCCGAACGGATAGGCGCGGCCATGCACTTCACGAACAGGCTTCATCAATCAGTCTCCGGCTTCTCGCCCGAAGGGACGACCGGCTGCGGCTCGTCCTTCTTCTTGCGCTTGTTGGCATAAAGCAGAGCCGCAGCAATCGCGGCGGAACCGATTGCTGCAGCGCCGATGGCGGCCTTGGTCTTGTTCGATTTGGTCATGTTATCTCTATGGTGTTCGCGGGGGACAGGGGCAAGGCCGGATCAGGTGAGTCGACGCACGTCAGCGAGGTGTCCCGTGACAGCAGCGGCAGCAGCCATCGCAGGCGACACAAGGTGGGTGCGTGCGCCGGGGCCCTGCCGCCCCACGAAGTTGCGGTTGCTGGTCGATGCGCAGCGTTCGCCCGGCGGCACCTTGTCAGGGTTCATGCCGAGGCAGGCCGAGCAGCCCGGCTCGCGCCATTCGAACCCGGCCTCCAGGAAGATTTGGTCCAGCCCTTCTTCCTCGGCCTGCGCCTTCACAAGGCCGGAGCCGGGCACGACGATCGCCCACTTAACGTTACCCGCCTTCTTGCGGCCTTTCAGCACTGCTGCGGCGGCGCGCAGATCCTCGATCCGGCTGTTGGTGCAGCTGCCGATGAAGATATTCTCGACCGTGATGTCCTGGACCCGCTGGCCGGGAGTGAGCCCCATGTATTCAAGGCTTTTCTTGGCCGCGGCCTGTTTCGAGGGGTCGGCGAAACTCGCCGGATCGGGCACCACGCCACCGATCGCGACTGTGTCTTCCGGGCTGGTACCCCATGTCACCGTCGGTTCGACCGCGCTGGCATCGATAGTGACCGTTTTGTCGAACACCGCGCCTTCGTCGCTATGCAGGGTCTTCCAATAGGCCAGGGCTGCATCCCATTCCGCCCCCTTGGGTGCGAGCGGGCGCCCTTTCAGGTAGCGGAACACGGTTTCGTCAGATGCGATCAGGCCTGCGCGCGCGCCTGCCTCGATGCTCATGTTGCAGACCGTCAGCCGTTCTTCGACGCTCATTGCTTCAAACACGCGGCCACGGTATTCGATTACGTGGCCGGTGCCGCCAGCGGTGCCGATCGTGCCAATAATGTGCAGGATCAGGTCCTTCGCAGTGACGCCCGGGCCAAGCTCGCCTGTGACCCGCACTTCCATCGATTTCGATTGCTTCAACAGCAATGTTTGGGTCGCCAGGACGTGCTCGACCTCGCTCGTGCCAAGACCGAATGCGAGCGCGCCGATCCCGCCATGGCTGGCGGTGTGCAAATCGCCGCAGACGATAGTCGTGCCCGGCAGCGAGAATCCCTGTTCAGGGCCCACCACATGGACAATCCCCTGCGCCGCGGCGGTCGCGTCGATATAGCGGATGCCGAATGCGGGAGCGTTGGCCTCAAGTGCGGCCAGCTGCTGCGCGCTTTGCGGGTCCGCGATCGGAATGCGATTGCCACTGGCGTCGAGGCGAGCGGTGGTGGGCAGGTTGTGATCGGGCACGGCCAGCGTCAGGTCAGGGCGGCGGACCTTGCGCCCGGCAAGGCGCAGTGCCTCGAAGGCCTGCGGGCTGGTCACTTCATGGACGAGGTGGCGATCGATATAGATCAGCGAAGTCCCGTCATCGCGGGTCTCCACAACATGGGCGTCCCAGATCTTTTCGTAGAGTGTGCGCGGTTTGCTGGCCATGGCTTTCCTGTTCCCTTGTGCGGGTCGATTAGCGGCACAGAAGCAACACTGGCAAGGCGATTAGGGTCCAAGAAATCGATAGTCATGGAAAGGAAAGATTTTCATGTCTAACTGACACCCATGTCAGCAACGCCTTTTGCCTTTCCGATCAAAGTTCTGCCCGAAGATATCGATTTCATGGGGCATGTGAACAACGCGCGCTATCTTATTTGGGTGCAGGATGCAGTGCTGGCCCACTGGCGCAAGCTGGCACCGGCCGACGACGTCGCGAGCAAGGCCTGGGTCGCGCTGAAGCACGAAATCACCTATCGCAAGCCGGCGTTCCTTGAAGACGATGTGATTGCGCAAACCGTGCTCGAACATTTCCAGGGCGCACGTGCATTTTATCATACGGTGATCCGGCGCGGCGAGGAAGTTCTGGCCGAAGTCAAATCGAGCTGGTGCTGCATCGATGCGCAGACATTGCGCCCCGCCAAGATCGGCGAGCATTTGCGCGGGTTCTTTTTCCCCGAAGCATAATCGCCTATATCCACTGGAGTATGGAAATCGCTATTCCTCTCTTGATTGTTGTCGCCACCATCCTGGCGATGGAATTCGTCGCCTGGTCGAGCCACAAATACATCATGCACGGCTTTGGCTGGGCTTGGCATCGCGACCACCATGAGCCGCACGACAAGACTTTCGAGAAGAACGATCTTTACGGCGTGGTTGGCGCGGTAATGAGCATTTCGATGTTCATGTGGGGCAGTCCGCTGGTCGCTGGCGAGGCGGCATGGTTGCCGGCCACCTGGATTGGCGTGGGCATCCTTGGCTACGGGATCATCTACACGCTGATCCATGACGGGCTGGTACATCAGCGTTATTTCCGCTGGGTGCCCAAGCGCGGCTATGCCAAGCGGCTCGTGCAGGCGCACAAGCTCCACCATGCCACGATCGGCAAGGAGGGCGGGGTAAGCTTCGGCTTTCTGTTTGCGCGCGATCCGGCCAGGCTGAAGGCGGAATTGAAGCAGCAGCGCGAGGCGGGCATCGCCGTCGTGCGTTCGGCCGATCTCGGCTAGGGCACGTTAGCGCTCGGGCGACTCTTCGACCAATTGCGTATAGTGATCGAATAGCGTCTCGCTGCCGGCTTCGGGTGTGGCCGCTTCGTCATAACGCCCGGCAGTTTCGTCCCACACCAGCATGCTCTCGGTCGCATAGTAGCGCCCGATCCGTGCATATTCCGCCTTGTCGGCAACGGATTGCGAAAACCTGCCCACGACGCCTAGCGCGGCGATAATCACATCTAGCAGGGCCGGGGGAACGCGCCGGTAGCGCGGCGGCTGGCCAGTCAATTCGAACAGCTTTGCGCCCTGCTCCAGCGGCGTGATCGCTGGCCCGGGTCCGCCAATCGGCAGGATCCGGTTGTGGCACTGTGGATCGTCGATGCAGCTTACAATGTAGCGCGCCAGATCGGTATCGCTGATCGGCTTGCAGCGGGTTATCTCGCCATTGCCGAACAGCAGGAACGGTTTGCCTTGCCTTACCCGTTCCACCTGACCTGAGAGCGACTTGAAGAAGGCGGTCGGGCGCACGACCGACCAGGTCAGGCCGGGATCGATCAGTTCCCGCTCGAACGCCAGCTTGGCCCGCTGGAATGCAAGGCGCGGCTTCTGCACGCAGATGGCGGAAAGCAGGATCATCTGCGGCACGCCCGCCGATTTGGCTGCGGAAAGGATGTTGCTGTTCGCCTGATAATCGATTGCCCGGGCATCGCGCGGAGTGCCGCTGCGCGAGGCGAGGCAGGAGATGACCGCGTGAAACGGGTCACCCGAAAATGCGTTTTCCCGCACGGAATCAACCGATGAAACGTCCGCCGTCTGGCAAATGTAGCCCGCAAGCTCCGGGCAATTCTCGGCTCCGGAGCGCACCACGCAGACCGGTTCGAACCCCGCTTCGGCCAAAGCATGCGCCACGGCCCGGCCGATCGTGCCGGTCGCGCCGAACAGCAGGACGCGCCTACTCATTGCGGGTCCAGATCCATCCGCCGGCGATGACAAGGATTGCGATGGATATCCAGTACCAGGGATCGCCCAGCGTATACCATGTGAAGACAGTGCCTGCGCTCATCGCACCGAGCGCCATGGTTTTTGCTCGGCGGTTGATGGCGCGGCGCTCGCGCCAGTCGCGCACCTGCGGCCCCCAATGCGGGTGGTCCATGATCTTCTTCTCCCACGCCGGATTGCTGCGCGCGAAACAGAACACAGCCACCAGCAGGAACGGCACTGTGGGCATGATCGGCAAGAATGCGCCAATCGCCGCCAACCCAACGGAAATGATACCCCCCGCCGCGTATAGCGGGCGCATGTCAGCTGCTCCACTCAGGCATCGGCCAGCCGCGCGGCATGTTCGCGGACCAGCGCGATCATGTTGGGCACACCCTGGGTGCGGTTGGAGGAGAGTTGGCTTTTGAGATCGAAGGGTTCAAGCGCTGCGGTAACATCGAGCGCGGCAACTTCGCGCGCTGGCTTGTCTTGCACGGCTGCTATGACCAGCGCGACGATCCCCTTGGTGATCGCGGCGTTGCTGTCTGCCAGGAAGTGGAGCTTGCCGTCCGCTTCCGTGGGATAAACCCATACGCTGGCGGAGCAGCCGCGCACCAGCGTCGCATCGGTTTTCAGCGCATCGGGCATCGGGTCAAGCTCGCGCCCAAGCTCGATCAGCAGGCGATAGCGTTCATCGCCCTCAAGGAACTCATATTCTTCGTAGATATCTTCGAGCGATCGCATGCTGTGCGCATCTAGGCGCTTTGGCTCACAAATCCACCCCGCTGGCGATCGCTTCGAGCTTTTTGATACGTTCCTTGAGATCGGCGATCTCGATCCGGGCGGCGCCTACGCTGACGCCGCCTTCGATTTCGCGCGGGACCGCGTCAAGCTCACGCTGCTTCAGCGCCAGCCAGCCTTGCCACGCCTTGAGCAGCGCGAACGCGACCACGCAAAGGCCGACAAGCGAGGCGGCGGCGATAATCAATGTCGGTTCGAACATATCCCTCATGTCCTCCTTGAACCTGTGACCTAATTGCCGTGTTGGCCCTGCTGGTCACGCAGGCTTTCGATTTCTTCGGCGATCCGCCGGGTTTCGCGTGCTTCGATCGTATTGCCTTCGGTGGCGATCCGTTCCAGCACCTTGATGCGTTCGCGCAAATCATCGACTTCGCGCTCAAGCTGCTGTTCGCGTGCGCTTGGCAGGTGAGACTGGCCCTGCTCGCCATCGCGCAATCTGCGGCCACCGCGATGGCGCGAGCGCATCACGCCGGCAATTGCGGTGATCAATACGATGAGGACGACGGCCGAGGCCCAACTCATCGTGCAATCTCCCGCTTTTCCGAAATGGCATCCATTTCGTGCAGGTCGCGCAGTTGCTCGATCTGGCTGGCAAGCGCGTGGTTGCTGTCGGTAGCAATCCGTTCAAGCACGCGCACCCGCTCTTCCAGCTTGCGATGTGCCTCGACGTCGGCATTGGAACGACTGGCCTTGGCTTCCTCGATACGTGCCTTGAGTTCCAGCTTGCGTTCTTCATGCTCCACCGTACGGCGGTGAATGGTAAAGGCGAACGGGAAGACGATCAGGCAAACTGTAAGGACAAAAGCGAAAATGAGAAGCAGATCGACATTCATCAGTTGACCCCCTTCTCTTCACGCAGTCGCTCGATTTCGTGGGTCAGGTGATAGCCGCTGTCTGTGACGATCCGTTCCACATTGGCCAAACGGTCCTTCATCGACCCAAGTTCGGCGCGCAGTTGGGCGTTTTCCTGAGTCAGCAGTTTGACACGCTCGATCGCTTCGTCATTCTTCTTGGGGTAGACCGCCTGGCCCCAGGCGCCATCGAGCGGATAGCCGTTCTTGACCCTGATCCACGTGTTGGCGACCCATGCGATGGACATAGCCACCATCCCACCGCCGATCACCGGGGCAAGAACCGAGAGTGCTGCAGCATCCATCACGCGCGCTCCTTGCTGTTCATGGTCAGCGGCACACCACTGCCCTGGTCATCCACCCGGCGCTGGTCGCGCAACGCCTCGATTTGCGTCGCCACGTCATAGCCCTTGTCGGTGACGATCCGCTCGAGCACTTGCACCCGGTCCTCAAGCAGCTGGATCTTGCTGGCATATTGCGCAGCCTTTTCAGCGGTATTCTCTGCAGTAGCGGTGATCTGCAGTTTGGCGATCTTCTGCTGGTGGCTTGTCCAGATGGCCAGCATTGGAATGCCGAAAACCATCATGATCGCGAAGATCGGTATAAATTCTTCCACGGCGTGATCCTCCCTTTGCGTATCCTTAGCGCAGGCGCTCGATTTCAGCGGTCAGGCGCGGGTTGCTGCTGACATAATAGTGCTCGACCTCGGCCAGGCGGCGGTCGACGTCGCGAAAGCGGGCGCGGATTTCGCGTGCGGTGCGCTTGGGGCTCTGGCGGACACGCTGCCAATATTGCTGCTCGTCCTTGTCGACATAGAGATGCGGCGGCTTCTTGCTCAGCAGCATTCCAGCAATGAAATAGGCAGGCAGCAGGATTGGGGCGACCGTGAACAACAGGATCAGAAAGCCCAGGCGAACCCAAAGTGCATCGACACCGGTGTAGTCGGCGATCCCCGAACACACACCCATCAGCTTGGCATTGTGCTTGTCGCGGTAAAGCGTTGTGCGAGGGCTGTTCATCGTGCGCTTCCTTTCTTTTCGGCCATCAGTTGTTCGAGCTCGCGCAGCTGCTGATTATCGGTTTCGCGGTTTTCCTGCAGGCGCTTGGGCTGGAAGCCCGGGTCGTCGCTGGCGACCAGCCGCTCGACCGTGTCCATCCGCTCGTCGAGACGCTTGGCAAGGCTGTACAGCTCTTCCAGCAGCACTTCGTCGTCAGTCGTGATCGTCGCAGCGGTCTTCCAGCGGGTGATATAGTGGAGGATGATCCACGGCAGCCCGATAAATATGCAAATGACTGCAATCCAACCTTCGTCCATCTGATCAGCCCTCCTTCTCGGCGCTGCCCTTGCCCAGCGCCTTCTTCAGTTCTTCAAGTTCGTTATCGATCGCGTCGGCACCTTCGAGCGCAGCGATCTCGTCTGCCAGCGTCAGCTTGCCGCTGCCGTCGGCAATCTGCAGCGCTTCGGCGCGGCCTTCGGCATAGTCGACCCGGCGTTCCAGCTGATCGAAGCGGGCCAGCGCCTCATCGGTGCGCTCGGTGCTCATCAGCGTGCGCAGTTTGACCCGGTTCTCCGCGCTTTCGAGGCGGGCGGCGATTGCAGTCTGGCGGCTACGCGCCTCGCGCAGACGGTGCTGCAGCTTCTGGATGTCTTCCTCGTAAGCGCGCAGTGCGTCGTCGAGCACGGCGATTTCCTGCTTGAGCTGGTCGGCCATGTCGGCCGCCTTCTTCTTTTCGACCAGTGCCGCGCGGGCTAGGTCTTCACGATCCTTGCTCAGCGCCAGCTGCGCCTTGTCCGCCCAGTCGGCCTGCAGCCGGTCGAGCTTGACGATATGGCGATGCATTTCCTTCTGGTCCGCAATGGTGCGCGCCGCGCTGGCCCGCACTTCCACCAGCGTCTCCTCCATCTCGAGGATGATCATGCGGATCATCTTGGCCGGGTCATCGGCCTTGTCGAGCATGTCGTTGAAGTTGGCGGCAATGATATCGCGGGTACGGCTGAAAATGCCCATGAAGGCTACTCCGTTGAAGAAACTGTCATCATCATTCGAGCGAGCGCTCGACTGCGTCGGAGTCGGGCTCTGGCGCAGGCGTTCGATCTCTGCATCAAGCCGCGAACGCTTGACAAGGCGTTCGGGCGAGAAGGGTTGGGCCGGAGCGTCGGCGCCGCGACTGGATGTGGCGCCAGCTGGGTTGCTCATACCTGAGGATTTCAGGGGGGGGACTGAGCGCTCCGGCCCGAGGGGGGTATCTTTGGTTGGACCGGTCATGCCAGTTCAACCAGCTCGCCCTGCGCGCAGACCACAGCGGCCTGGGCGGGGGAAGCATACATCTGCGTGCTGAGGGCGACGAACGCGACCATTGCAGCAATGCTGACCATTGCGGCCTGTCCCAGCTTGCTCTGGAAGAACCGGCGATCGTACATTTCAAAGCCTCCTTGCTATACGTTCACATAACAGCAAGGGGCGTGCCAAACCAAAAAAACAATTTAAATACATATTGATAGAGGATTTCCTGAATTTTCAACATGGCGTATCTTGCCAAGGATTGGGAAATATCACTATAGATTGGCCTGTGGAGCGCGATAACCAGTTCATCGGCCAATCGGGGGCCTTCCTTGACGCGGTCGAGCGCGCCAGCCGCGCTGCGCCGATGAGCCGCCCGGTGCTGGTGATCGGAGAGCGCGGGACCGGCAAGGAGCTCATCGCCGAACGCCTTCATCGCCTTTCGACCCGGTGGGATGAACCGCTGGTGGTGATGAACTGCGCCGCCTTGCCGGAAACGCTGATCGAAGCGGAACTGTTCGGGCACGAAGCTGGGGCATTCACGGGTGCTACCAGAGCGCGCGCGGGAAGGTTCGAAGAAGCCGACAAAGGTACGCTGTTTCTCGACGAACTGGGCAATCTGTCGATGGCGGCGCAAGAGCGGCTGCTGCGCGCGGTGGAATATGGCGAAGTGACCCGGATCGGTTCGTCGCGCCCGATCCGCGTGGATGTGCGGATTGTCGCAGCGACCAATGACGACCTGCCGAAAATGGCCGAGCGAGGCGATTTCCGGGCCGACCTGCTTGACCGGCTGAGCTTTGAAGTGATCACTCTGCCGCCGCTCCGCGTGCGCGAAGGGGACGTGGGTGTTCTCACGGACTATTTCGGGCGGCGGATGGCAGCTGAGCTGGCCTGGCGCGAATGGCCCGGATTTGCACCACATGTGCAGCGCCAGCTGGAAGAATATCAGTGGCCCGGTAATGTCCGCGAATTGCGTAATGTGATCGAGCGCGCGGTGTACCGGTGGGAGGATACCGGCGAGCCGATCGGGCATGTCCAGTTCGATCCGTTCGATAGTCCTTGGAAGCCGTCAGCGCCTTCGCATCGCACAGACCTGCCATCGCAGTCGAACTCGGCCAGGTCTGGGCGGGACGTGGCCCATAGCGGTGCCGGTGCAGCAGACCTCGACGCGATCGATGATCTACGCGGCGCGGTCGATGCTCATGAGCGGGCGATCGTCGAGCACGCGCTCGGCAAGCATCGCTGGAACCAGCGGCAGACGGCAAAAGCGCTCGGTCTGACTTATGACCAGTTGCGCCACTGCATCAAGAAGCATGGTCTGATGCAGGAAGAGGCGGAGAACTGAAGCGTCATCCACTGCGCAGCCACAATTCTGTCATTGCATTTGGCTTTGCATGCGCCTATCTGCACGCCATCCCGACATTGTCGATACAAGGTTTGGATGCTGGCGCCGCAAGGGGCCGGCCCAAAACGCCTTTGTCATCAATGCCATGCAGAACGGAGACCGAATGGCGGACATCGCGCGCCTGACGCAGATCATCGAGCCCGAAGCGCAAGCTCTCGGCTTCGATCTCGTGCGCGTGAAGATGATGCCGTCCGAAGCCGGCGATGGCGGCATGGCGCTGCAGGTGATGGCGGAAGACCCCGCTACCGGGCAGTTGGTGATTGACCAGTGCGCGGCGCTCAGTCGCCGTGTGTCCGATGCGATCGACGCTGCCGAGGAAGCCGGTGAAGTGCTGGTTGAAGGGGCCTATCACCTGGAAGTGAGCAGCCCCGGGATTGATCGGCCGCTGACCCGGCCCAAGGATTTTGCCAACTGGGCAGGGCATGAGGCCAAGTTCAGCATGGACAAGAGCTGGGACGGCCAGCGCAATTTGCGCGGCATCCTGCAAGGTATTGAAGGTGACGCGGTCACCATCGAAGATCGCAAGGCAGGCGCGGTTTCCGTGCCGCTGGCGATGATCCATTCGGCAAAGCTGGTCTTGACCGACGAGCTGATTGCCGCCACCCGACCGCTCGATGTGAGCGGTGCTGAAGACATCGTTGAAGAAGAAGAGGCTGAAGACTGATGGCCACTGCAATTTCCGCCAACAAGGCTGAGCTGCTCGCGATTGCGAACGCGGTCGCTTCGGAAAAGATGATCGACAAGTCGATCGTTATCGAAGCCATGGAAGAAGCAATCCAGAAAGCTGCGCGCGCGCGCTATGGTGCGGAGAACGACATTCGCGCCAAGCTGGACCCGCAGACCGGCGACCTGCGCCTGTGGCGCGTGGTCGAAGTGGTCGAGGAAGTGGACGACTATTTCAAGCAGGTTGACCTCAAGCAGGCACAGAAGCTCGACAAGGATGCGAAGATCGGTGACTTCATCGTCGACCCGCTGCCGCCGGTCGACCTTGGCCGCATCGACGCGCAGAGCGCCAAGCAGGTGATCTTCCAGAAGGTCCGCGATGCCGAGCGCGAGCGCCAGTACGAGGAATTCAAGGATCGCGCGGGCGAGATCATCACCGGCGTGATCAAGTCAGTCGAATTCGGACACGTCATCGTCAATCTCGGTCGCGCCGAAGGCGTGATCCGCCGCGATCAGCAGATCCCGCGCGAAGCCGCTCGCACCGGCGAACGCGTGCGCGCGCTTATCACCAAGGTCGAGCGCAACAATCGCGGCCAGCAAATCTTCCTCAGCCGCGCCCATCCGGACTTCATGAAGAAGCTGTTTGCGCAGGAAGTGCCTGAGATTTATGACGGCATCATCGAGATCAAGGCCGCCGCTCGCGATCCGGGCAGCCGCGCGAAGATCGGCGTGATCAGCCATGACTCCAGCATCGACCCGGTCGGCGCCTGCGTCGGCATGAAGGGCAGCCGTGTGCAGGCTGTGGTGCAGGAACTTCAGGGCGAGAAGATCGACATCATCCCCTGGAGCGAAGACACCGCGACTTTCGTCGTGAATGCGCTGCAGCCGGCCACGGTCGCCCGCGTGGTGCTCGACGAGGAAGAGGGCCGCATCGAAGTGGTCGTGCCCGATGACCAGCTGTCGCTGGCGATCGGTCGCCGCGGCCAGAACGTGCGCCTCGCCAGCCAGCTTACCGGTCACCAGATCGACATCATGACCGAGGAAGAGGCGAGCGAGAAGCGCAGCAAGGAATTCGCCGAGCGTTCGAAGATGTTCGAGGAAGAACTCGACGTCGACGAAACGCTGTCGCAGCTGCTGGTGGCTGAAGGCTTCGCCGAGCTCGAAGAAGTTGCCTATGTCGAGCTTGAAGAGCTGGCGTCGATCGAAGGCTTCGACGAGGAACTGGCCGAAGAACTGCAGAACCGCGCCAAGGAAGCGCTTGAGCGTCACGAAGAGGCCGCACGTGCCGAACGTCGTGAACTGGGCGTGGAAGATGCGCTGGCTGAAATGCCGCACCTGACAGAGGGAATGCTGGTCACGCTGGGCAAGGCCGGCATCAAGACGCTCGACGACCTGGCTGATCTTGCGACCGATGAACTGATCGCCAAGAAGCGCGAAGCACCGCGTCGCCGCCAGAGCGCGGACGGCCCGCCGATGCGTCGCCCCTCGATCCGCGAGCAGGACAAGGGTGGTGTCCTAGGCGAATACGGCCTTACCGAAGAGCAGGGCAACGAGATCATCATGGCTGCCCGCGCGCACTGGTTCGATGACGAACCGGCAACCCAGGAGGCCGCCGATGCGGACTCCACCCAATGAGCGCGTAGCGTCAGACATCGTTGACGTGCCGAAGGGCCGGAAGGATTCCGGCCCTGAGCGGCGCTGTATCCTTTCCGGGGGGCATGGCGCGCGCGCTGCGCTGCTGCGCCTGGCGATTTCTCCGGACGGGTTGGTACTGCCCGATCCGCACGCCAAGGCCCCCGGGCGCGGCGCATGGATCGGCGTGGGCCGCAGCCAGCTTGAAACGGCCATTGCCAAGGGCCAGCTTAAGGGAGCTTTGGCGCGTGCCTTTAAAGGGGCAAAGCTGGAAATCCCGGCAGATTTGTCGGCACGGGTGGAAACAGCGCTGACCAAATCGCTGCTAGACCGGTTGGGCCTGGAACTGCGTGCCGGGCATGTTGTGCTGGGCACTGCAAGGATCGAAGAACAGGCGCGCACCGGACGGCTCGAACTGCTGCTGCACGCCGCCGACGCCAGCGAGGACGGGCGAAAGAAGCTCGACCAGGCATGGCGCGTAGGGCGGGATATAGAGGGCAGCGGCGAACGCGGCATCGTCTTGCCACTGGACCGGGCGGCTTTGTCTGTGGCATTGGGCCGCGACAATGTCGTCCACCTGGCGCTTAATGACAGCGCTGCGGCGGGGCGAGTCGAGGGGGCCTTGGCACGCCTGCTGCATTATCTGGAGGGCAATTTGCCTTCCGAAACCATTGGTGGCCAGGCCTCTCCCGGTCGCCAGGACGAACAATTGAACGCGTAAGGACGTACGAGCTAAATGAGCGACGAAGAGAAAAAACCTGCCCGCAAGCCGCTGACCCTGAAGGGCGCGCAACCTGGCGAGGTCAAGCAGACCTTCAGCCACGGCCGCACCAACAAGGTCGTGGTCGAGGTCAAGCGTCGCCGCATGATCGGCAAGCCGGGTGAGGCGCCTCCGCCGCCGCCACCTCCACCGCCGCCTCCGCCGCCCGCCGCTGCCGCGCCAAAGCCAGCGGTCAAGAAGCCGAGTCCTTCGGCGGAGACTCCGCAAGAGCGGGTCGCTCGCCTGCAGCGCGAGGCTGAGGAAGAACGTCTGCGGCTCGCCGAAGAGGCGCGCAAGCGTGATGAAGAGGAAGCCCGCCGCGCAGCCGAAGAAGAGAAAAAGCGCGCAGAGGTTAACCGCAAATCGGAAGCCGAGGCTGAAAAGCGCGCTGTCGAAGTTGCGCCCGAAGAAGTCGAGGTTGAGGAAACACCGGCAGCGGCGCCTGCCGGCGACGGCACGCCCACCCCGGCTCCGCGCAGGTTCACGCCGGTCGAACGGCCTGAGCCAAAGCGGCCCGAGAAGAAAAAGAAGGAAGAAAAGCCTGTGCGCGGGGCCGAACGGCCAGATAACCGCCGTTCGGGCAAGCTGACGGTTACCCGTGCGCTGAATGAGGACGAGGGCCGCCGCGCCCGCAGCCTTGCCGCGCTCAAGCGCGCTCGCGAGAAAGAGCGCCGGTTGCACGGCGGGCCCAGCGCGCCGCGCGAGAAGCAGGTGCGCGACGTGGTCGTGCCGGAAGCGATCACCGTTCAGGAGCTTGCCAACCGCATGGCCGAAAAGGGCGCGGACCTGGTGAAGGCGCTGTTCAACATGGGTATGATGGTCACCGTCAACCAGACGATCGATCAGGATACGGCCGAACTGCTGGTCGAGGAATTCGGCCACAACATCACCCGCGTGTCGGCAAGCGATGTCGATATCGACACGTCGGAAGACACCGATCCGGAAGAAACGCTGAAGCCGCGTCCCCCGGTCGTGACGATCATGGGCCATGTCGACCACGGCAAGACCTCGCTGCTCGATGCGCTGCGCGGTACCGATGTGGTCAAGGGTGAAGCCGGCGGCATCACCCAGCATATCGGTGCCTACCAGATCACTACGAAGAGCAAGGACAAGATCACCTTCCTCGACACACCTGGCCACGCAGCCTTTTCCGAAATGCGTGCGCGCGGCGCCAATGTGACCGATATCGTGGTGCTGGTGGTGGCAGGCGACGATGCGATCATGCCGCAGACGATCGAGGCTATCAATCACACCAAGGCGGCGGGTGTACCGATGATCGTGGCGATCACCAAGTCGGACAAGCCCGAATTCAACCCGCAGAAGGTGCGCGAACGCCTGCTCGAGCACGAAGTCATCGTCGAGGCGATGTCGGGCGATGTGCAGGACGTCGAAGTGTCGGCCAAGACCGGGGCGGGGCTGGACGAGCTGATCGAGAAGATCCTGCTGCAGGCGGAACTGCTCGAACTCAGAGCCAACCCGGATCGTGATGCAGAGGCAACCGTGATCGAAGCGCAGCTCGACAAGGGCCGCGGCCCGGTCGCGACAGTGCTTGTCACCCGCGGCACGCTGAAGCGCGGCGATACCTTCGTCGTGGGTACGGAAAGCGGGCGCGTGCGCGCGCTGGTTGACGACAAGGGCAAGCAGATCAAGGAAGCAGGGCCGTCAGTGCCGGTCGAAGTGCTGGGCCTGGGCGGCGTGCCTGACGCAGGCGATCAGCTGACCGTGGTCGAGAACGAACAGCGTGCCCGCGAAGTGGCGCAGTATCGCCAGGAAAAGGCGACTGCAAAGCGCACCGCGCTGGCCCCCACCAGCTTCGATACGATGTTCTCGAACCTCAAGAGCGACGTGATTGAATTTCCGGTGGTGGTTAAGGCCGATGTGAAGGGCTCGGTCGAAGCGATCAATTCAGCGCTGCACAATTTGTCGAATGACGAGATCAAGGTCCGCGTGCTGCATGCAGGCGTTGGCGCGATCACGGAAAGTGATGTGACGCTGGCGGCGGCTTCAGGCGCGCCGATCATCGGCTTCAACGTCCGGCCCAACCCCAAAGCGCGCCAGCAGCTGGAGAAAGACAAGGTGCGGATGATGTATCACGACGTGATCTATCACCTCACCGAGGAAATCGCGAAGGAGATGGCCGGCGAGCTTGGTCCGGAACGGATCGAAACTGTCGTTGGCCGCGCCGAAGTCAAGCAGGTGTTCCCGGCGGGCAAAAAGGACAAGGCTGCCGGTCTGCTGGTGCTCGAAGGAGTCATCCGCAAGGGCCTCCACGCGCGCCTTACCCGCGAAGATGTCATCGTGTCGAAAACGACGATCGCTTCGCTGCGGCGGTTCAAGGACGATGTGGACGAAGTCCGCGCAGGCATGGAATGCGGCGTGGTGCTGGAAGACACCAACGACATCAAGGCTGGCGATACGCTTGAAGTGTTCGAAGTCGAGGAGCGTGAGCGGACGTTGTGATGCAGTCGGGCGAATGGACCGGCGATAACGGTTCGCCGCACACTGCACTGCTTGGATCGGAATTCGTCGGGTTCGACGAAGCGACATCCACCGCCACCATGCGCTTCACGGTCATGCCGCAGATGACCACCTGGCGCGGCGGCGTGCAGGGTGGGCTGGTGGCAGGCTATCTCGATGATGTGATGGGCTATGCCTATGTCGCCATGACTGGCGGCGAGCAGGCCCCGCTCAACCTCGAGATATCGATGCAACTGCTCGGACTATTGCCCGAAGGCGCTACGATCATCGGCAAGGGCCGGGTAGTGCGCGCCGGGCGCCGCGTGGTGTTCCTTGAGGGCGAATTGCTGAGCGAAGAGGGGACGGTGCTGGCGCGTGCAACCTCGACCGCCATTCCCACCGCGCGTCCGGTGCCGCCGCCACATGGGGGGCAAAGCTGATGGCGCGGCAGCAATTCACGCCTGAACAGCATTCGGTCCGCGTGCTCAAGGTGGCCGAGCGGGTGCGGCATATCCTCAGCGAATTGCTCGCGCGGCAGGAAGTGCATGACGAGCGCGTTTCCGCCGCCAATATCGCCGTCACCGAAGTGCGCATGACACCGGACCTGAGGAATGCGATCGCCTATGTGAAGCCGCTGCTGGGCAAGGACGAAGGCGAGATCGTTACCGCGCTGCGCCAGAACACTGCCTTCCTGCAAAAGGAAGTGGCCAAGCGGCTAGGGCTGAAATTCGCGCCCAAACTGAAGTTTCGCGCCGATGAAAGCTTTGACGAGGCCGACCGGATCGAGCGTTTGCTGCGCGATCCCAAGGTTGCGCGCGATCTTGGCGAGGACAGCGAATAGCCAGCCGATCAGGCCTGCGGCACCATCCGCGCCTTGAGTTGGATATTGACCCACTTGCCCACGATCAGCCCATACGACTTCATCCCGAAGTCATAGCGGTTGATTTGCGTCTCACCGGTCAGTGTCACCGGATCGCCCGGCTTCAGTTCGCCCGGCGGCCGGTCGAATTTCACCGCCAGCGTGACCGGCCGGGTTACCCCGCGCGCCGTCAGGTCACCCTTCACGGTGCCAGACGTTGCAGTGGTGAGCGCCATTTCGCGGCCCACAAAGCGGACCGAGGGATATTTCTCGACCCAGAAGAACTTTTCGCCCTTAAGCCGGTTCAACGTCAATTTGTCAGGCGCGGTGAGGGTGCGAGCATCGATCGTCACATCCAGTGCGATATCCTGCGGGCGCTCGCGATCGAGCCGGACCGAGCCGGAAACGCTCGGGAAGCCGGCGCTCTTGCTGCCGATGCCGAAGAAACCGACCTTGGCTGATAGATTGCTGCCAGCACTATCGACGGAATACAGCTGCCCGGCAGGCGCGGCTGCGCCCAGCAGCAGCGCTGCAAGAAACGCGAAGAGGAGACCCGGCAACCTCATTGGTGCAGGATACTCCCGATCGCGTCCTTCCGGCAATCAGCTTGCGACAGTCTGAGCGGCATTCAGGGTACCCGGCGCATCGATGAACACGCTCGCGCCCGGCCCCAGCGGCAGATCGAGCACCACCCAGCCAATCGTGAGCGCCAGCCCGGCGATCAGCAGTGCGATCGAATAGGGCAGCATGGTTGCCGCCAGCGATCCCAGGCCGAAATCCTTCTGCCAGCGCTGGCAGAAGATCAGGATCAGCGGGAAATAGACCATCAGCGGGGTAATGATGTTGGTTGCGCTGTCGCCAACGCGATAGGCTGCGGTTGCCATTTCGGGTGAAATGCCCAGCAGCATCAGCATCGGCACCATCACCGGCGAAAGCAGTGCCCATTTGGCGCTGGCCGAACCGACGAACAGGTTCAGCAAGGCCGAGACAAGAATGATCGCGGCCAGCAGCGCCCACGCGGGCAGGCCTGTCGACCCGAGAAAATCCGCACCCTGCACAGCCAGGATCAGGCCCAGGTTCGACCACGCGAACATCGCCACGAAATGCGCAGCGGCGAAGGCCAGCACCAGGTAATAGGCCAGGTCCTCCATCGATCCGGACATCATCTTAACCAGGTCGCGATGGTCGGAAATCGTACCTGCGCCTTTGCCATAGGCCCATGCGGCCAGCAGGAAGAGAATGAAGAAGCCGGCGACGAGGCTCTGGTAGAACGGCGTCAACTGCGCTTCGGGGGTGGCGCTCTCGTCAATCAGCGGCGTACCCGGGCCAAAGGTGAAACCCAGCCACAGCGCCACCACGCCAAACACGGCCAGGCCGGCATTTCGCAGGCCCCTGCGCTCGGCATCGGTGAGCGGGCGATCGCTGTCCTCATCGTCGGCCGGGCGACCGGCGCCGGCCGGGTCCCATTTGCCCAGCCGCGGCTCGATCACCTTGTCGGTGATGTACCAGATCACCGGCAGGAACACGAAAGTCATCGCGGCGATGAAGTACCAGTTCCCCGCGATATTGGCGGTGAAATCCCCGAATACCGTCTCGACCGCCGCCTCGGTAATGCCGAACAGCAGCGCGTCGAGCTGGCCGGGCAGGAGATTGGCCGAAAAGCCGCCGGAAACCCCGGCAAAAGTCGCAGCGATGCCCGCCACCGGATGGCGCCCGGCGGCGTGGAAGATGATCCCGGCGAGCGGGATCAGCACAACATAGGCGGCATCGGCGGCAAGGTTGCCCATCATGCCCACCAACACAACGATTGGCGTTAGCAGCGCCTTGGGCGCATCGCGCACGCCCGCGCGCATCGCAGTGCCGAATAGGCCCGCCCGCTCAGCCACGCCCGCCCCCAGCATCACCACCAGAACATAGCCCAGCGGGTGGAAGTGCGTGAAAGTCTTGGGCATTTCGACCCAGAGCTTCTGGATGTTTTCAGCCGACAGCAGGCTTTTTGCCGCGATCACGGTGGCTGCGCCGGTTTCAGGATCAACTTCCGTCGGGTGCGAAGCCGACCAGCCCAGCATTCCTGCAATAACGGAAATTACGACCAGCCCGGCGATCAGCCAGAAGAACAGGAACACCGGATCGGGCAGGCGGTTACCAGTACGCTCGATCCAACCCAAAACTCCACCTTGCTGCGAAGCTGCCGCCTCTGTCATGAAATTCCCCTCATTCGATATGAACTTGACTTGGCCAAAGATGGAATGGCCGCAATGTCTCCCCTGTGAATGGAAAAGCGGGGCGACTGGTCTGGTTCCCATGCTTCGCTTATCAGCGGGCGATGGCCAAGCTCTATTTCTATTATGCCAGCATGAACGCGGGGAAGAGCTCGACCCTGCTGCAGGCCGCCTTCAACTATGGCGAGCGCGGGATGCGGGTCAGCCTGTGGACCGCCGCGATCGATGACAGGCCCGGTTTCGGTGCGATCAGCAGCCGGATCGGCCTCGCCAGTGATGCGCACCGCTTTACGCCTGAAACGGATATACTGGAGTTCGTGCTGCATGAGCATGCCGAAGGGCGGGTCGATTGCGTGTTGATCGACGAGGCGCAGTTCCTGACCGAAGAGCAGGTGTGGCAATGCGCGCGGCTGGCCGACGAGGCCGGCACGCCGGTGGTCTGCTATGGCCTGCGCACCGATTTCCAGGGCAAGCTGTTCCCCGGCTCGGCGGCATTGCTGGGCATTGCGGACTCGCTCGTGGAGTTGAAGGGAATCTGCCATTGCGGGCGCAAGGCGACGATGAACCTGCGGGTCGATGAAACCGGCAAAGCGGTGAAGCAAGGCGCGCAAACCGAAATCGGCGGGAATGACCGTTACGTCGCGCTGTGCCGCAAACATTTCATGGCAGCACTGCGATGACGAAAGATGATCCGCTGGGCCTGTTGGTGCCGCTTGGCGATGGCGAGGTGTCGCTTGTCCCGTTACGTGAAGGGCATCGCGAGGCCTTGCGCGAGGCTTGCGGCGAAGATCGGGCGATCTGGCAAATGTATGGCGTGAGCTATGACGCTGAGCATTTCGACGAAAGCTTTTCAAGGCTTCTTGCCAATCCGGCGCGATTGCCCTTCGCCGTGTTGGTTGGCCCCCAATTGGCAGGCATGACCAGCTGGATCAATGCCGATCCCAACTGGCTTACGGCAGAGATCGGAAACACTTACCTCAGGCCGCGTTTTCGGGGCGGCAAGGTCAACACGCCAATGAAGCGCCTGATGCTGGCACATGGCTTTGCTTGTGGGCTGAAGCGCATGTACTTTTCGGTGGATACGCGCAACCAGCGCTCGCAGGCAGCCTGCGCGAAGATCGGCGCGACACTTGAGGGTATCCTGCGCAATCACATAATAACCTGGACCGGTTACGAACGCGACAGCGCGATTTTTTCGATTGTTGAGCGTGACAGGGAGCGACTTGGCCTGTGACAGAAGCCCTGACCCTTGCTCTGCTGCTGATCCCGGCTCTCGTGATCGCGATCGTCTTCCACGAAGTCGCGCATGGCTATTCCGCGCTACTGCTGGGCGATACCACCGCGCGCGACCAGCGGCGCCTGACGCTCAACCCGATCCGCCATGTCGATCCGGTGGGAACCTTGCTGGTCCCCGGCATGCTGGCGATGGCGGGTGCGCCGGTGTTCGGTTGGGCCAAGCCCGTGCCGGTGCGGCAGGACCGGCTCGACAATCCCCGCTACGGCATGATGGCGGTGGCCGCTGCCGGGCCGGCGACCAATTTCATGCTGGCGGCCCTTGGCGCAATCGCATTGGGGCTGACCATTCCTGATGGGGCGCAATTGCTGGCTGGCGATGGCGGTATGCCGATGCTGGCAGGGCCGGACGGCGTGAACCACTACCTTTCGACGGGCCTGTTTTTCTTCATCCTGATCAACGTTTTCCTGGGCGTGTTCAACTTGCTTCCGATCCCGCCCTTCGATGGCTCGCATATCGTCGAGGGCCTGCTGCCACCTACACTGGCGCAAGGGTACCGCAAGCTGCGGCCTTATGGCATGCTGCTGTTCTTCGCGCTGGTCGCGGCGACATGGTTTGCCCCTCAATGGGGGCTGCTGGAAAACACCATCGGTCCGCCGGTCGAATGGGCGCTGGACAAATATCTAGGCCTGGCGAGCGCGGTGGCCGGCTAGCGCCTAGTCTTCGGCCTTGAGGTGATAGATCAGGCAGGTGTCGGGCAAGGTCAGGGGCAATTGCAGGCCATGCCTCGACAAGGCCGATCCTGAGTAAGTACCGAAGTTTCGAGCCATTGCCTCGGGCCAAACCAGTGCCAGCTCGTAGTCAAGCGAAGGGTCGAGCCCGGCAAAGTACAGGCGCGGCGGATGCGTGGCTGGATGCTGGTCAAGCACGGCACATTGGTACAAGGCCTCGCGGCGATCCACATCCACGACTCCGATGGCGGAGAGGTGCGGTGCGGTGTCCAGGCGGTGGTAATCGCCGCCATGGATTAGCGTGCGATGTCGCTTGTGCAGGGCGATAGCGGCGGCAAGCGTGGCCCGGTCAGCCTCGCTCTCCCGCGCCAGGTCGAGTTCCATGCCCATATGGCCGAACAGCGCCGTGCCCGCACGGAACGCCATGTCGAAGCGCCGCCCAGTGATGTGGCAGCGCCTTGGCCCCACATGGTTGCCGAGGACGGAGAGCGGCAGGAAATGCGCGGCCCCTCGCATGATCGCATGGCGCTGGCGCGCGTCATTGTTGTCGCTGGTCCAGACGCGGTCAGTACGTTGCAGCATGGCATAGTCGGCCCGCGCGCCGCCGCTGGAGCAGCTTTCGATTACCAGCGCGGGATGCGCTGCTCGCAACCGGTCGATCAGCGCATAAAGTGCCTGCGTCTGCCGATGCACCGTCGGACGCCCCTCCGCATCGCCGGGATGCTGCAAATCGCGGTTCATGTCCCACTTGATGTAGGCAATGCCAAGTTCGCGGACCAGTGCGTCGATCCTTTCGAACAGGTAATCGGCAACCTCTTCGCGCGTAAGGTCGAGCGGCAACTGGTGCCGCGACGCGATTGGCTCGACTCCCTCAACGCCTAACACCCAATCGGGATGGGCGCGGTAAAGGTCGCTGTCAGCGTTGACCATTTCCGGCTCGAACCACAAGCCGAATTCCATGCCCAGCGCGCGGACATGACCGGCCAGCGGCTTGAGCCCATCGGGGTAGATTTCCTCCGATACGAACCAGTCGCCCAGGCCGGCGCGGTCACTGCGCCGCGCGCCAAACCAGCCATCGTCGAGCACGAAGCGTTCGGCACCCACGGCAGCGGCCTGATCGGCCAGCATCATCAGCTTTTCGGGCGAATGGTCGAAATAGACCGCTTCCCAGGTGTTGAAATGCACCGGGCGGGGTTTGCCGTGTGCGGGAAGGCGCGATCGGACGAAGCCAAGCAGGCGGCGGGTGACATCGCCATAGCCTTCGTTCGACCAGCAGGCATGAAGCTGCGGTGTTGTGTAGGTTTCCCCGGGCGCCAAAGCGATCTCGCCCGGCAACAGCAGTTCGCCCGCCTGAAGCGAGAGATCGCCATCCGGCAGCCGGTCCACGCGCAGGCGGTGATTGCCGCTCCACGCCAAATGTACCGCGCAGGCCAGGCCATGTTCCTCGCTAGTTGTTCCGGTGCCCAGATAGAAGCCGGGATAGCTGTCATGGCTGGTGCGGCCCTTGCGGTTCTCGCGCAGGAAGCTGCCCCGCCACAGCTCATTCCGTTCGGCCTGGAATTCGCTCGCCCATCGGCCGGTGAAGCTGGTCAACAGCGTCAGGCGGGCATCAAGCGGCAGGCACAGCGCACTCAGCCATTCGAGCGCGATTGGATTGTCGCTGCCATTGGCGAGCGAGCTTGAGAATGTGGCAACGCCGGATGCTGGATCAAGGCTGATCGTGTGATGCAATTCGATGCTGCTGGCTTCGTCGCGAGTCACGATGGCGCAGGCGCCATCATCGTCGAAGTGGACCTCGACAACCCGTGGGTCGAGCGCCCAGTGCTGCCCCATGGCATGGGCCAGCAAACCGGGCGGTGAAGGGTGGCCGGTGCCAATCGTATTGAGGAAGGAGGCCGTAATCGGGCTTTCCGGCCCGCCCGGCGCGTGGCTGCGCTGGCCGAGCGCGCGCAGCTGTGGCGGCGTTGCCTCTGGCAAGTCCGGTCCGGCGTAGAGCAGGCGTGCGCGCTCCCCGCCCGCGGCGGCGAGCATAATCATGGCTCCACCGGCGCGCAGGATCACCGCTTCATCGGAAATTTCGTTGGCCATTCGATCCTTGCCCTGCGCGTTTCCCCAAGCCTCTATCGGATTTGATCAGCGCTCGCTATCGCATGCACAAGGGAGAGGGACATAATATGGCAAATCCGGTCCAGCTTGCGGTTTTTGTGGGACTTATGGTGCTGCTTGCCGCCATGACCTGGCGCAAGGTCGCTGCCGCGCGCGCCGCCAGCCACGCTGCGGCGGACAAGGAAATCTTCCTCGCCGGCGGGGGGCTGAGCTGGTTCTTTGTGGCCGGGGCGATAACGCTGACGAACCTGTCGACCGATCAGCTGGTGGGCATGAACGGCAACCAGATGCTGCTACTCGCATGGTGGGAGCTGGCAGGGTTTGTCGGCCTGCTGATGCTCGCCTTCGTTTTCGTGCCGATCTATTATCGCAACAACTGCACAACGATCACGCAATTGCTTGAACAGCGCTATGACGGGGCGAGCATTCGCACAGTGATCTCGGCGCTGTTCCTGCTGGGCAATTTCTTCATCTATCTCCCCGCCGTGATCTACTCGGGCGCGCTGTTCATGCAGACGCTGTTTGGTGTGGAGGCTCCGCTGATCACAGTCGCTGCGGTATTCGCAATCGTCGGCGCGGCCTATGCCATCCTCGGCGGCCTGCGGGCGGTGGCTGTGCTCGATACCTATGCCGGGGTAGGCATCCTGGCGCTGGCGCTGGTCGTGGTGTTCCTGGCGATGCAGGCGGTCGGCTGGGACATTAACACCGGCGTGCCGGAAGAACGGCTGACAATGATCGGTGCGCTCGACAGCCCGATCCCGTTCCACACGCTGTTCACCGGCATGCTGTTCATCCAGATCTTCTATTGGTCGACCAACCAGAACATCACCCAAAAGGCGCTGGCCGCGCCCAATGTGAAAGAGGCGCAGAAAGGCGTGATCGCCGCGGCAGTGATCCGCGTGCTGATCGTGCCGCCAATCGTGGTGCTCCCCGGCATCGTCGCCTTCAAGCTGTTCGGCGATGTAGATGACCGGGCCTATGCGATGGTAGTGGGCGAGGTGCTGCCCAGCTGGACCAGCGGCATGTTCGCGGCGATGATCGCGGCGGCGGTGCTGACCACCTATTCGGCGGTAATGAACGCCACCATCACGCTGTGGTCGGTCGATTTCCACCGGCGCTTCATCAACCCCGATGTCGATGTGAAGCGGCTTAACCGGATTGTCGGCATACTTGCGATGCTGGCGTCAATCGCGCTGGTGCCGCTCTATGCCGGGGCGGAGAGCATCATCAACCTGTTGCAGGAACTGAACGGGCTGCTTTCCATGCCGATCCTTTCGGCTTTCATCGCTGCGCTTTTGTTCCGCAATATGGACGCCCGCGCGGCGGTGGCAGGACTAGTGTGGGGCTTTTCGATCTATGCTTTCCACACATTCTATCTATACGTGCCGGCCAATTTCGGCGGGGTCAGTTGGTATGCCACCATCGGCCTCCCATGGGTGCATTACATCGATGTGATGGTGTTCGTGTTGTTCAGCTCGGTGGCGGTGGCGTTACTGACCAACCGGTTGGTGTTCGGCAATCGAGCCATCCTTGCATTCGGGCGGAGCGATCCCCAGCCTGACGGCGCATGAGCGAGCTTAAACCCGCCCCCCATGGATGGCTGATCCTGGACAAGCCGCGCGGGCTTGGCTCGACCCAGGCGGTCGGCATGGTCAAGCGCGTGCTGCGCCAGGGCGGCTTTGCCAAGACCAAGGTCGGTCATGGCGGCACACTGGACCCTCTGGCAGAAGGCGTGCTGCCGATCGCGCTGGGCGAAGCGACCAAGCTGGCCGGCCGGATGCTGGATGCTAGCAAGATCTATGAATTCACCGTCCAGTTCGGCGAGGAAACCGACACGCTCGACACCGAAGGCGAGGTGATTGCGCGCTCGGACCGTAGGCCCCCGATGGCAGCGGTGGCAGCGATCCTTGAGTACTTCACCGGCGAGATCGAACAGGTTCCACCCGCCTATTCAGCGATCAAGGTGGACGGGAAACGCGCCTATGACCGGGCGCGGGCAGGGGAGGAAGTTGAGATCAACACGCGCCGGGTGACCGTGCATTCGCTTCAATTTGCCAGCGAGCGTTTTGACCCGGAATTGCGCTCCGCATTCCAGACAACCACCGGCCGGCCCGATCCCTACGACCCCTCGGCTCCGCTTGAGCTGGCCGAAAGCGTGACGCTCATCGCCCATGTCTCAAAGGGCACCTATATCCGCAGCCTTGCCCGGGATATCGCCCATGCCCTTGGAACCTGCGGCCATGTCACCTATCTAAGGCGGATCAAGGCCGGCCCATTCACCGAAAAACAGGCGATTTCGCTGGACAAGTGCGAGGAAATCGCTAAGGGCGCGAGCCTTCAAGACCTCCTCCTGCCGCTCGAGGCGGGGCTGGACGACATCCCGGCCTTGCAACTCGATTCCGTTAGCGCGCAGGCGGTCCGCCAGGGCCGGGTGCTTACGGAGCTGCCCCAAAGCGACGGGCTCTATCTGGCAAGGCTGGGCAATGTTCCGGTGGCGCTGATGGAACTCACCGCTGGTACGGCCAAGGTCGTCCGGGGTTTCAACCTTCCCGATGTCGCTGAGTAAGAGAGAAACAACATGTCGGTAACCGCCGAAGCAAAGCAGAAGATCATCAAGGACAATGCCCGCGATTCAAACGACACGGGCAGCCCGGAAGTACAGGTCGCGATCCTTACCGAGCGTATCCGCAACCTGACCGAACACTTCAAGGGCCACCACAAGGACAACCATTCGCGTCGTGGTTTGCTGATGATGGTCAACAAGCGTCGCAGCCTGCTCGCCTATCTCAAGAAGAAGGACGTCGAGCGCTACAACGCCCTGATCCAGAAGCTGGGTCTGCGTAAGTAGGAATTTCACGAAGCGGCCCGCACTGGGCCGCTTCGCATATCGGCGCACCCCAACGGTGCGCAACAAGACAAGGCTATCCTTCGCAATTCGGTGAAGGGGCCCCGGGGCACACAGGCCCCACACCGGACCGGGACGGAAAACCCGGAAATTGTAGGCCCCGCGCGGCAATATGGCCCCGCGGGTTCAAGAAGGAAAATCAATGTTCGACACGAAAACCGTATCGCTGGAGTGGGGCGGAAAGACCCTCACTCTGGAAACCGGCCGTATTGCCCGTCAAGCCGACGGTGCTGTTCTGGCCACTTATGGCGAAACCGTGGTGCTGTGCGCAGTGACCGCCGCCAAGAGCGTCAAGGAAGGGCAGGACTTCTTCCCGCTGACCGTTCACTACCAGGAAAAATTCTCCTCTGCCGGCCGCATCCCGGGCGGCTTCTTCAAGCGCGAACGTGGCGCGACCGAAAAGGAAACGCTCACCAGCCGCCTGATCGACCGCCCCGTGCGTCCGCTGTTCCCCGAAGGTTTCTACAACGAAATCAACGTTATCGCGCAGGTCTTTAGCTATGATGGCGAATGCGAGCCCGATGTGCTGGCGATGATCGCCGCATCGGCTGCGCTGACCATTTCGGGCGTTCCGTTCATGGGTCCGATCGGCGCCTGCCGCGTCGGGTTCAAGGATGGCGAATATATCCTCAACCCGAAGCAGTCGGCTTCGCTGACCGACGGCGGTCGCCTCGACCTCGTGGTCGCTGCCACCCATGACGCAGTGATGATGGTCGAATCCGAAGCCAAGGAACTCAACGAGCAGGAAATGCTCGGTGCAGTGGCCTTCGCGCACGACGCGATCCGTCCGGTGGTCAAGGCGATCATCGATCTTGCCGAACAGGCTGCCAAGGAACCGTGGGAAGTCGCCTCGCAAGATGGCAATGACGACATGAAGTCGGCCATCAAAGCGATGATCGGCGACGATATCGCCGCTGCCTACAAGCTGACCGACAAGTCGGCCCGTTCGGACGCGCTCAACGCTGCGCGCGAGAAGGTCAAGGCACACTATGCTTCGGAGGAATTCGACGGCCAGCAGCGCATGACCGCGATCAAGCTGACCAAGAAGATCGAAGCAGACATCGTGCGCGGCGCGATCCTAATGGACGGCACCCGCATCGACGGCCGCAAGCTCGACCAGGTTCGCCCGATCGAAGCAATCGTCGGCGTCCTGCCGCGCGCCCACGGCTCGTCGCTGTTTACCCGTGGCGAGACGCAGGCACTGTGCTCGACCACCCTTGGCACCAAGGATGCCGAGCAGATGATCGACGGCCTCGAAGGCCTGAGCTACGAGCGCTTCATGCTGCACTACAACTTCCCGCCCTATTCGGTCGGTGAAGTGGGCCGCTTCGGCGCACCCTCGCGTCGTGACACGGGGCATGGCAAGCTGGCCTGGCGCGCGCTGCACAATGTGCTGCCGAGCCATGAGGACTTCCCCTACACGATCCGTGTCCTGAGCGACATCACCGAGTCCAACGGCTCGAGCTCGATGGCGACCGTATGCGGTGGCTGTCTGTCGATGATGGATGCCGGTGTTCCGATCGAACGCCCGGTCTCCGGTATCGCCATGGGTCTGATCCTCGAAGGCAAGGACTTCGCCGTTCTGTCGGACATCCTGGGTGACGAAGATCACCTCGGCGACATGGACTTCAAGGTGGCTGGCACCGAAGCTGGCATCACCACGATGCAGATGGACATCAAGGTCGCCGGCATCACGCAAGAGATCATGGCGAAGGCGCTCGAGCAGGCAAAAGCCGGCCGCACGCACATTCTCGGTGAAATGCAGAAGGCGCTGGGTTCGGCTCGCACCGAGGTCAGCAAGCATGCACCGCGCATCGAGACGATCCAGATCGACAAGTCGAAGATCCGTGACGTGATCGGCACCGGCGGCAAGGTGATCCGCGAGATCGTGGCTGAAACCGGCGCCAAGGTGGACATCGACGACGAAGGCGTGATCAAGATCTCGTCTTCCGACCTCGACCAAATCGAAGCCGCCAAGAAGTGGATCCTCGGCATTGTCGAAGAACCCGAAGTGGGCAAGATCTATTCCGGCAAGGTCGTCAACATCGTCGACTTCGGTGCCTTCGTGAACTTCATGGGTGGCAAGGACGGCCTCGTCCACGTCAGCGAAATGAAGAACGAGCGCGTCGAAAAGCCGACCGACGTCGTGTCGGAAGGTATGGAAGTGAAGGTCAAGGTGCTCGAGATCGACAATCGCGGCAAGGTCCGCCTGTCGATGCGCGTGGTTGACCAGGAAACCGGCGAAGAGCTGGAAGATACCCGCCCGCCCCGCGAACCGCGTGAACCGCGCGGCGATCGTGGTGATCGCGGCGATCGGCGGGGCCCGCGCGGCAACCGCGACCGCGACCGCGGCCGCGGCGGCGACCGTGGCGGTCGGCGTGACCGCGGTGACGACGGTGCCAATGACTCTGGGGGACCGGCGCATGTTCCGGACTTCCTGAAGGACTGATCCTGAGGGATTTGAAACAGGAAAGGGCCGCGAGCATTTCGCGGCCCTTTTCGTTTGGAGTGTAACCTATGCTTCCCCGCCAAACCCTTGCCACCGCTTCCATTCCCGGTGGCGACACGCTGACGCTGATCAGCCACGGGCGCGATTTCATCATCATGCTCGGACGCGACGAGTTGATGGGTACCCGTATGCAGTTCAGCGAGGAACAGCTGGCGGTGCTGACGCTGGAGCGGATCGCGGCAGCGGCGCCGCGCTTGCTGATCGGCGGCTATGGCATGGGCTTCACCTATCGCGCAGCATTGGCGCAGCTGCCGCCCGGCGGACGTGTAGTGGTGGCCGAGGTGGTCCCCGAAATCCTCGAATGGGCGCGCGAGCCGCTGGCGCATCTGACTGGCGAGACGCTGAGCGATCCGCGCGGCGAGATCGTGCTGTGCGATGTCGCGGCGCTGATCGACGATGCCAATGACGGCACTTGCGACAAGTTCGATGCGATCCTGCTGGATGTCGACAATGGCCCCGATGGCATTGTGCGGGAAGGGAACGAGCGGCTCTATTCACGCACGGGCCTCGGCAAGGCGCGCGACGCGCTGAGGCCGGGCGGGGTGCTGGCCGTGTGGTCAGCCGCGCCCGACCACAAGTTCACACAGCGGCTCAAGGCAGCAGGCTTCGAAGTCGAGGTGCGTGAAGTCCGCGCCCGCCCCAACAACAAGGGCCCGCGCCACACGATCTGGTTTGCACGCAAGAGCTAAGAGCTCAGAAATCGTAAATCAGCGTCGCCCGGCTGAGCGTGTCAGTCTTGACCGCGCCTTTTGGCGGGTTGCTGTCATACTCGATCGCGTAGGAGAACCGCGCGGTCACCTTGTCGCTGACCTTCGCGTTGAGGCCGGTCACCAGATTGACGCTGGTATTGCTCGAATCCACGATAACCGTCGCCGATCCCCCGGTTTCCGCCACCGCATTGGTGTCATGCGTCAGCTTTAGCCGGTCGGTAATGTCCCAGTCGAAATCCACGCCCAGCAAGCCCGCGATGCGGCTTTCGCTTTGCCCGTTGTTGAAATCGGTCACGCGATAGGCCGGGCCGATCTTGGCGGACAGCTGCAGGTCGGCTTGCTTGATGATCTGGTAGCCCACGCCCCCTGACACGGCATAGCGCCCGGAGAAACCCTGGAACCGGTCGCGTTCGTATTGCGCAAGTCCATAGAGGAACACGCGGTCGGAAATCTGGTAATTGGGCTCGTAGGCGAAGAAGTATTGTTCGCGCGTGGTCTTGCCATTCGAGCGCTGGTAATCGGCCCGCCCGCGCAGCTTGTGGCGCCAGTCGATACCTTGCCGGGTCAGCCCCAAACTGGCGGTGAGCCCGGTGTTCGAGCTGTTTCCGGTGGCGCGGAAGGCACCCAGTTCGCCCTTGCCATCCCAATTCTCGAACAGGCCTGCTGTTCGCACAGCCTCGATCTTGGCAGCCTCGGCTTCAGCCGCAATCTTCGCCTGCTCCTCGTTATAAGCAGCGAGCAGCACATCGATCTCGGCAGCATCGTCAGGGTTGGTCTGGCGCGCCAGGCCTATGACCGTGCGGACGGTATCCGGATTGCCGGACTCGATCGCGGCATCAATCATCGCCTTGACCGGTTCGGATAATTCCGCCGCGGCCGACACAGATAGTGATGCCGCAAAGAGCGACAGGACGGTTGGCAAAAGACGCATGGATCGCTCCCGGCTGAGTGAGCCCGGTGACACGCAAGGGCAACCGGGCTTGATCAGGAAAGTCTTAGCGTACGCGCGGGCCCCCGAACGGCAGCGGAGGAGGGGGTCTGCGCGCGCCGCGCGGCAACTGTGCCTGATAGGCGCGCCCGCAATGCTCCACGCAATAGGGATAGCCGGGGTTCACCGCCTCACCACAGAAGTGGAAATCGGGTTCGCCCGGGTGGCCCATCGGCCAGCGGCAAACCTTCTCGGTCAGATCGAGCAGGCTGGTCTTGTCCGCGATTTCCGGGCTCGGCTTGGCCGGAACCAACCGGCGCGGCGGCGCAGGCGGGATCGGTGCCTGCTGGTCGCCAGGGCCCTGGCGCAGGAAGCCACCGGGGCCAACCGAGACGATCTTGGGCAGATCCGGCGTGGGATTGGGGATCGGCTGCGAGGGTACGTCGGCCTTGGCGCTGACGGCCACGGCAGGGCGATCTTCCGGCGCAGCTGCAGGTTTTGGAGCGGCTGGCTTGGCCACGGGCTTCTTTGCCATCACTGGCTTTGCTGCGGGCTTCTTCGCCGGTGCTGCCTTACTGTCATTCGCCTTGACCGGCGAAGGGCGCGATTTCAGGCCCAGACGGTGGGCCTTGCCGATTACAGCGTTGCGGCTCACACCGCCCAATTCGTCGGCGATCTGGCTGGCAGTGGCGCCACCTTCCCACATCTTCTTCAGCGTTGCGATCCGCTCGTCAGTCCAACTCATCGAAATTCCAGTTCCTGTGTTCTTGCCCCGCAGGCGAGCTGGCAACGGGCAAATGCCCTTCGCGCTTGTCACGACCGCCGCATCGCACTAGGCGCGCCTGCATGGCCGATCAAGCACCTGCTGCCAACCCGGATCCGGGCGCTGCCCTCGAAAAGAAACTCGCGGGCGAGGGCACCCGGTTTGCCCCGCGCGGCGAACCCGTGATTACCGGGATCAACCGCATCGGTTTGTGGAGTCTCTATATTAAGGAGGTGCGCCGGTTTCTCAAGGTGCACACGCAGACAATCTGGGGCCCTGCGGTCACAACTCTGCTGTTTCTGATCATCTTCACCGTGGCGCTGGGGCGGGGCGGGCGCGAAGTGCTGGGCGCACCTTTTGCCAGTTTCGTGGCGCCGGGCCTGATCGTGATGGGCATGATGCAGAATGCCTTCGCCAATTCCTCCTTCTCGCTGCTGTCCGGCAAGATCCAGGGCACCATCATCGACTTGCTGATGCCGCCGCTGTCCTATGGCGAGCTGATGACCGGTATTGTTGCTGCCGCCGTGACACGGGCGGTCATGGTCGGCGGCACGGTGGCGCTGGCGATGGCGCTATGGCCAGGCGTCAGCGTGGCGGTTGAGCATTGGTGGGCGGTGATCTGGTTCGGCCTGATGGGTTCGACCATGCTGGCGCTGATGGGCCTGGCGACCTCGATCTGGTCGGAAAAATTCGATCACAATGCCGCGATCACCAATTTCGTGGTCGCGCCGCTCTCGCTGCTGTCCGGCACATTCTATGTCATCGACAATTTGCATGGCGTATTCCAGGCGATCAGCCGCGCCAATCCGTTTTTCTACGTTATCTCGGGCTTCCGCTATGGCTTCCTGGGCGAAAGCGACATTGGTGAGGGCACTGGCGCGGTTGTTCGCGCCGCGATCGGACTGGGCCTGCTCAACCTGGCGATGGCCGTGATTGTGTTCCTGGTCCTCAGGTCGGGGTGGAAGCTCAAGGACTGAGACCGGCTTCACGCGGTGTCAGTGCGTCAGCGCGCGCCGCATGCGGTAGCGCCCGCCGTCGAACTGTTCGAACAGCTGCGCAATATGCGGGTGATCGATCGGCCCGCCAGTAGCGTCTGCAAGAAGGTTCTGCTGGCTGACATAGGCGACATAGGAACTGTCGTCATTCTCTGCCAGCAAGTGATAGAATGGCTGGTCACGCCGTGGGCGGATATCTTCCGGGATCGACTGGTACCACTCTTCGCTGTTCGCAAAGACAGGGTCGATATCGAACACGACCCCACGGAAATCGAACATCCGGTGGCGCACGATATCGCCAATGCCAAAGCGTGCCTTGACGTGGCGCGGGGCCTCGATTGTGCGGCCCGCCTGGCTGGAAAAGAACACAGCGCGATCCATAGTCGAGAAGATATGGGATGTTGCAGATGCGAAACAAGGTTTGCCCGCTGCGCTGTCCCCGGATTTAGCGCGAATTTGCACTTGGCAAGGGGCGGGGCTTGGGCTAACCGGCGCGCTCGCTTCGACCAGGGCGCCTTTGCCCGCAAGCGCACCCGACATGCGGAGAGGTGGCAGAGTGGTCGAATGCGCCGCACTCGAAATGCGGTATAGGGGTAACTCTATCGAGGGTTCGAATCCCTCCCTCTCCGCCAAAAACTCCTTAAGTAATTGATATTAAACGATAAAATATCGAATGGATGTCTTGTCCTTCTCCGCTGATACACTGAACACTACAAAGATATCAGTGGGTTACCCTGAAATCGCGATTTTACTCTCCGCTTTGGAGTGAAATTTGTGCAACCCGTTGCATTAGATTTGGGCTTTGGCCGTGTCACTTGAAGGTCTGCAACTGGGCCGAATGCAGACAGTCAGCTTCTGTCGAGTGAGCACCGTAAAGCCGCTATTCCGCTAACGACCCAATTGCGGACGTTCCTTCTTCGTCACCCCGGACTTGATCCGGGGTCCCGCTCTCTTTCTGCAGGCCTAAAAAAAGCTGGATCCCGGCTCGGGGGCCGGGATGACGGGCTTCCTATGACGCAGCCGCTTTCCACCCAAAATAGGTCGTTGCGGCTGGGCGGTGAACGACCCAATTGCGGACGTTCAACCCGCATCGGAGGTGAGGATATCTACGGTAGTTGGGCGAGAGTGACCTGCCTCCCCAATTCTGGACTGTCTTGAGCCAGTCAATTCGAGCTATCGAGGCGGGATAACATCGTACTGATTTAAGCTGAATTGGGCAGTCCAAAATCCAATGACCCGGTCTAGGTGGCCTTGTTCTCTTTGAACAATGTGATGAGCATTTGGAAGCCGTACAATTTCGTGATTTGCTCCTACCGCTTTCAATGCGACTTCGAGCCTATCCGTTACCTCGGGTAGCACGTCGTCATCCGCCTGACCATGGATAACAAGCAATGGGCCACGGAGATTAGCCAGCCGATCAGTTAGGTCGCCTTGAGCATATGCGTCGGGACAGCTTTGGGGCAGACAGCCCTGATATGCCTCGACGGGGACGCGCATCTCCGAAAGGTTCGTACTTGGAGCCATCATGATTCCGGCTTTGAATATGTCGGAGGCTTCGATCATTCCGCGCAGGGTAAAATAGCCGCCCCAACTGTGTCCCATTATGCCTATGCGCTCTCGATCAAACCGATCGCTTTGCGCCAGCAAGGTGCGGATTGCGTTCGCATGGTCTGCTATGACATGTTCGCCAAACCTGCCATCCTGTGCATGGGCGAACTTTGCGTCGCGCCCAGGAGTACCTCTTGCATCAAGAAAAAGTGTCGCAATCCCATAGCGGGCAAAAACTATTGCTTCGGCATAGGTTGGCATGAGAGGATCAGCCTCTGCCATGCGGGTCTGAGGCCCGCCGTAGATATAATCGATGAGCGGCAATCTCTCGCCTTCACGGGGTGAGATAAGCAGTGCTTGAAGCGGAGTGCCATCTGCGCCAGGCAAAGACAGCTTCTCAATCAATACAGGTTCTTCGGCAAGAAAATCGAAATTAATTGACTGATCTGGCTTCAACTTCACTCCGTCTATAGTCAAATTATGAAAATTCATCGTAGCTGGTAAATCAGTTGTCACCACAGTAAGTCCGCCCGAGTTAAATTCAGAGACAGGTATATTTTCAGATTGAATTAGAAGTCTGCTCTCAAGAGACGTGAAATTGAGAGAATATATGCTTTGTTTCGCCCAGGGTTCGCTGCTCTCGACTGTCTTTATGAGTACTATATCGGCTTCCCTTTCCAGCCCAACTACACCGAGCAAAATTTGTTCATCTGGTATAGGGAGAATCGTCAAACGATCGCCTGTGTAAAGGTAGAGCCCACGTTTACCGCTACGGTCACTGACCCATAGAAAACGTTCATCGTCCACTAAGATCAAACGGCGGCTCTCTTCAAATCTGGACGAGTAGAAATCGCCGATTTCATAGCCCACTATCGCCCAGTCTTCCGAACGTTCTTCAACAAGAGTCTCAACCTCGCCAGTTTCGAGATCGAAATGGCGGATTGCCAATTGTCGCCCTGTACGGCTTGCTTCAACATAGCGAAGACCGTTCTCATCGGCATCGAATCCTGCGATGTAAAGGTAATCGAGCGATAAAGGGACTTCTCGATGGGCGCCTCCAGAGCGAGGCAGTATAACCAGACGCTTTCGAGGAATCGGCTGGCCGGCATAGCTGTAGCGAACTGTTCGCACACCCCCTGAGCGGGCACTAATCTCGGTTGCGTAAACATGGGAATCGTCGAGCATTTTTGCTGCAATCCAGCGCCCGGACGAACTCAGTCGGGCACCTTCGGAATGCCAGCGAAACGGCTGCGCGGCTCTAGCGAGTATCGCAGGTTCGTTACCTGCTGATCTTAAGCGCAGCGCGCCGTCATCGGTATGTGAAACGAACCACCGACCGTCTTCGCTCATCGCCTCCCTCAATGGTGGATGATGAGAGAATAGGCCGGGCGCGACTATCTGACGCGGGTCTTCTTCAGATTCGAATGGTAGCTCATCTAAGGCCTCGTAGATTCGCGGTGTCAAAGGCTCGATATTCTGAGCGAACACCGGAAGAGCTAGTGCTAGAATTGTTAAACTCAGGAAGAACCGCATGATCAATCTCCCCCAGAAGAGATCGATGCTACAATATCGGCAAGCACCCAGAAAGCTCTTTACGTGACCCCCTGATTTTCCTCCACGGCCCATCCGGAAGTCAAACTTTGGGCCGATTCCGGACCGTACGTTTTCAGGCTCCTGCGCATGAAAAGCAGTCTTCAGCTGCGATAAGAGACTTTCATTGAAACACGCTCGCTTCAGAGCGCTGAAAAGTGTGCGGAGCAAGCCGTATGGCCAATATCCCTGTCAGCCTGATCGCTAGAAATCGAAGCCGACCGAAGCGATGATCCGTCGGGCCTGCCCCAGCGTGCCGATGATGATCTGACCCGGTTCGCCAGGGTTCAGGCCGCCGGCGAAATTGGGGAACTCCTGTAAGTCGTTGAAATATCGTTCGTCGAACAGATTCTCTACCCTGGCACCCAGGCTGAGGCGACCGAAGTCCACACCCGCCGCCAGATCGACAACGAGATAGGACGGGTTTTCGAAAACCGGATACTCGTCACCGGGTGCATCGAAGAACTGGGAATTGGTAGAGCTCTTGCCCTTGTATCGGCCCTGAGCGCGAACGAAGAACTCGTTCGCGCCGATATCGCCTTCGTACTCCAGCGCGACACTGCCGCTCCAACGGGCAACATTCGGCGGCTGCACGCCGGACAGGTCGAGGCCCGTGACCGGGGAGATCGTACCGTCATCCCACTCGGCGTCGATATAGCCAGCACCGCCAGAAAGCGTGAGATTGTCCGTCAGCTGCCAGGTGAGATCGAACTCGACACCCATCTGCGTCGAGTTCCCGACGTTTACCACCCCTTCGACGAAGCCGCCGGTTTCGGGGTCCGCAGCCTGAAGTTCGAACTGACGGTCGTTATAGTCGATGTGGAAAGCCGCCACGGTCAGGAACAGTGAGTTGTCGAGCAGGCGACCCTTGTAGCCGACCTCAATCTGGTCGGCGGTTTCCTTGCCATATCCCAGCAGGGTGTCGGCACCGGTCAAGTTCGACAAAGAGAAGTCTGCCGGCTCGAAGCCTTGCGAGAATGTCGCGTAGAGCAGCGTCGTCTCGTCCGGGCTTTGCCAGGCAATCGAAGCCCGCCCCAGCACGACCGTTTCGTCGTTCTCGCCATCAAGGGCAGTGTCCAGGTTTGCACGGCTGGTTCGGGTCTTGTCGACGCGCAGGCCACCACTCAGCTCGATCTGGCCGATCGTGGTAGGAGGCATTGACGAAGGCCGCCAGCTGCTCGCGCTCGCGGCGGCTGATTTCGAAGGGAACTTCCGCCAGCAGCACGTCGTCATCCTGGCTAAGAGGATCGCATGTGCCCGGGTCGAGATAGCAGAACGCCTCGCGGATCAGCAGAGTCGAATCGAGATCGCGCTTCAGGTCGAGATAGTATGCGCCCAGCTGCCACACGAACGGCCCGGCATCGCTCGACGACAGGCGGATTTCCTGGGTGAAGGCATCGAACTCTTCGGGCCGCACCAGGTCGAGGACGAACTCGTTCTGAATGTCGAGGTCCGTTTCACGGCGCGAGGACGTGTCGGTGTAGGATGTGATCGACTGCAAGGTGAGGTCGCCGATTGGGATATCGATATGCCCCGTCAGGCCTAAAGTCTCCCGCTCGTTACGTGGATTGTAGCTGAGGTCGATCAGCCGCGAATAGCCGAAATCGGTATCGGTCTCCCTCACCCACACATTGTTGGGTCCGTCGAACTCGTTGTATCGCGCGGTGAGGTAGATTTCGGTTCCGCCCGCCAGTTCGCCGTAAAGCGCGCCGCGAATGCCGTACTGCTCGCGATGGCCGATATCAGCGTCGGCATCGGCGACACGTCCGTTCTCGCGCGGAGTTCTGGGGTTGACCAGGAAGCTGTCGTCGGTCTCACCGAAAGCGAAAACCTTGAAGGCCCAGTCCTCGCCCAACGGGATGTTCAACTCCAATTCGCCGTCGAAGTAATTGTCCGTGCCGGCCCTCGCTTCGATGCGTCCCTCGAATTTGCCTGGCTCCGGCCGGGCGCTGACGAACTTTACCGCGCCGCCGATGTTGGAACCGCCATAGAGAATGCCCTGTGGACCCTTGAGCACTTCGATTCGCTCAAGATCGCCAAAGCGCGACGAGGCATCGCCGAACAACTGAACATCGTCGAGATAGAAGCCGACGCCCTGTGTGTTGCCAAAGCCGCCGAGCCCACGAACGGTCACGTTGGGGAAGCCATCTGCGCGCGTGCTGAGCTGGAGGTTGGGAACAGCGAGGCCGACGTCGTCGATATCCTCAATGTTCGCCCTATCCAGCGTCTCCTGCCCGAACGCTGTGACGCTTTCAGGCACCTCCAACGTGGTTTCGGCGCGCTTGCGCGCTGTGACGATGATGACCCCGGGCGTCAGTTCCGCCGATGCCTGTTGTGCCGCGTCCTCCTGTGCGATGGCGACGCCTGGTGCAGCCAGCACCGCCAGCAGCCCGAAGAGCGACACCCCTCTTCGCAGCGATTCACGGCGATAGGTCGACAAATCCAACATGAAACTCTCCCAAAATCATGTCTGTTTCGGGATCATATCTCGCATATTGCATCCGCTGCCTCTCTGCGCGGAGTGCAAGGTCACTGTTCGATTTGTGTAATGGAACCGCTGCTAGTTCACACCAAGGGCCATCCTGCGCAACTCCGTTGGTGACAGGCCGTAGGCCGTTTTGATCTTGCGTGCGAAGTGCGCGGAATTGGAAAATCCCCACGAAAAGGCGATATCCGTGACGCTGCGATGAGCGTGTTCGGGGTTCTCGAGGTCGCGCTTGCAGCCTTCCAGGCGTTTTTGCACGACATAGCGCCAGGGCGTCGTGCCCCCGCCCTCGAACAGCCAGTGGAGATAGCGCAGAGAAATGCAGTTGCGCGCAGCAATCGTTTCCAGGTCGAGGCCGGGATCGCGCAACATCGGCTCGATCTTTGCCTTCACCGTTTCCAGCTGTGCCAGACGGTGGCTGCTCTCGCTTTCGCGCGGAGCAAGGGGCGCAACGAGAATGGCGATGGCCGCTTCGATCAGGGCGTTGGAGCGCATCGGGCTTTTGTCGAAGTCGATCTGCGAGAGCGACCGCACGTAACTGCCGAGCAGCCAGGCATTAGGCTCTCCGCTCTTCAGGTGCCTGGGCAGGTCACGCCAGCCGTTGGGCACCCAGTTCTTCAAGCGATCGAGTGGAACGACCAGCGACAACTTGTGCAGCGGCTCCAGCACCGAAAACTGCATCGGCTGGGTGTTGTCCCATACGAACACGTCGCCGCGCGAGATCGTCGTCTCGTGGCTGCCCAGTTTCATGTATTCCTTGCCAGCCAGCACCAGTTGAATGGTCAACTGCTCGCTTTCGATGGTAGAGGTGTCTGCGCGCGAGCGGCTGGCACCGCATGGATCGCAGTGGCATTCCACCAGCGAAAGGCCGGGCAGCTTGCTGGCTTTCACGCGGGCGTTGAAATCAGCGCCTATCGGAAATTCTGCGTTCCAGTGGCCGTAGGTCTCGTTGAGTGCCGCCACCCACGCATCATATCGTTCGCGCGAGGGAAATTCTGTGGTGGACCAGCGGACATGATCGATCGAGCCGTGCATTTCCATTCTCCCCTGCCGGAACCAGACGAGTGGTCCTCTGTGCATTTGGTCATCGGGATGCTGGCCCGGTGCCAATTTCCAAGCTTATTCCAGTTTTCGGCATTCTCAAAATCACCCCGGTGGACATCTGTCATCCAGCCCAGTTCAGGCTGCGCGACGTGCGACCGATCCCCGGATTGAGCGAGTTCGTCGGATCAAGCTCACGATAGAACCGAACGACGTGCTCCGGTGCCTCGTAAAGATGGCCGAAATTGTGTTCGGCCGGCATCTGCCCGCCCCGGGCTTCCACCAGTGCCTTTACGCCCTTCTCGAATGCGGAGGCGCGAAAGCCCGGTTTCAGCACGTAGTCGAGATGGAAGACGTGGCACATGAAATGGCCATAGATCGCCCGATCCTGCACCTGTCTCTCCAGCTCGTCGGGAAGTTCCACCAGCCAGTCGACGGTGTCGCGCGGCAGGGCGATATCCAGAGCCGCCAGTTCGCAGCACCCATCGGAAAGGTCGCGCATCCGCACGGTCGCGCCCGCGCTGGCGAACCGCAGACGGAAAGCGGCATCGGCCTCAGCCTTCGACATCGGCAGAAAGTTCGCGCCAGTTGACGCAAAGGAGGTTCGCAGCAGCTCCTCAAGTGGTGCGATGCCACCATCTTCCGCCGTGACGAGGAGCACATGTTCATATGCCTGCATGAACTTTTGCACCAATACAGGCAGCGGATGCCCACCGAGGTGGGACAGCTTTTGCGAAACCCGTCCGGCCAGGTGATTGCCCAGCCCAACCCGCCGACCAATACCATCGACCCGCTTTTGCAAGTTCAGCATGCGCGGCATCGCGGCCGGACCGAACAGGGCAAGCGTCTGGCAGATGTCGCGACCGTGGCTGGCGGCCAGTTGGCTGGCACTGCGATGCATGTATTCGCAGACCGTAGGGAGCGGGTCAAGGTGGTCGAGCATGGCCCTGCGCAACCGGGAAAAATGCCCCACCGAATTGGCGCCAACGATGAAGCTGCGTTCGCGCTTGGGCGCGGGGAATGTCGGGACACGTACAGCGAAGACGACGAGCTTGCCCGCACAGCCCGATGCAGCGTGCAATCGCCCCGCGTCCGCGTTAAATCGCGCGGGTGTCGGCGCTGCCTGCCTCAGGTGATCGGCATAGTCGAGGGGCTGAATACTCCGCCCCATCGAGTTGAAGGCAGTGAACTCTTCCTCAATTCCGGTGTCGCCACGATCAAGGGCGCCGAGAATTTCTTCCGGCGTTTTTCCGAGATCGCGACCAAGCTCGTTGTGCAGCCGAAGCCCACCGTCGGCAGCGATCCGCGCAAACAGGCTGTACCGGGTGAAGGCCGGACCGCGGCGCACGAGGGCACCACCCGAATTGTTGCATATGCCACCGACCACAGACGCGCCGATGCATGATGATCCAATAACCGAATGAGGCATGCGACCCATTGGCCTGATGGCCCGCTCGAGACCCGTCAGTGTGCTGCCCGCAAGGCAGATCGCCTCCTGCCCCTCCATCAGCAGCAGGACCGCGGTGATACGCGTGGTGGAAATCAGCACTACAGGCCGGTCATAGTCGCCATATGGCGTAGAGCCCCCTGTCAGCCCGGTGTTTGCCGCCTGCACGATCATGATGACGCCGTGGCTGGTGCAGGTTTCGGCCGCACGCCACAGCTCCAATAAAGTTCCTGGACGCACAACCGCGAGCACGGGACCACCACCAACCCTGTAGCCCTTGCTGTAACGGTCGGTCCGCTCCTGGTCGGTGAGAAGATATTTCCGGCCAACCGCAGCGCGGAGGTCGCGGATCAGGTCTTCAACCAGATTGGGCTCCATCCCAAGCCGCCTGCACCACGTCCCACGTCACCAACGCATGGGTGGTGCCTCCCGGCGCGTCTACGAACTGAAGCGGGCCAAGGAATGTCATGTAGAATTCGCTGTCGACAGGAAAGTAGGTCTTTCCGTGAAAGGCACTGGTCGCCTCGTACCCGTAAGCGGGCGCGGTCACTGTCTCGCCTCCATCGTCTGATCCACCGCGAACTTCCATGCGGCCCTTGGTCAGAAAATATTCCCCTGGACCTATGTGATGGTGGCTGTTGAACGATGATCCGGCTGGGCAATCGAATATCGCTGCCCACGATCCAAGCTCGGGTGCCACGTTGAGCAGCTTCCAGCGGATACCGCCGGCGCTCAGGGCGTCGGGGAACGGAACCCAGCCAATCTCATCCAGTTGCACGGCCCGACCTTCGACAGGCGAGAAACGCTTCTTCATTGCACTATCCTATCCGTTGCTTTTCTTTCTTGCTTTCATCTGTCCCGCAGATCAGCGCGCTGTTCGCGGGATTGAGAATTTCGATCCAGTAGCCATCCGGATCCTTGATGAAGCCCAGGCCCTTCATGTTGCCGTCGTCGGGCTTCTTCACGAACTCGACGCCCAGCTCTTCGAACCTTTTGCAAGCGGCATCGACATCGGGGACGGCCAATCCGATATGTCCGAAACCGCGCGGGTCGGAGTTGCCATTGTGGTAGGGTTCGTCGTGATCGTTCTCTGTGCCGTGGTTATGGGTCAGCTCCAACATGGCAGGCATGCCGAAAGCATACTTGAGGCGTCCGTCGGCATCGGATGGCAGGTCTTCTTGGGGCGAAACGTAGCCAAGAAAGTACAACGTGAAGGCCATCTCCGGAAAGGGTATAGCCTTCACCAGAGTCATGCCGAGGACATGCTGGTAGAATGGAATAGATCGCCCTGGATCCTTGATCCGCAGCATGGTCTGGTTGAAAACGAAACCACGCGTCTCTGGGGGCGCGCGAGTATCGCCTTCAGGGCGCTGTTCCGGCAATGGTTTCATGACCTCTCGCTTTCACCCGAACCGACAAAGGCAGTGCTGATCTTGCTAAGACGACCTTATGCAAAATCCGTTCAGGAGACTTGCCCATTCCTGCACATTCGCGCGACCACATGCGCAACATGGCGAGTTGAATCTCCGATCTCCGCCATCACTTCGTAGCTGAGGCTACCGACGAGACCGGGCCATGCCTGCTTCTTGGATGTCTGTGATGGCCTTCGAAAGACCGGTTTTGGGGCGCAAAGGCGACGTTCGGCAAATCAGCATCAATTGTGCATCGAAACAGCATCATTTCCGCATCAAATCCGCAATGCATCCTCCGACCTCGATTTCGGCCTACGGAGAAACTACCCACAAGAGCGACCTTGGTTCGAAGACCAAATCCGTCTCTAGCTCGGCCAACGAGCTTTCGAGATTGTAGGTAAATATAGGAAATATGCCGGCAAACTGGCAGTGTACTATCCTACTGTAATTGTGATCCAGTAGGAATAGTGACTGCGTGGTGGGCAGTAACGCGTTCGAACCGCAAACCCTCTCGCTTGATGCACCATCTTATGCACATCAAGACACCATCAGAGCCCCCGCTAATCACGACAATGTCGGACGAAGCGACCCTTTTAAGTGCGGCTCAGGCAAGAAATACAAGAAATGCGGTGGGTTGAACTGAACCGTACGTGTCGTAGGGTGCGCGCCTCATCGGAGTGACGTGGATGGCGAACGACCGGCAGATCATAGGGAACATCGGCGTCTATCATGTGGCGCGCGAGCTTTCCCGTCTGGGCTGGAACGTGATGTTGACGGTCAGAAACGCCCGCGGGGCTGACCTCTATGCAGTCTCTCAGTGTGAGACGATCGTGCATCCTATCCAGGTCAAGGCAAACGGCGCAGAACCAAACGACACTCAACTTGGCCTGAAACCGGAAGCGCTTGTCACGCCTTGGTGGGTCTTCGTCATCCGCGCCCTTTCAGAGGATCCGATCTGCTATGTCGTGTCGCTGGACGACATTCGCTCGCGGATGACACGCGACCCTGGAACACGTTCGGGGAAACCAGAGTCTGACCGCGCCTACTGGTTCGATCGCCGCTATTACAAACCCGGGTCGGACCGTGAGCTCGTAGATGCCCGGGAGGGGTGGGCTTGTCTTGGCAATCCGAAAACTCTCCTACCGGTCGCCGGTATCGAACAGGACTCCAACCCGTTCAGCACCTCTCCATCGGAACAAGGGGCAGCTACTCCGCTCGTCTTTTTGAACGATGATGAAGGGTTTATCACCTGGCGTGACGCGCACACCGATGGGTTCGTGCTCAACATGCCCAATCCGAGCGTAAGCAACAAAAGGTCGTTTCAGCTGCACCATGCAAAATTGCACAGTGCTGCCTGTCCCTTCATCCGAGGCGACCGAAATGGGGAGAAGCCCTGGACGTCAAATGGATACTTCAAGGTCTGCGCCGATGCCTCGGCAGATATCGAACAATGGCTCGCATCGAATGTGGACTCGCCCGAAGGCTGGCGGGCGCCTCGTTGCCAGTCGTGCGGAGGCGACTGGCACTAATTTATTCCATGAGTTTGGAGGGCTTTGCGACCCTAATTGGGCCGAGCACCGCCGGCACGGTACCGCTCAGCAAGCCAGCATCAAATCCGCATCATTCCTGCAATGCATCCTCCGACCGCAAAATTTCCGGTCAGAGAATCAGCGCCAGTTGCTGTGCTTGGTCTGACGACCAAAAGCGTCTCTATGCAGATTCGTAAGTTATTGAATTCACGCGTATCGTTCGGAAATACGGCGAGAATTTGATTTCTCAAATACCCACTAACATATTGGTTTTAAAGAGAAAAGACTGCGTGGTGGGCGATGACAGGCTCGAACTGCCGACCCTCTCGGTGTAAACGAGATGCTCTACCAACTGAGCTAATCGCCCGTTCCGATCAACGGAGAGGCGCTATCTAGCGCAGAATTTGCCAAAATCAATTGCCGATTGGCCTCGCGGGGCGCTAGGCGTGCGTCTCTATGGTCAAACACGTCAAGGTATTCGCCACCGGCGGCACGATTGCAGGCATCGCGGGCTCTGCGATCGCGGCCGACTACAAGGCCGGCCAGATCGGGATTGACGAATATCTTGAGCAGGTTGGGGGGCTGGGGCTCGATGCCGAATTGTCGGGTCGCCAGATCGCCAATATCGATTCAGCCAATATCGGCCCGGCCGTTTGGAACGAATTCCACCCGGCGATCGTCGCTGCACTTGGCGACGACCAATGCGACGGCGTGATCGTGACGCACGGCACCGATACGCTGGAAGAGACCGCGTTCCTGCTCGACCTCACGCTTCCGCCGAACAAGCCGGTGGTTGTGGTGGGTGCGATGCGGCCTGCCGATGCGGTGGGTTATGACGGCCTGAGGAATTTCGCCAACGCTGTACGGGTGGCGAGCGACCCGGATGCTGCGGGGCGCGGCGTTCTGGTGGTGATGGGCGACCGCGTGTTTGCCGCGCGCGATGTCCGCAAGGTTCGCACGCGCGGTACCGACGCCTTTCGCGGCTTCCCGCGCGAATCCGTGGCCCTCGTTACCCCGGCCTCGCTCGACTGGTTCGGTGCGCCCTGGCGAACGGACCCGTCCGCCCAATTTGGCTGGTGCGATGATCTGCCCGAAGTGCCGATCCTTTATGCCTATGCCGGAATGGAGCCGGACGCGCTGGCATGCATGGTTGGCGAAAAAACCCGCGGGATCGTGCTTGCCGGGATGGGGGAAGGCAATATGCCCGAAGCTGTGCGGCAAGAGTTGGTGCAATTGAGGCGCGGCGGCGTGATCGTGGTGCGCGCCAGCCGCGCCGATGAGGGGCTGGTCGATCGCGAGCCGGAAGACGACGCCAACGGCTTTGTCGCGGCAAGGGCGCTCAATCCGCAGAAGGCGCGGATATTGCTGCAATTGCTCGTCGCCAATGGCATCACGGATCCCGCTGCGGTGCAGTCGGCCTTTGATGGGCGTTAGAAATCAGCTCCACGGCGTGACGAGGTATTTCTCGCCGGTCTTCATCGCGCGATAATCGGTCACCGCGTCCTTGGTCAGCATCTCTTCGAGGTTTACCTTGCGCTTATAGCTGCTGGCGAAAGTGGTGGTGAGATTGTCGAGCACGCGCTGACGCATTCTTAACACCGTTTCCATGCCTGCCATCTGCAGGAACGGAGTGAGCAGCCAGCCCGACAGCGTCCAGCCAAAGCCATAACTCGGCGTCAGGATCGTCGGCCCCAGATCGAGCCGGCCATAGATGAACATGCGCTTCTGCTGGTTCGAGCCATAGCGGCTGTACTCGGTCATCTTGCTCACTGCGACCTGCTCCATGGCCTTGAACACATTGTCCACCGCCTGTCCGCCGCCGATCGGATCGAAGCCATAGAACGCGTCGGTCGCGGCGATTGCATCGCGCAGCTGCTTCATGAAATCATCGGCTGAGGAATTGACGACGTGCTTCGCTCCAAGTCCCTTCAGCATCTCGACATACTCTGCCTTGCGCACGATGTTGACCAGCTCGATCCCGTCTTCCTGGCAGATCTTGATCAGCATCTGGCCAAGGTTGGACGCGGCCGCGGTGTGGACGATCGCCTTCTGGCCATCCATCTTGGCGTTCTCGACAAAGCCCAGCGCGGTCATCGGGTTGACGAAGGCGCTGGCGCCGGCTTCCGCCGAATGGTCGCCCAGCGGCAGGCACATCGCAGCATCGGCAATGCAATACTGGCTATAGGCGTTGCCCGGCACGCAGGCGACGCGTTGACCGATCAGCGCCTTGGCATGCGGAGCATCGCCGGTCGCGACCACTGTACCCGCACCCTCATTGCCCGCAGGCAGCTTTTGCCCGTGGCGCGCCTTCGAACCGGTGTTGAACGGCTCGGGCAGCCTGGCGACATATTTTCCGGGTGAATATTCGGCATTCTCGAGGTCGGCAGCGCTGGTCAGGATCGCAAGGTCAGACGGGTTGATCGGGGCTGCTTCCATCTTCACCAGCACCTGGCCGCCAGTGGGTTCGGGGAACGTCACTTCCTCGATGGCAACGGTGAGCGTGCCATCGCTTTCGAGCGTGGTGAAAAGCTGCTTGCCGGTGGTCATTGTGGGTTTCCTCTCTTGTTCGTCATTGCGAGGAGCCGAAGGCGACGCGGCAATCCAGGTCGTCGCGCGATACCGCTCTGGATTGCTTCGCTACGCTCGCAATGACGAGAAGAAAAGGCTGACGTTACGTCAGCTTGCGCCGGGATAGATAGCCTCAACGAAGTAGAGGCCGTTGGGCGGGGCATTCAAGCCCAATTCCTGCCGGTCACGCGCGGCGAGCGCCTCGGCCACCTGTTCCTCGCGCCAGGCGCCCTGGCCGACGAGCTTGAGGCAGCCGACCATGCTGCGCACCTGGTGATGCAGGAAACTGCGCGCAGCGGCGTGGATGCGGATTTCCTCGCCAATCCGCTCGACATCGAGCCGGTCGAGCGTCTTGACCGGGCTTTCCGCCTGGCAATGGACCGAGCGGAAGGTGGTGAAATCATGGCTACCGACCAGCGCCTGGGCGGCGCGGTGCATGGCATTTTCATCAAGCGGTTGAGCGACTTGCCAGGCGCGGTTGAGATCGAGTGTGAGCGGCGCGCGGCGATTGACGATGCGGTAAACGTAGCTCCGCCCGATGCAGCTGAACCGCGCGTGCCAGTCATCTGGCACCACCTCGCAATGCGTTACTGCGATGGGATCGGGCCGCAGGTGCGCATTGAGCGCCTCCATCAGCCGGAAGGGCTCGATCGACTTTTCGATGTCGAGATGGCTGCGCATGGCGAGCGCGTGAACGCCGGTGTCGGTCCGCCCGGCGCTATGGAGCCGCACTTCCTCGCCGGTCACCGCCAGTGCGGCTTCCTCTACCGCCTGCTGCACGCTGGGGCCGTGCGACTGGCGCTGCAGCCCCATGAATGGCGTGCCGTCGAATTCCAGCGTGAGCGCGAACCGGGTCACGAGAGGATTGTGCCTTTGGCGACTGTCCGCCCGCGCAGGAAGTCCGCGCGGTCCATCGCCGGTTTGCCCGCGCGCTGGAGCCTGACGGGCCTTATCGCGCCCGAACCGCAGGCGATCGCGAAGTCCTCGTCCAGCACTTCGCCGGGCACGCCCGAGCCCTGGGCCAGTTCCGCTCGCAGCAGCTTCACCCGCTCTCCTTCAAGCTCGAACCAGGCACCGGGGAAGGGCGCAAGTCCGCGCGGCAGCCGCTCGATCTCCTCAGCGGATCTTGTCCAGTCGATCCGCGCCTCTGCCTTGTCGATCTTGGGCGCATAGGTCGCCGCGCTATCGTCCTGCGCCACCGGCTTGTGGATCGCGAGATCGCGCAAGGTGCCGACCATCAGCTGCGCGCCAATCTCGGCCAGTTCCTCGGTCAGTTCGCCGGTGGTCTTGGCATCGATCGGCGTGCGGACTGTCGCCAGCATCGGTCCGGTATCGAGCCCGGCCTCCATCTGCATGATCGTCACGCCGGTTACTTCGTCGCCCGCCAATATGGCGCGGTGGATCGGCGCAGCGCCGCGCCAGCGTGGCAGGATCGAGGCATGGATGTTGAGGCAGCCAAGCCTCGGCGCATCAAGCACCGGCTGCGGCAGGATCAGGCCATAGGCCGCGACCACTGCAACGTCGGCCCCAAGCGCGGCAAACTCCGCCTGCGCCTCGGCACTTTTCAGCGATGTGGGGTGGCGCACTTCGATACCCAGTTGCTCGGCCACCTTTTGGATCGGCGAGGGCTGCAGCTTCTTGCCCCGGCCTGCCGGGCGTGGCGGCTGGGTATAGACGCACACGATCTCATGCGCGGCAGCATGCAGTGCTTCGAGCGCCGGCACGGCAAAATCCGGTGTTCCCATAAAGATTATGCGCATGACGTGGGGTGCGGGCCTTTCTCGATCACAGTGAAGCCCCTATCTGTCGCGCCATGGCATCGCAAGAGATCGAGGCATTGGCCAGCGCATTGGCGCGGCTTCCGGGTCTTGGCCCGCGCAGCTCGCGGCGCGCGGTGCTGTGGCTGGTGAAGAACCGCGAGCAGGCACTGCCCGCGCTGCTCGGTGCGCTCACTGCGGTGCGCGAGACGCTGGTCGAATGCGACACCTGCGGCAATGTCGATACCAAGAACCCCTGCGGGATATGTGCCGATCCGCGCCGCGATGCGAAGTCGCTCTGCGTGGTGGAGGATGTGGCGGATTTGTGGGCGCTTGACCGGGCGCGGCTGTTCACCGGGCGCTATCACGTGCTGGGCGGGCGGCTCTCTGCGCTCGACGGGGTGCGGCCGGAGGATCTCAATATTGCGGCGCTGCTCGCTCGGGTGGAGCGGGGCGGGATCGACGAGGTTGTGCTGGCGATGAATGCCACGCTGGAAGGGCAAACCACTGCGCATTACCTCGCCGAGCGGCTGGAGCGCTTTCCGGTGCGGATTACCCAGCTGGCGCATGGCCTGCCGGTGGGAGGGGAGCTCGATTACCTCGACGAAGGCACGCTGGCGCAAGCGCTTCGCGCAAGGCGGCCCGTTGGGTGATTGAAATCGGCGCTGCGCCGGACTATTTCCCCAACATGGCTATTCGCGAAATTCTGGAAGTGCCGGACCCCCGGCTGAAAGTGGTGTCCGAACCCGTCAAGGACGACGAGTTCAATGACGAGCTGCGCATGCTGGTCGAGGACATGTTCGAAACCATGTATGACGCGCCTGGCATCGGCCTTGCCGCGATTCAGGTCGGCGTACCCAAGCGCCTGCTGGTGATCGACCTGCAGCCGGAAGACCCGGATGGCGAGCCGGTGGAATGCCATCACGATGGGCACAAGCACACCCATCCGGCGACCAAGAAGGAACCGCGCGTGTTCGTGAACCCGGTGATCGTCGATCCGGCGGAAGAGCTCGCCACCTATCAGGAAGGCTGCCTTTCGGTGCCAGAGATCTACGCCGATGTCGATCGCCCGGCGACCTGCACGGTGCGTTACCAGGACCTCGACGGCAACCATCACGAGGAAAAGATGGAGGGGCTGATGGCCACCTGCATCCAGCACGAGATGGACCACTTGGAAGGCATCCTGTTCATCGATCACCTGAGCCGCCTGAAGCGGCAGATGGCGCTGAAGAAGCTGCAGAAGCTGCGCGCGGCGGCGTAAGCTGCGAGAAACCCTAACTCGGCACTAGCGTTCCTGCTCCGTTCCGCATAGAACAGCAGGATGGATCCAGCAATTCTCGGCATAATCGCGCTTGTCCTTGGCCTCGCAATCGGGGGCGGGGTGGGCTGGTTTATCGGCTCGCGTCCGGTGCAAGATCTCGCGGCGCGGCTGAAAGATGCGGAGGCCGAAGCGGAGCAGCAGGAAGGCGAATTCAAGCGCGCCATCGCAGAACTGGGCGAAGCGCGGATCGAAGTCGCAACGCTCAAGGCCAATGCCTCCAACTTCGACAAGCAGATGGGGCAGATGCGCGAGGCCCGCGAGGAAATGCTCGCGCAGTTCAAAGCGCTTGGCAGCGAAGTCCTCTCGCGCAGCCAGGAGGAATTCCTGAAGCGCGCGGAAGAACGGCTCGGCCATTCCGAAAAGGCGAGCGAGGAAAAGCTGAAGGCATTGCTCGCCCCCGTTGGTGACCGGCTCAAGAGCTATGAGGAACAGGTCAAGGCGTTGGAGGAAAAGCGCGTCGATGCCTTCGGCCAGCTTGCCGGGGTGATCGAACAGATGCGGCAGGGGCAGGAACAAGTGCGGCGCGAGGCCCAGCGTCTGGGCAATTCATTGACCAACGCACCCAAGGCGCGGGGCCGCTGGGGCGAACGCGCGCTGCAGAACCTGCTCGAACAATGCGGGCTAGCCGAACACACCGATTTTCAGCTGGAACAATCGATCGAGACCGAAGATGGCCGGCTGCGCCCCGATGCGGTCGTGCGCATTCCCGGCGGCAAGATGCTGGTGATCGACTCCAAGGTTTCGCTCAACGCCTATCAGGAGGCATTCGAGGCGGACAATGACGAAGCGCGGGCGCGCGCCATGTCCGAGCATGTGCGTTCGATGCGCAACCATGTGCAGACGCTGGGTGCGAAAAGCTATCAAAGCCAGTTCGAAGACGCGCCCGATTACGTCGTGATGTTCGTGCCGGGCGAGCATTTCGTCGCCGCCGCGCTTGAGCACGATCCGGACCTGTGGAATTTCGCCTTCGACAAGCGGGTGCTGCTGGCAACCCCGACAAATCTTGTCGCCATCGCGCGCACCGTGGCGCAGGTCTGGCGGCAGGATGGGCTGGCGCGCGAGGCGCAGGAAATTGGGCGGATGGGGGCCGAGCTTTACGACCGGCTTGCGACTGCTGCCGAGCACTTGAAGCGCGTTGGCGGCGGGCTGGAGACTGCGGTCAACAATTACAACAAGTTTGTCGGCAGCTTTGAGCGCAACGTGCTCTCGTCAGGCAAGCGATTGGCCGACAAGGGCATCGAGATCGGCAAGCGCGAGATCGAGGAGGTCCCGCTGGTCGAGGCTGCCCCGCGCTACACCAGCGACGACCTGCTGGCCGACGGGAGCAAGGAAGCGGCGGAATGAGGCTCGCCATCGCATTGGCAGCGCTCACGATGGCGGCACCGGCGCAGGCCGAGCATCTCTATCCGCGCGACGAATGCGGTTCGGCCGAAGGCGCCGAAAGTTTCCGGTTGAAGCTCGCCACCGCTGTTGCCAACCGCGACGAGGCGATGTTGCAGCCGTTGGTCGCGCCCGACATCAAGCTCAGTTTCGGCGGGGATTATGGCTGGGAAACGATGCGCGAATGGCTGCGCGATCCCAATATTCGCCTGTGGGATGAACTCGACAAGGTGCTCGCGCTCGGTTGCTCATCCCAGGGTGGGGATAATCTTTCGATGCCGTGGCTGTGGGGACAGGATCTGGGGTTTGACGACCCATTTTCGACCTTCGTCGTGGTGGGCAAGGATGTGCCATTGCGCGCCGCGCCGGAGCCTGGTGCGCCGGTCCTGCGCCGCCTGAACTGGGAAGCGGTCCAGCTGCTGGAATATCCGGAAGATGGCGGCGATATCGTGCGCATCCTGACCCGGCAGGGCGAAGTCGGCTTTACCGATTTCGCTTCGCTTCGCTCTCAGATCGACTATCGTCTGCTGGCTGAACGGCAGAATGGCGAATGGATCATCCAGTATTTCCTGGCGGGCGACTGAACCGGGCAATGCCGGCCTTCCTTGCCGCTTTCGTCAACCTCTGATACGTCATCGCCTGACGACGGGTCGCCTATTCGTGTCAGGGAGATCGCCACGCGCCAGAGAGCGCCGGGCGAAAGGGACGGGAGGCGAATGTGCTGAAACAGGTTTCCATCGCGATGGCCGCTGGCTGTGGTTTGATTGCCATTGCTGCAGCGGCCCAGCAGGCCAACACTCAAACCATAGGCACGGCGCAAACCGAAGTTGTCCGCCCGGCGGACCTGACGGTGCAGGTGCCGCAGGATGCGATCCTGCTGAAGGAACGCAATACTACCGAACTGCTGCAACGCGTGACGGTCCAGCGGCGGCTCAATGTGCAGGCGGTGCGCGCCCAGCCGGTGATCCAGCTCAACCAGGGCACGGCCGACATGGCGCCAGTGCTGCAGAACCGCGACTCGCCCATCAATTTGGCCGAGCGCCTGCGGGCGCGGCCCCAACTCGCGACTGTGAGCGCCGACAGCTTCGAAGTGGCGGAGATACCGCAGGGGATCGTGGTGCGCCAGTTCCTGGCCTATTCGCTCAAGTCAAACGTGTGCAGCAATCCGTCGCAACGCAGCGCGCTGGCCCAGCAAGGCGTCGAATGCTTTACCCGCAGCACCCTTGCCGAGCGCACCCGCGCGGTAACAGCCGGTGCCGCCACCGCCCGCTTCGTGGGTGACCAGGGGCAACGCCGCCGGGCGCTGGCCGAAGCGACGCAGGCCGAAACGCAGCAGCGTGCGCAGATCGATGCCGATATCGCCCAGTTGCGCAGCTATCTCGCCAATCCGGCGCAGCGCGCACAGATCGTGGCACAGGTTGGCGAGCAGGAGGCGAACCGGCTAGCCGGGCTCAGTGACGAGGCTTTGCAGGAAGCGATCGTCAACACCGCCGATGTCGAGGTGGAAGAGGTGATGTTCGTGCCCAACCTCGAGGCGCAGGACCTGCAGATCAAGGCGCGACCCACATTCGGCAAGCTGGCGCAGGCGCAAACCGGCGAATTCCAGCTCGCGCGGATATCGCAGTTACGCGATGCCGAGGATGCGCAGATGCCGCCGGCCCCGAGCGGGCCGCAATCGCTCCGCCCGATCCCCGGCCCGATCACCGGTGCCACCGACCTCAGAGGCCCGCAACAACTCGATATCTCGCAGAATATCGCGATCGACCGGGAAACATTCCTGACCGGTTTCACCCTGGGCCGCACCTATGAATGGCGCCGGCGCGTGTCGGTAACGATCGCCTGGTGCCTGCTGGGGTGCAAACGCACCTATTACATCGAGCCCTACGCCGGGCTTAGCTATGGCTTCGGCCTGCGCTTCCCGGTGCGAATGCAGGGAACCTATCAGTATCGCCATCAGAATGGCGTTGAACGCGCCGCGTTCGTGCCGCAATTTGCGACCTTCAACGGCGGTGCCGCGGATTACCAGCAAGCCGGGCTTTCGAATTCCCAGCTATATGGGGGGCAGGAACTGGTCGCCGAGGCAGAAGTTTATGCCGGGCTGCTGTTCAAGCTACCAGCCGGCCATCAAGGCAGCCTTAGCATTCCGGACATCGGGCTCGACCTGACCGACCGCCTCCCAGCGCCATTCCAGAATGGTCAGTTCGCGCCGCCGGCGCCAGGGCAGACCACGCCGCCGGTCATCCGTACCTTCGATACGATCGATTTGCTGATGAATCGCGGCAATTTCGGCGTAGTTGGCGCGCGCGTGCATCCGGCGGTGAAGTTTGAACTTTTTTCCAACGGATTGAGCTTTGTGCTACGTGACCATGTGGCGGGCAGCCAGAAGGTGATGAATGCTTCGGGCCAGGCCTATCCGCTGGCCGTCAACGACAGCCATTACAGCCGCTTCACCGTCAGTGATCCGGTCTACAATCTGGGTTTCCAGATGACCCCCGGGCTGGTCGGGCGGTTGTTCGTCGATATCTCGGTCTGGTCGAACCATTGGGACTGGCCAGTGTGGTTCCCGCAATTGACGGTGAAACTGCCGCCCAGCGGTGCCAACTTCACCTGCCATGCCGGTACGCAGTGTGGCCATCAATACAAATTACGTGCCGATCACTGGCGGCCTGCACCCCGGGCGAGCACCAGCACGCGCCCTGGTTCCGGGGCGCCGCCGGCACGGACAAATCCGCCGCGAGCCGATATACCGCCGCCTCCGCGCGCCGATATTCCGCCGCCGCGGGCTACGACACCGCCGCCGCCGCGCGCCAATCCGGGCAGTTAGGAGTGTGACGCTGGGCTGGCGCCTTCCAGCCCGGCCAGCACTTCATAGGCGAGCACTGCTCCGGCCACCGCTGCGTTCAGACTATCGGCCCGCCCGCGCATCGGCATGGTGACGCGCAGGTCGCAGGTGGCCTCGTATTCCTCCGGCAGGCCCTGCGACTCATTGCCGACCAGGATGAAGCACGGCGCCGCATAGGGCGCACCGCGATAGGGCACGGCATCGCGTAGCGAGGCGGCAACCAGCTGTCCTGGCCCTGAACGCAGCCATGGCAGGAATTCCTCCCAACGCGCCTGCGCGATCTGCTGGGTGAACACCGCGCCCATGCTGGCGCGCACCGCCTCAACGCTGAAGGGATCGGCGCAATCGTCAATCAGGATCAGCCCGCCTGCACCCACCGCATCGCCGGTGCGCAGCATGGTGCCGAGGTTGCCCGGATCGCGCAGGGCTTGGGCCACCAGCCATATCGATGCGGCGCTCCGGTCAAGCGCGGCCAGCGATGTGTCGAACTCGGCAAAGACGCCCGCCACCGCTTGCGGGTTGGCCTTGCCGGTGATCTTTGAAAGGATTTCCGGCGTCGTCTCGATCACCTCTCCGCCCGCCGCCATCACGTCGCGCTCGAGCGCTTCAAGGAGCGGGTGCGGATCTCGCGCGTCGCTCAGCACCAGCAATTCGGGAAGATGGCCGCATTCGCGCGCGTCGGTCAGTAAGCGCAGCCCTTCGGCAAGGAATGTGCCGGCCGCTTTGCGGTGCTTTTTCTCGCGCAATGATCGCAGGTATTTGACCGTGGGATTGGAAAAGCCGGTGATCTGGCGGCGTTGCGGCGATTGACTCACTCTTCGCCGAATCCGTCTTCGATCATCGCGCATAGCTGCGCGAACACATTCTCTGCATCATGCCCTGACACGATAAGTTCGACCTGATCGCCCTTTGCCGCGCCCAGCATCATCAGGCCCAGGATCGAGCCTCCTGCTGCTTCATTGCCGTCCTTGGCGACGCGCACATCGGTGCCGTCGGGCAACGCGGCTACCGCGCCGACAAACTTGGCACTGGCGCGGGCGTGCAATCCGCGCTTGTTGACGATAGTGAGCGTCTGCCGTAGTTCGCTCACGCGCGCGCCTCTTGCGGGGCAGCCTCTTCGCCCAGGAATTCGCTAGCGACGGTGATGTAGTTGCGGCCGGCCGTTTTCGCAGCAGCCACCGCATCGACCACGTTCATCGACTTTCGCGCGCCGGCCAGCCGGATCAACATCGGCAAGTTGATCCCGGCAATTACCTCGACATGGCCGCGATCGAGGAGCGAGATCGCAAGGTTCGACGGAGTGCCGCCGAACAGATCGGTCAACACGATCACGCCTTGGCCCTGATCGACCTTGGTAATGGCATTGGCGATGTCTTTGCGGCGCCGCTCCATATCGTCATTGGGGCCGATGCAGATTGTCGCGACAGCCTGTTGCGGGCCGACGACGTGCTCCATGGCGTCGATGAAATGCTCGGCAAGGTGGCCGTGCGTGACCAGAATCAGTCCGATCATGAGATTATGCCGGGTCCGTTAAATACTGCGGCGCGACGCCGTGTTGTTCCATCCTGGCTCGTCACCGCTTCTTCCCTTCGATCTCGTCGGTCGTACGCGATGCCAAATTGCGGTGGCGGACAGTGGGCGAAAATCCTGCTTCGCGCAAGCCTTGCGCGATTTGTTCGGCGGTGAATACCGAGCGATGCTTGCCTCCGGTGCAACCGAACGCGACATGGACATAGCCTTTGCCCTGCGCCTGGTAGCGCGGAAGCAGGGTCACCAGCAGTTCAAGGATGCGTTCGTAACTCTCGGCAAATCCCGGATCCTTGCGGATATGTTCTGCCACCGGCTGGTCGAGCCCGGTCAGCTCGCGCAGCTCTTCCACCCAGTGCGGATTGTCGAGGAAGCGCATGTCGAACACCAGGTCAGCCAGCGGCGGCATTCCGCGGGCAAAGCCGAAGCTCGACACGGTGACCGTCATCGGCGCGCCTGCATCCTGGGCGAACAGCTCGCGGATGCGCTGCTGCAGATCATTGGCGGTGAAATTGCTGGTGTCGATCACGATTTCGGCCCAGCGCCGCAGCGGCTCCAGCAGGTCGCGCTCGGCGCGGATGCCTTCGGAAAGCGGCACGCCCTGCGCCATCTGGTGGCGGCGGCGGGTTTCGTTGTAACGCCGCTCCAGCTCTTCGGTGGAGCAATCCATGAAGATCGTCGAGACAGTGACATCGGGGCGTTTGGCCAGACGTTCTGCCAGGTCGATGATGTCCTGCGTCACGAAGCCGCGCGTGCGCGAGTCGAAGCCGATGGCGAGCCGTCCAGTACTCGTGCCCGGGGCCGCCACCATATGTTCGAGCAGCCCGACCGGTAAATTGTCGACGATTTCCCAGCCAAGGTCTTCGAGCACATGCAGCGCGGTCGATTTTCCCGCACCCAGCATGCCGGTGACCAGCAGGATGTTCTGGCGAAGAGTTGCGGAGTCGCGGGCTTCAGTCATCTGACCTGCCTCTAGAGGTTCAGCCCATGGCTGCGCAATGCCCACTCCGCCCGCAGTGCCTGGATCGCGTCGCCGCAGCGGAATGGCAGGACAGGGACGGCCACGCCCAATATGTCGCGGCGGGCCAGTTCGTCAGGGTAGCGCAGTGCCTCCTGGTCGAGCGAAAGGATCAAGGCCAAGGGTGCCTGCGTCACAGGAAGCTCGACAATCCCGACGCCACGAATTTCCAGCTTTCCTGCAATGTTGGGTGGCGGTGAGGCAAAAACTTGGTCGCCATCGCGCGACAGTGATACGCCGTCATCGCCGATCAGCATAGCGCCGCGATCGATCAGTGCCAGCGCAAGACTGGACTTGCCGCTGCCAGGCGGACCTTCGATCATCAGCGCGCGACCATCGATCGCAATTGTGCTGGCCTGCGCGATCAGGCTGGATCCGCTCATTGCGCGGCCGGCAGCTCAAGCCGCAGGCAGGCACCTTGTTTGCCATCGGGGCGTGCTTCTGCAGTCAGTGATCCGTCGTGCGCTTCGGCAATCGCGCGACCGATCGCAAGGCCCAGCCCAGAGTGGTTGCCGAAGTCCTCCGCATCCGGGCGCACCGAATGGAACCGTTCGAACACCTTTTCACGGGCATCCTCAGGAATGCCTGGACCGGCATCGCATACCGTCAGCACCACGTTGCTGCCGCGCTGCAGGATCGCGACTTCGATCGCTGCGTCGGGCGGTGAAAAGGATACGGCATTGTCGAGCAGGTTCTCGATCACGCGTTCAAGCCGCGGTGCAACTCCGCTGACCACGGCCGGCTGGCGCCCTGCCAGCAATTCGATCCGAACATCGGCATTTTCGGCGCGGTCTTCGCGGGAGCCGACGATGGCTTTGACCAACGCAGTCAGGTCAATCCGTTCGCGCTTGGCGCGCGACATCTCCGCGTCGATCCGGCTGGCATCCGAAATCTCTGTGACCAGGCGGTCAATCCGGCGCACGTCATGCGTGGCAATCTCGATCAGCTTGGCGCGCAATTGCGGATCTTCGACACGGGGGAGGGATTCGATTGCGCTGCGCAGCGAGGCCAGCGGGTTCTTGATCTCATGTGCCACGTCTGCGGCGAAGTTTTCGACTGCGTCGATCCGGTGCCGCAAGGCCCCGGTCATGTCCGACACGGTGCGCGCCAGCACGCCAATCTCGTCACGCCGCTCGGGCAGGCGTGGCACCTCGACATCGCGATCGCGCCCTTGCCGGACTTTCTGGGCGGCACTGGAAAGCAGCCGAAGCGGGGCGATGATGGTGCGGGCCAAGAACAGCGACAGAAGGATCGAGGCGATCAGGGCAACAAACACGGCCGTGACCAGGGTTGTGCGTGCCTCGCGCACCGCCATGGTGATGTCGACCGCGTTGCGCGTGGTGAGCAGTGTTGCCCCATTCAGCCCGACCGGTGCAGCGGCATTGATCACCGGTGAACCATCCGGCGCATCGCGCAACTGGATCTGCGAAATGCGCTGTTCGCGCGCGCGACGCAGTTCGGGCCATGCGTCAGCCGAGGATTCCTCCGGCTCGAAGTAATCCGGGATCGGATCGGCCCCCACGATGGTATCCACGCCGCGATCGAGCGCGCGCGCGAAGTTTTCGCCAAAGGTCTCATCCCCGGGCACGTCAAGCTGGAAGGATGGCTCGTCGAGCGCGAAACTGTCAGCCCACAGCCGTCCCTCGGCATCGAACATGCGCAGCCGCATGCGCTGCTCCTTGCCGATCTGAACCAGCAGTGCTTCTTGTCGCTGGCGGGTCGCCCCGGCCAGTGCCTCGGCGGTGATCTGCGCTTCGATCCGGGCGAGCTTGTAGCGTTCGTTGAGCAACTGCGTCCGATAGGAATCGAGATAGAAGATGCCGCCGCCAAGCAGTGCCAGCGGCAGGATATTGACCACCAATATGCGCGACGTGAGCGAAATTCGCGCGCTCCAGCCCAGCCGGTCGAGCGGCCTTGATTCCGGCAAAGTGCGAGAAGCTTCAGCCATCGGTAAAGCTGTATCCCGCGCCATAGAGCGTTTCGATGGCGGAGAATTCCGGGTCGACCGCGCGGAACTTGCGCCGCATCCGCTTGATGTGGCTGTCGACTGTGCGGTCATCGACGAAGATGTCGTCAGGATAGGCTGCATCCATCAGCTGGTTGCGGCTTTTGATCACGCCCGGGCGTGCGGCGAGCGCTTCCAGGATCAGGAATTCGGTGACAGTCAGCGAAACCGGCTGGTCGGCCCAGGTTACCTGGTGCCGGGCAGGGTCCATGAACAGCTTGCCGCGGGCGATCGACGGATTGACCGGATCAGCGCTGATGCGAACCTCGCCGCCTGGTGCAGCGGTTTCTGCGCGGCGCAGGATCGCGCGGATGCGCGCCGTCAGCAGGCGCAGGCTGAACGGCTTGGCGATATAGTCGTCGGCGCCCAGCTCCAGCCCGACCTCTTCGTCGGCTTCGTCATCCTTGCTGGTCAGGAAAATGACCGGCAGGTCGCTCTTTGCGCGCACGCGCCGCAGCAGCTCATGCCCGTCCATCTTGGGCATCTTGATGTCGAACACGGCAAGATCGGGCGGGTTTTCCAGCAGGGCCTTGAGTGCGGTTTCACCGTCCGAATATACCCGTGTGACGAAGCCTTCCGCCTGCAGCGCAATGGAGACCGTGGTCAGGATGTTGCGGTCATCGTCGACCAGGGCGATCACGGTTTCGCCGCGCTTGCCCATCGGCGCATCGGTCGGCTCAAGCATCGCGGATCCTTCGGCAGTCATGTTGCATACCCGACTAGCGGTTTGTTGCCCGCGAAACAACGAGTCGACGCTCTTCCCGTGCACCATAGGGGTAATAGCCGGAAGTTCGTTTGACGCCTGCAGGTGTCCTGACTAAACGGCGAATCAACGATCGTGCATTCGTATGCATAAAGCCTGCGAACGCGCGCAAACCGGCGCCTCGACTGCGCCAGAATATTGCAGCTCAGGAGTTTCGCGTGTCCATTTCGCTTGCCGTTCCCTTGTCTGCCCAAGGCATTGAAACCACCGCTGAAATCCTTCCCAACCTCGGCACACCGCAGTTGGTGGAGCGTGCTCTGGCAAATGGCGAGGGCGAGCTGTCCCGCCATGGCGCGCTGGTGGTCAAGACCGGTGCTCACACCGGCCGCAGCGCGAAGGACAAGTTCATCGTGCGTGACGCCGAAACGGAAAATTCGGTGTGGTGGGGCAAGGTGAATGTGGAAATGTCACCAGCGCATTTCGCCGCGCTCAAGGCGGATTTCATGGCTGCGCTGAAGGACAAGCCGCAGCTTTATGTCACGGACCTGTTCGGCGGCTCACAGCCGGAACACCGCGTCAACGTGCGCGTGATCAATGAACTGGCCTGGCACAACCTCTTCATCCGCACGCTGCTGGTGCGGCCCACCGCTGACCAGCTGAGCGATTTTTCTCCCGAGTACACCATTATCGACCTGCCGAGCTTCCGTGCCGACCCAGACCGGCATGGCACCCGCAGCGAGACGGTTATCGCGGTCAACCTGTCCGAAAAGCTGATCCTGATCGGCGGCACCAAATATGCCGGCGAGATGAAGAAGAGCGTGTTCGGCATCCTCAACTACCTGCTGCCCGCCAAGGGCGTGATGCCGATGCATTGCAGCGCCAATATCGGCGCGGACGGCAAGACGGCTGTGTTCTTCGGCCTGTCTGGCACCGGCAAGACCACGCTTTCAGCCGATGCCTCGCGTACGCTGATCGGCGATGACGAGCACGGCTGGTCTGACACCGCGGTGTTCAATTTCGAGGGCGGCTGTTACGCCAAGATGATCCGCCTTTCGGAAGAAGCAGAGCCTGAAATCTACGCCACAACCCGCCGGTTCGGCACCGTGCTGGAAAACGTGGTGATGGACCCGGAAACGCGCGAGCTGGACCTTGACGACAACTCGCTGGCGGAGAACACCCGCGGCGCTTACCCGATCGAATTCATCCCCAATACTTCCAAGGAAAACCTCGGCCCGGTGCCGAGCAACGTGATCATGCTGACGGCCGATGCCTTTGGCGTGCTGCCGCCGATCGCGCGGCTGACGCCGGACCAAGCGATGTATCACTTCCTGTCGGGCTATACCGCCAAGGTCGCAGGCACGGAAATCGGTGTGACCGAGCCGGAAGCGACCTTCAGCACCTGTTTTGGCGCACCTTTCATGCCGCGCCATCCCAGCGTTTACGGCAACCTCCTGAAGGAGCGGATCGCCAAGGGCAATGTCGCCTGCTGGCTGGTCAACACTGGCTGGACCGGCGGCAAGTACGGCGTCGGCAGCCGGATGCCGATCAAGGCCACCCGCGCACTGCTCAATGCTGCGCTCGATGGCAGCCTGAACAATGCCGAGTTCCGCAAGGATCCCAACTTCGGCTTCGAAGTGCCGGTAAGCGTGCCGGGTGTTGACAGCGGTATCCTCGATCCGCGTTCGACCTGGGCGGACAAGGCCGAATACGATCGCACCGCAGACAGGCTGGTGCGCCTTTTCATCGAGAATTTCGCGCAATTCGCAGACCACGTCGATCAGGGGGTACGTGAGGCCGCTCCGCATGGAGTGGTCGCCGCCTGACACCTATCGGCAAGTGGAGAGGAGGGGTCCCGTTCCCGCGAGGGGACGGGGCCTTTTTTCGGTCACAAGTGGCTGGTATCCTTCACGCTTTGCAGCTTGGAGGATGATCGATGAGCCTGTTTGACGGAATCCTGAAGAACATCGCCGGGGCGCCCGATGATGTGCGCAACCTTGCCAATGCCGTGGGGATCGATCCGGCGATGGCGGAAAAGGCGATCGCGGCGCTGGGCCAGTCGCACCAGATGCAGGGCGACACTGTGGAACTGGCGGCGGCCAAGACCGGGCTCGACACCGGCACGCTGTCGAAGATCGTGCAGCATGTCGGCGGTGAAGGCTCGCTGATGGAATTCAGCAATATGCTGAAGGATCACCCGCAGGCGAAAGGCTTGCTCGACATGCTTGACCGCGATGGCGACGGCAATCCGCTCAACGATATCGCGGGCATGGCCAAGGGGCTGTTCGCGAAGAAATAACTTCGCACCGGAAGCCGTGTCGGCGGATGGTCACCGTTTCGCCCCCGCAATATACCGGTCGACATTCTTCGCCAGAACATCGAGCGGCGAATTGCCGCCGAGGATCACCGCGTCGTTAAACGCCTTGAGGTCATAGCTGCTCCCCAAGTCGCGCTGCGCCCGGTCGCGCTGATGCACGATCTCGCTATGGCCGATCTTGTAGCTGCAGGCTTGCCCCGGCCAGCTGCAATAGCGATCCACCTCGCTGGCAACTTCCTGTTCCTTGGAGCCATTACGTTCAACGAAGAAGCGGCGCGCTTCCTCACGGGTCCAGCGCTTGTTGTGGAGGCCGGTGTCAACCACCAGGCGGCAGGCGCGGAAGGCCAGCGATTGCAGATAACCGAGCCGCCCGACCTTGAATTCGTCATAGGCGCCAAGCTCGTCCGCCAGCTGTTCGCCATAGAGCGCCCAGCCTTCGCTGAAGGCGCCAAAGGCCAGGATCGAGCGGATCAGCGGCAGCCGGTTCGAATATTCGCCTTCCCAGACATGGCCGGGGATCGCCTCATGATAGGTCAGGTCCGCCAGGTCATATTTGCGATGCAGATCGGTGGTCCGCAGATTGATCCAGAACCGGCCCGGGATCGAGCCGTCCTTGCTGCCTGAACCGCCATAGGCACCCGGCGCGCCCGGCTCCTCGGCCAACGGGATGCGCCGCACCTCCATATTGGGATCGACCAGCGTGTTGAAGGCGCGCGGCATCTGCGCCTTGATCCACTGCAGCCGCTCGTCGATGAAGGCGAAGATCTCTTCGCGCCCCGGATCGCCCTCGGCAAACTTGTACGCGGGATCTTCGCTCAGCGCCTGCATACGCTCGCCAACCGTGCCCTTGGTATAGCCGATATCCTTGAGGATCGTATCCATCCGGCCATGCAGATCGTCGAGCTCTGCCAGCCCCTGTTCGTGGATCGCATCGGGTGACATGTCGGTGGTAGTCGAAGCCTTAAGCGACCAGGCGTACCATTCATCGCCCTGCGGCTGGGCCCACATGCCGGCATCGCTCTTTGCGACTTCGCGCATGGATTTCAGCTCGGCCAGCTGGCGTTCCAGTGCGGGGATTACGCCCTCGCGAACAAGAGCGCCGACCTGTTCGGCGGTGGCGGCCGCGCCCTCGATTTCGGCACGTTCGAGCGGCGCGCGATAGGTTGCTTCGGCTCCGGCGATGCTTTGTTCCATCTGGGCGATCGCCTTGTCGAGCAGGAAATCGGGTGGCACCAGGCCCAGTGCGCGCGCTTCCTGCATCCGCACCAGCTCGCCATCGAGCTGGGCGGGGAAACCTTCCATGCGCGCGGCATAGGCATCAAGGTCACTGGCCTCGCGCAGCGGCTGCGTCGCATCCATGAAGCGCGGCATGTCGATATAGCCGCCAACGTTCTGGATCACGACATAGGGTGCGTTGCGCCAGCTGCCCACGGCCACATCGCCATATGGAAGCGCAAAGCCTTCGAGCGCGGTGGCATAGGCGCTTTCGACTACGTCGAAGCCGGTCAGCTGGTCCGGCGTCAGCCCGTCGCGCGGATAGTCACGGACCGCCTGAAGATCCGCTTCGAGCGAGGCGGCGTAGCGGGCCAGGCCGGCGGGCGTCTTGTCGGACAGCTGGGATCGCAGCGCCGCGTGTTCACCAATGTCCACGCCAAGGCCGGTGGCGCGTTCCGGCTCGTGTGCCAACAAATTGTAAGCCACCTTGTCGAGCATCGCATCCGGCGCGAGTTCGGGCGCGGCGGCCATGCGGCAGGCAGGCAGAAGGGCGATGAGCGATGCCCCGCCGATGCCTTTGAGGGCGTCACGGCGACTAAGGGCGAGTTCGATTTGCGACATGGGCGAGGGTGTTAGCTGCCGGATTCAGCGAGTCAATTCCGCACTTGAGGGTATCGTCCTGTCTCCGGTTTGCAGGGCGGAGTGCATGCGCTATCGGCGCTAAGGAAGGAGCCGACAATGAACCTGGTGCTATCGATCGTAATGTTGGCAGCCGGCACATTGCTGGTGGGCGCATTCGTGCTGTGGCGGCGCGGGGTTCCGCTCAAACAACCGCTGCTGATGGTGCTGCTGGCGGTGATCGCGATTGTCAACGTCCTGATCTGGACGCTGCCCGATGCGAGCGGCGATGCGCCGCTCGACCGGGTTCAGCAGGATTAGTCGGGCAGGACCCAGCGGATCGAGCTCGAATAGCTGCCAGCAACGGGTTTGCCCGCCGCATCGGTGGCCGGGGTAAAGCGCGCACGTTTGGCGATCAGGGCGCAGGTGGCTTCATCCAGCGCCGAGTGACCGGTCGACTGGGTGATCCGGCATCCGGTCACCCGGCCATTGGGCGCAATCGCCAGGTCGAACTTCGCACTGCCGGTCAGTTCGCGGTTGATCCAGCTTGAACGATAGTCGTCGGCCGTCACCCAGCTTCCCGGATCATTGCGCGGGCTCACGCCAACCGGCTTGTATGGCAAGCGGACCGGTGGCCCGATATCATCGAGCGGGGGCAGCACGATCGTGTCGATCCGGTCGCCCGGCGGTGGCAGGACTTCGGTGGTGTCGATTGTGAAGTCGGGCTTTGTCACATCGAGCCTGCGCGGCGGTGAGTAGACTTGCGAATTGCTGGTCGCCCGTTCGGACTTTGCCTGTTCCGGTTCGGGCGGCGGTGGCGGCGGGGACAGGGGTATGTTTACGCCTTGTGGACGCGGCATGGGCGGCAATTTGACGACGCCGGTAACGGCCAGGCTTGAGATGAACAACGCGCCAAGCGCGCCGGGGATGATCAGCGCCCCGGCCATGCCGGCGCCGCGCTGCTTGAGCGACAGGGGGGTCTGTAAATGCCATAAGCGGCTCCTCTCTTTCCACTGGGCCGCCAGTGCTGGCTTTATGCTCTGTTACGGAGGCGACTCCGTAAGCATAATGTTACAACATAACATTTATAGGGCAAGATATTTCGCGTTGCCAATCAAGACCTTTGGCAGCGAGGGTTTGCTTTGGCGGGGCGGCGACCCAGCCCGATCACTTGATCGGGCAGTCGGGGTGCAAGCGGAAATCGAGGTAGTTGTCGACCGAGGCCATCAGGTCTTCGAGCTCGTTTTCGAAGAAGTGATTGGCGCGCGGGATTTCCTCGTGATGGATGGTGATGTGCTTCTGTGTGCGCAGCTTGTCGACCAGCTTCTGCACTGCAATCGGCTGCACCACAGTATCCGCCGCACCCTGGATGAAGATGCCCGAAGCGGGGCAGGGGGCGAGGAAGCTGAAATCATACATGTTTGCGGGCGGAGCGACCGAGATGAAGCCGCGCACTTCGGGGCGGCGCATCAGCAGCTGCATTCCGATCAGCGCGCCGAAGCTGTATCCGGCTACCCAGGTGGTCTGCGCCTCCGGGTGGATCGACTGCACCCAGTCGAGCGCCGACGCAGCGTCGCTCAGCTCGCCAATGCCGTTGTCAAAGCTGCCCTGGCTGCGGCCGACACCGCGGAAGTTGAAGCGCAGTGTGGCAAAGCCGCGGTCGGCAAAGGTCTTGTACAGCCGCTGGACGATGCGGTCATTCATCGTGCCGCCGCCTTCGGGATGCGGGTGCAGGATCATGGCGACCGGCGCGCGGGGGCGCGGTGGCGGGGAGAAACGACCTTCGAGGCGGCCTTCGGGGCCGGGAAAGATGACTGATGGCATCGTGTAACCTGTTGATGGGCCGCGCCGGAACTGGCACGCCGCGTTTGCCGGCCTATATAGTGTCGGTTCGAAAATTCGCAATTGCGATAACCATAGCCGAGGCTGCCTCATTTCGCCGCGTATCTATCTCGATCATGCCGCCACCAGCCCGCTGCGTCCCGAAGCTAAAGCGGCGATGGACGAGGGATCCCGGATCTGGGCCAATCCGTCGAGCCCGCATGCTGAAGGACGACGCGCCAAGGCCGCGCTGGAGGATGCGCGCGAGCGGATCAAGGTGGCGCTCAAATGGGACGGCGAGCTGATCTTCGCCAGCGGCGCGAGCGAGGCGCTGTGGATCGCGCTGAACCGCGCGAAGGTGGAGCGGCGCATTGTCAGTGCGGTTGAGCACGACGCGGTGTTTCGCGCTTCGCCGGATGCTGAGTTGTTTTCAGACGACACTGCATTCGACGAAAGCTGCATCCTCGCTATCCAGCATGTGAATTCCGAAACCGGAGTCATCAATCCGGTGTCGGCAATGGCGGAAACGATCCGTTCTTCCGGCGCGCTGCTGCTTTCGGATTGCGCGCAAAGCGCTGGAAAGCTTGAAATTCCTGATGCCGACATGATCGTCGTGTCCGCCCACAAGTTCGGCGGGCCGATCGGGATTGGCGCGCTGCTGGTCAGGGATTTCGCGATGCTAGAACCCATTGGCGGGCATGAGCGTGGCTATCGCCAAGGCACGGAGAACATGCCTGCGGCGCTGGGAATGGCCGCGGCGCTGGAAGCGGGCAAATGGCAGACGACATTTGCCGACCGCGCGAAGTTTGCTGACGGCCTGTGCGAGAATGTGCTGCGCTTTGGTGATCAGAACGATTACATCTTTGCCCTGGCCCACCCGACCATGTCCGCCCAGGCGCTGCTTATCCGCTTGGACGCCATGGGTTTTGCGGTGTCAGCGGGAAGCGCGTGCTCCTCTGGAACGCTCAAGAAAAGCCGCGTGCTCGACGCTTTCGGCGTCCCGGATGAGGTGGCGGCTCGCACGATCCGCGTCAGCATCGGCTGGAACACCACGCCGGATGATCTCGGTAAATTCGCTGAGGCTTGGAGATCGATTACATGATCTACCTCGATTACCAGGCGACCACTCCGCTTGCGCCCGAAGCGCGCGATGCGATGCTGCGCTGGCTCGATGGGCCGGACGGCACCGGCTTTGGCAATCCGCACAGCCCCCACCGCATGGGGCGCATGGCCGCCGCAGCGATCGAGGTGGCGCGCGACAAGGTCGCCGCGCTGTTCCCGCCGGGCGGCGAAATCATCTTCACCAGCGGCGCGACCGAGGCGATCAATCTTGCGATCCGGGGCAGCGGAATCGGCGGCAGTGTGTCGGTCAGCGCGATCGAGCACGCTGCGGTGCTCGATACCGCACAGGCGCTGGGCGCGGCGCACATCCTCAACGTCTCGAAAGAGGGCCAGTGCAGCACCGCGCAGGACCTGCCCAATGATGTGCGGCTGGTGTGCGTGATGCAGGTCAATAACGAGATCGGGACGATCCAGCCGACGGTGGAATGGCACCGCCGCGCGAAAGAACTTGGCGCGCTTTACCTGGTCGATGCAGTGCAGGCTTACGGCAAGATCGAAATTACCGGCGCTGACATGATCGCGGTCAGCGCGCACAAGCTCCACGGGCCCAAGGGCGTAGGCGCGCTATGGGTCCGCGACGGGGTGAGCCTGACCGAACAGCAGACCGGCGGCGGGCAGGAAGCGGGCCTGCGTTCGGGCACGCTGTCTCCCGCGCTGATCGCCGGTTTCGGTGCAGCGGCAGCGCTGGCGCAGGAGCGTATGGGCGAGGATGCGGCGCATGTCGAAGCGCTGTGGAACCGCGCGCGCGAACTGTTCGCCGACTGGACACTCAACGGCACTGTAGAGGCGCGCTGGCATGGCAATCTCAACATCCGGCGCGACGGACTTGATGTTGCGCGGCTGATGTCCGACTGCCGTGATGTCATGTTCAGCGCTGGGTCGGCGTGCGCCAGCGGATCGGGCCGGCCAAGCCATGTGCTGAAAGCGATCGGGCTCAGCGACCGTGAGGCCAAAAGCTCTATCCGGCTCGGTTTCGGGCGGTACACCACGCTTGACGAGATCGAGTGCGCCGCGCAGGCGATCAACGCAGCCGCGAAGGAGCAATTGGCGTGAGCATCAAGGTCCGCTTTTCCGACATGCAGGGCAATGTCACCGAAGGCACGGGCGAGCCTGGCCAGTCATTGCTCGAATTGGGGCAGTCGCTCGGCTTGCCGCTGGAGGGGACTTGCGAAGGCCAGATGGCGTGCTCCACCTGCCATGTGATCGTCGACGGCGAATGGTTCGACCAGTTGCCGCCAGCGAGCGAGGAAGAAGAGGACATGCTCGATTTCGCCGCCGGGGTGCGCCGCACCAGCCGCCTCAGTTGCCAGATCGAGCTGACGCCGGAGCTTGACGGGTTGGCCGTATCGGTGCCCGCCGAAGCGCACGACATGCGGCGGATGTGACAGCTCGTCCAAAAGGGGCTTTCAAGAATTGGAGCGGCATAAGATGAGCCTGCGTGAGTGCATGCGGCAATTGGTCGAGTCCCGCTATTTCGAGCGGGCAATCATCACCATCATTGTTATCAATGCGATCGGGCTAGGGCTGGAAACCTGGCCTGCTGCGATGGCGCGCTTCGGCACGCTGATTGCGGCGCTCGACCGCGCGGCGATCGCCATTTTCGTCGTCGAGCTTGCAATCAAGTTGTTTGTCTATCGCCTGGCCTTTTTCCGCAATGGTTGGAACGTCTTCGATTTCGTGATCGTCGCGGTCGCGCTGGTGCCGGCAAGCCAGCAGTTCTCCGTGCTGCGTGCGCTGCGTATCCTGCGCGCCTTGCGACTGATCTCCGTCGTTCCGAGCATGCGCAAGGTGATTGTCGGCTTGTTCAGCGCTATCCCCAGCATCGGCACGGTGGTCGTGATGCTGCTGTTGCTCTTCTACATTAGCGCGGTGATGGCAACGAAACTGTTCGGCGCGGCCTTTCCCGAATGGTTCGGCACGCTCGGCGCTTCGCTCTATTCGCTGTTTCAGGTGATGACGTTGGAAAGCTGGTCGATGGGGATCGTGCGGCCGGTGATGGAGGTCTATCCCGCCGCATGGGTGTTCTTTGTTCCCTTTATCCTGGTCACCAGCTTCATCGTGCTCAACCTGTTCATCGGTGTGATCGTCAACGCAATGTCTGAAGCTGCGGATGAGGAAGCCCATGACGAACGCGAGGAAATCCTGCGCGAATTGCGCGCGCTGAGAGAGGAAATCGCGGCAATGCGGAACGATCGGGCAAAATACGGCTAATCGGCGTTTCCCTGTGGAAACGCCTCTCCTCGCGCGCGCGCGTTGCTAAGCGCGTGAGCGATGCCTGACGTTACCGAAATGACCGAGCCCGATCCCTTTGACGCGATTGTCGATGCGCCGTTCGATTCCGCGCTGGAAGAACGCTATCTCGTCTATGCGTTGTCGACCATTACCGCGCGTTCGCTGCCCGACCTGCGCGATGGGCTCAAGCCGGTCCACCGCCGCCTGCTTTGGGCGATGCGGCAGTTGAAGCTCGATCCCAATTCCGCTTTCAAGAAGTCCGCCCGCGTCGTCGGCGACGTGATCGGAAAATACCACCCGCATGGCGATGCCTCGGTCTATGACGCCATGGTCCGCTTGGCACAGGATTTCGCGCTCAGATACCCGCTGGTCGAAGGGCAGGGCAATTTCGGCAATATCGACGGCGATAACGCCGCCGCCTATCGCTACACCGAAGCGCGCCTGACCAAGACCGCGTTGCAGCTGATGGCGGGGCTCGACGAAGGCACGGTCGATTTCATCCCGACCTATAATGGCGAGGAGCAGGAGCCGGAGATTTTCCCCGGCCTGTTCCCCAACCTGCTGGCCAATGGCGCCAGCGGCATCGCGGTGGGCATGGCGACCAATATCCCGAGCCACAACGTCGCCGAAATCATCGACGCCACGCTGGAGCTGATCGACAACCCGCACGTCGAACACGCGCGGCTGATGGAGCTTTTCCAGGGTCCTGATTTCCCGACCGGCGGGCAGATCATCGACAGCCGGGACGTTATTTCGAACGCTTACGAGACCGGACGCGGCAGCTTCCGCGTGCGCGGTGTGTTCCATGCGGCAGAGGCGAAGGACGCGGCCGACCGCGACGCCGGGATTGAGCGGCTGGGCGGCGGGCAGTGGCAGCTGGTGATCTCCGAAATCCCCTACCAGGTGCAGAAGGGCAAGCTGATCGAGCAGATCGCGCAGGCGATCGCCGACAAGAAAGTGCCGATCCTGGAGGATGTGCGCGACGAGAGCGACGAGCAGATCCGCATCGTGCTGGTGCCGCGCAGCCGCAATGTCGATCCCGAACTGCTCAAGGAATCGGTCTTCAAGCTGACCGATCTCGAAACCCGCTTCGGGCTCAACCTCAACGTGCTTGACGCCAGCCGCACACCGATGGTGATGGGGCTGAAAGAGCTGCTGCAAAACTGGGTCGCCAGCCAGATCGACATCTTGCAGCGGCGCAGCCGCCACCGGCTTGACCAGATCGCGCGGCGGCTGGAGCTGGTCGAAGGCTATATCATCGCTTTCCTCAACCTTGACCGGGTGATCGAGATCATCCGTTACGAGGATGATCCCAAGGCGGTGATGATGGAGGAATTCAGCCTCACTGACCGGCAGGCCGAAGCCATCCTCAACATGCGGCTTCGCTCACTTCGCAAGCTTGAGGAAATGGAGCTGCGGCAGGAGAAGGAAGACCTGCTGAAAGAGCAGGACGAGCTCAACAAGCTGCTGGAAAGTCCGGCCCGCCAGCGCACGCGGCTCAAGCGCGACCTTGGCAATCTGCGCAAGGAGTATGCCGAAGATACCGCACTGGGCAAACGCCGCACGCGGATCGAGGAAGCTGCGCCCGCGGTTGAATTCAGCATGGACGCGATGATCGAAAAGGCGCCGGTCACGGTGATCCTGTCGCAAAAGGGCTGGATCCGTGCGGCGAGCGGGCATGTGCCGCTCGACCAGGAATTCAAATACAAGGAAGGCGATGGGCTGGCTTTCATCGCCCACGCGCAGACCACGGACAAGATCCTGATCGCCGCCGAAAACGGCCGTTTCTACACGCTTGGCGCGGACAAGCTGCCGGGCGCACGCGGCTTTGGCGAGCCGGTGCAGTCGATGGTCGACTTGGAGGCCGAAACCGGGATCGCCGGCATGGTGGTGCACCGGCCGGGCGCGCGGCTGCTGCTGGCATCGACCCCGGGCAAGGGTTTCGTGGCGGAAGAAAGCGAGTTGCTCGCCGAAACCCGCAAGGGTCGCCAGGTGGTGAACCTGAAGGACGGCGCGAAACTCAATGTCGTGCATTCGATCGGTCAAGGGCATGATCATGTCGCCTGCGTCGGCGACAATCGCAAGCTGGTGGTGTTCAACCTTGAGGAAGTGCCGGTGCTGGCGCGCGGGCAGGGCGTGACGCTGCAGCGCTATCGCGACGGCGGCCTGTCGGATGCGACGACCTTCGTCTTGAGCGAAGGGCTCAGCTGGCAGATGGGCGGCAAGGGTGATCGTACCCGCACCGAAAGCGAGATCTGGCAGTGGAAGGTGGCGCGCGGCGCGGCCGGGCGTTTGCCGCCACAGGGCTTCCCCAAGGACAACCGCTTCAGCCCACCGCCGACGAAGGAAGAACGGATCGACGGAAAATAGAAAGGGCCGCAGGTCGTCCCCGCGGCCCCTCCATAATGCCTTAGCGGTTGCGCGAGCTTAGCCGCCTACCGCTTCCAGCGCAGCCATGATGTCCGCATAATTGGCCAGCGCCATGATCCCACCTTCGGGATGGGCAGCCAGCAGGTTAACCGGCAGCGTCACCAGCGTTTCGTCCTCGCCCTTGACCACCACGTTCTGGCCGGCGATTTGCTCGACCATGCCGAGCGACTGCGCATCGGCAGTTACGACCGGTGCGCCGACAACCAGTGCAGCGGCCAATGCAGCGGCGGCTTCGGCTTCAGCCTTTGCCTTGGCTTCGGCCATCGCCTCTTCCTGCGCGGCCTGGGCGGCGGCAAGTTGTTCTTCAATGGCGGCCTTGGTGATGTTGAGCGTCGGCCCCTGCTCGCTCGTGCCGAACGCGTTCAACGGCAGCGTGGCGCTGTATTTGCCGGTGCTCAGCACGGCGTTGGTTCCGTCATTGCTCTCGATCGTGCCAATCGGCTGGCCATCATTGCCATAAACGGTGGCGCCCACATCCTGCGCCTGCGCAGCGATCGGGGTTGCGGCGAGCGCGGATGCCAGAAGGGCAAGCTTTGCAAATTTCATCACTAATCTCCGTTCAAATCGATTCCAACGGCGCCGCGATCCGGAAATTCGCGCCGCGCCGGACTTCAGTTTCAATTGTGGCGGAACACTGAAAAAGGCCAGAATCCCTCAACGCAGCCGCGCTTGGGGCCGCGATGGTTACGCCGTATAGCCAGACAAAGCGTGGCGGGGCAACCGTGGCACCCGTTTGGCCCGATGGACCTGAAGCTGCGATTAAGAAATGCCGCTGCGGGCAGAGAGTTCCCGGTCGAGCAATTCCATTACGCGCTCACGCGGCGGGAAGCCTTCTTCGATCCAGTGCTGCTCCACCCGGCGTAACATTCTTGCGACCTCTGGCCCGGCGGTTACCCCGCGCGCCACGATCTCCCCGCCCTTGAGCGGGAATTGCGGGATTTCCCAATGTTTCAAGCCGCCGGCATCGCCGCCTTGCAGCAGCACCCGGTCGATCGCGACAGGGGCTGTTTCGGCATAGGCCAGCGCATGCATGGCAGCGAGATCGCTCTGATTGCGACCCGCCACCGCGACAAGGTGGCCCCGCTGGGTTTTCGAAAGCCGCAACCGCGCAGCGACAGTTTCCGCGACCTCGGTAATCGGCGGCAAGAGCGCGGCCATCCGCCGCATGGGATCAGGCGCGAAGCCTTGCTCCTGTTCGGCAGCGATGACCCGGCCCAGAAGTTCGATATGCTGCGGGCAAGCCTCAGGCAGCACTACCTGCAGCACGCCCAGCTGGCGCATCCGCGCCACGGTGGCATGCGGATCGGGCAAGGCCAGCAGCGCGGTCAGCTCCATCGCGATGCGTTCGCGGCTGAGGCCCTTGAGCGTCGACGCGAGTTCAGCGCAGGCTTCTTCCGCCTCTGCATCCAGCTCTGCCCCGAACCGCGCCTGGAAGCGGAAATAGCGCAGGATGCGCAGATGGTCCTCGCGGATGCGCTGGCGGGCATCGCCGATGAAGCGCACGCGCCGTGCAGCCAGATCGTCCATCCCCCCGAAATAGTCGAAGATCTCCAGTGTTTCGGGATGAGCGTAGAGCGCGTTGATGGTGAAATCGCGCCGCGCCGCGTCCTCTTCCCACGCCTGCGCAAAGGCGACGGTGGCGCGCCGCCCATCCGTCGATACGTCGCGCCGCAGCGTGGTGATCTCGACCGGCCCGCCTTTGAGGATCGCAGTTACAGTGCCGTGCTCGATTCCGGTCGGCACCGTGCGAATGCCGGCAAGGCGGCAGCGCTCCATGACGTCATCGGGCAGCAGCCTGGTGGCGCAATCGACATCGCTGACGTCGCTGCCGAGCAGGCTGTCGCGGATCGCCCCGCCAACCCAGCGCATGTTGTCTGCGCCCAGCGCAGCGGTGAGCGCTTGCAGCCCCTCGCGCCGGGTCCAGGCAGCGTCAGCCAGTCTAGCGAACATCGGCCAGCTCCTCTGGCGCAATCCGGCGCGCGAGATTGGCGATGATCGCCGCAGTCACGCCCCAGATCCGGAAGCCATCGTAATGCAGCTCAAGATAGCGCCGCATTTCGCCGCGCCAGAACACTTCATGCGTCTGCCAGTGCTCGCGTTCGAGCAACATCTGCAGCGGAGCTTCGAACCACGCCTCGACCTCGGTCGGGTTAGGGCTTAGCTCCAGATCGGGCGGCACCACGCCCAGAACCGGGGTGACGTTGAAGCCGGTGCCGGTCTGGTAGCGGTCAGTCGGGCCGATCACGCGCACATGGTGGCTGGGCAGGGCGATTTCTTCCTCCGCCTCGCGCAGGGCCGCCGCAATCGCATCCTCGCCGGGATCGATCTTGCCACCGGGAAAGGCAACCTGCCCGGGATGATCGCGCATGTCGCGCGGCCGCTGGGTGAGGATTACACCTGGGTCGGGTTTGTCGGTGACGGCAATCAGCACAGCGGCGTCGGCGGTGCGCCCGGCCTGTGCAAAGCGGGCATCGCTCATCAGGTCAGGGATTTCGCGCGCGTGTCCGCGCTCGTACAGTTGCGAAAGGCGATCGTAGAGCTCGCTCATTGCGGCACCAGCGAAAATGATTCGCCCATGCTGGAAACGCGCCAGTCGTCGCTTTCAGCCAGCGCGATTTCGGCCAGCTGCTGGTACGTGCTGCGGTTGAGCCGCGCTTCGCAGCCGCGCCGCACGTGCAGGTAAAGCGCAGGCGTGTCGGCACAGCCGGCGGCGCGCAGGCGATTTTCCGGCCCGGCGATCACCAGCTCGTCGGTGTTGAGGCGAAAAGCCAGTCCCGCATCGCGCCGCGCGACGTCGACAGCGATGAAGGCGGCATCTTCGACCTCGATGGCGGATTTTTCGAACGGAGTGACCAGCCAGTGATGCCCGGCTTCGTCGCGGGTCAAGAGCCCGGCGAAAGCGCGCACCATCGCCTCACGCCGGATCGGATCGCCCTGATGGAACCATGTGCCGTCCGCCGCTATGCGCATATGGCTCTCGGTGATTTGCTGCGGGTTCCAGCTCTCCACCGGCGGCAGCTTGCGCGCGGCCACCAGCTCGGCGATCTGCGCCAGCGTCAGTTCGGCAAGGTGGGGCGGCGGTTCGTAAGGCATGCAAGCCGGCCGATGCCAGAATGAGTGTTTCTGTTCAATGGTCCACGCCTCCCGCGCCCTCCACCCTTCCACCCGGAGCCTACCGGGATATCATCCGGGTGGAAGGGTGGAGGGCGCGGGTGGCAAGGCCGCGGTCAGAACGGATGTTCTGACCGCTCGCGACTAAGCTTTCCAAGGCCCCAGAATGCCTTCGCGGGGCAGGATCGCGGGGTTGGCACAGCGGACCAGCAGCCGCTCGGGGTCCCACGGGCCGGGACAGCGCCAGCCGCCGGTGTACCGGGCCGAGAAATCCCACTGCCCGTAATAGGGCTCGTCGCCGATCAGCACTTGCGGCAATCCGGCATCCGGATCGATCGAGCCGAGCGATGCCGCCATCAGCGCCTTGCCATAGCCTTCGCCCTGGTGTTCGGGCAGCACCGCGACCGGGCCAACCATCACCAGCGGGTGGGCGCGCCCTTGCGGATCGGTCAGCGCCACCGGCCACAGCTGGATCGTGCCGACTAGCAGATCGTCATCGTCGAGCGCGGCGAAGCTTAGCGCTTCGAGCCATTCGGTGCCGGTGCGGATGCGATAGGCGGTGCGGGCGTGCCGGTTAGGCCCGAAGGCACGATCGAGCACCTGCTCGATCATGTCTGTGGGCACGTTCGCGAGGGGGATCAGAGTCGCCATTGCGCGGGCGCGCTTAGTTGGCGCGCACGGCGCTGTCGATCCAATTCGTGGTTGAGCCAGCGAAAGCTATTTTGCAGTGATCTTGAGCAGCCGTGCTTCCGGGCCGTCTTCCAGCACCCACAACGCACCGTCCGGCCCTTCATCGACCGAGCGCACGCGGTTGTCGATCGGATAGCGTGCCGCTTCGCTGGCACTTTCGCCATCGATGGTAACACGAACCAGGCCCTTCGAAGCGAGGCCTGCGATCAGCGCATCGCCCTTCCATGCGCCGAACATGTCACCGCGATAGAAAATCATGTCGCCCGGTGCGATCACCGGAGTCCATCCCAACGCGGCCTTGGCAAAGCCGTCGTCTGGGGTGTGATCGGGGATGTTGTCGCCATTGTAGTGATCGCCGTCAGAACGCACCGGCCAGCCATAATTCGCGCCCCGTTGCACCAGGTTCAGCTCGTCGCCGCCCGCCGGGCCGTGCTCCACTTCCCACAAGCGTCCGTCGGCATCCCAGTCCATTCCCAGGATGTTGCGGTGCCCGTAAGACCAGATTTCCGCAGTCACGCCGCCCTGTTCGGCCATCGGATTGCCCGCCGCCGGTGTGCCATCAAGGTTGAGCCTCACAATGGTGCCGAGCGTATTGCCGGTGTCCTGCGCAGGATCGAGCTTCTGCCGGTCACCGCTGGCAACGAACATATAGCTCTCGTCAGGCGAGAAACGGATGCGGTGCGAATAATGCCCGCGCCCGGTAACCTTGGGCGCCTGGCGCCAGATCACGTCGAGGCCCGAAATGGAGCAGTCGCCGCCGTCTTCGCAGTTCAGCGTGCCGCGCCCGACAACGGCGCCGCGCGTGTCGCCTTCACCGGCTTCGGCCCAGCTGAGATAGATCGTGCGGCTGCCGACCGTGTCGGCCCATTCGCTGGCAAGAAAGGCGACGTCGCCCAATCCGCCCTGGCCGCCATAATCGACATCCGGTGCGCCGGTGATGGCAAAGCTGCGTCCAGTGGCGGTGTCAATCCCGCGCAACTCGCCGGCCTTGAGCGTGATAACCAGCACTTCGGTGCCCGGGACAAAGGCTGCGGCCCAGGGGCGCTCGTAAGTGCCCATCTCCTCAATTGCGAGTTCAGGCTCGGCGCTGGTGGAGGGTGTGTCCACACCTGCGGTGGCGCCGCAGCTTGCGAGCAGCATGGCGGCAGGGAATAGGGCGGTAGGAAGCTTAGAGATCATGGTCATGCCCTCTGCAATGCACGAAATCGAAAACGGTGCCCAGCCAATCGTCATTGGCGTTGACGAAGCCGGGCGCGGCCCGCTGGCGGGCCCGGTGGTGGCCGCCGCTGTGGTGCTGGGGCAGGGTGTTCCCGACGGGCTGGACGATTCCAAGAAGCTTTCGGCCAACCGCCGCGCCGCACTCGACGAACGCATTCGCGCAAGCTGCACATGGGGGCTGGGCGTGGTCGAGCCGGAAGAGATCGACCGGCTCAATATCCTGGTCGCCACCATGCATGCGATGACCCGCGCCGTGGGGCAGCTGGTCAAGCGGCTGGGGCGCGAGCCCGACGCGATCCTGATCGACGGCAACCTGACACCGCGTGGGCGGTGCGAGCAATGGCGCTGGACGCAGGCGCGGGCGATCGTCGGCGGCGATGCGCTGGAGCCTTGCATCTCCGCCGCCAGCATAATCGCCAAGGAATGGCGCGACCGGCTGATGATTGCTGCAGCAGAGGCGCATCCGCACTACGGCTGGGAAAGAAACAAGGGTTATGGAACCGCCGAGCATATGGAAGCGTTGCGGCTGCATGGACCATCCCCCTCCATCGGCAGTCATTTGCCCCGGTGGCGCAATTGGCGCTTCTTTGAACCCGAGTTTCAGCTAAGCGCCGCAGCATGATCGAACCGATTCTGTACAGCCTGGCAGGCCTGGTGGGCCTGGCCATTGGCGGCGAGCTGCTGGTGCGCGGCGCGGTGGGCATTGCCCAGCGGCTGGGCGTGTCGAACCTCGTCACCGGGCTGGTGATCGTGGGCGCTGCCACTTCCATGCCGGAAATGGTCGCCAGCGTGGAAGCGGCGCTGGCCGGATCGCCGGGGATCGCCTGGGGCAATATCGTCGGCTCGAACCTTGCCAACACCCTGCTGATCCTTGGCGCAACCGCGCTCGTGATGCCGATCGCACTGAGCGGCACGGGCCGGCGTGACGCAGTGGTGGCACTGGGCGCCACTCTGGTACTGTGGGCGCTCACCGCCGCGCAGCTGGGTTCGGTGTGGGTCGGGCTGGCGCTACTCGCGGGGATCGTCGCCTATGTCTATTGGCGCTACAATCACCCGCACAGCGATGCCGGCGATGAGGAGGACGAGCCGGAGGCGCAGGTCCGCCTGCCGGCCGCGATCCTGCTGTTCTTGATCGGGCTTGCCCTGCTGGTAATCGGCGGCCAGGCGCTGGTGACCGGCGCAATCGACCTTGCCCGCGTGCTGGGTGTTTCCGAAACGGTGATCGGCCTGACCGTGGTGGCGGTAGGCACTTCGTTGCCAGAACTCGCCGCTTCGGTGGCGGCTGCGATCCGTGGCAAGCCGGGGCTTGCGATCGGCAATGTCGTTGGCTCGAACATCTACAACATCCTGCTGATCGGCGGCGCGACCATGACCATCGCGCCTTTCGCCGTGCCGGCCGACCTGCTCAGTTTCGAGCTGGTGCTGCTGGCGCTTAGTGCCGTCGCCTTCTTGCTGCTGGTGTCACGCGCCAAGGAAATCAGCCGCATGATTGGCGCCTTGCTGGTCATCGCCTTTGCCGCGAACACCGTTTTCATGTTCGCCTGAAATTTCGCGCCGCGGTTGAGTCCCCGGTGCAACACCCCACGATATCGAGTCCCCGGAAAGGGCCGAGACTCAATATCTTGTGCGGGACTCTTTTTGTTCCGTGACAGCTAACGCGCCGTTAACCATAACCGCCTATCGCTTTGTGCTTGACCCGGAGTCCGCGAGGACTCACCCTGTGGATAACTTATCAGAGGGGTAGAAAGCATGGCGGTCATGGAGACCACGAAAGCGCGCGTCGCGCGCGCTGAAACTGTTGCCGTTTCGAAAGCTGGCCTGCCGCTGGGGCAGATCCTTGACGGCGATTGCGTGGAGGCGATGCGCTCCATCCCGACTGCCAGCGTGGACCTGATCTTTGCCGATCCGCCTTACAATTTGCAGCTCGGCGGCGACCTCAACCGGCCCGATGGCAGCGCGGTGGATGCGGTAACCGACCATTGGGACCAGTTCGACAGCTTCAAGGCCTATGACGATTTCACGCGTGACTGGCTGACCGAGGCGCGCCGCGTGCTCAAGCCCGACGGGGCGCTCTGGGTAATCGGCAGCTATCACAATATCTACCGCGTCGGCGCTATCCTCCAGGATCTCGGCTTCTGGATCCTCAACGACATCGTCTGGCGCAAGACCAACCCGATGCCCAATTTCAAGGGCACGCGCTTCACAAATGCGCATGAGACGCTGCTGTGGGCCAGCATGGGCGAAAAGGCGAAGTACCACTTCAACTATCGCGCGATGAAGACGCTCAATGACGAGCTGCAGATGCGCAGCGACTGGGTGCTGCCGATCTGTTCGGGCGGCGAACGGCTGAAGGAAGGCGGGCACAAGGTCCACCCAACGCAAAAGCCCGAAGCGCTGCTTTATCGCGTGCTGCTGGCGACGACCGAGAAGGGCGACGTGGTGCTCGATCCCTTCTTCGGCACAGGCACCACCGGTGCGGTCGCCAAGCGATTGGGCCGCGAGTGGATCGGCTGCGAGCGCGAGAACGTCTATCGTGACGCTGCCTACAAGCGGATCGCCAAGGAATTGCCGCTCGATGAAAGCGCGCTCCAGACCATGCAGAGCGCGAAAGCTGCGCCCAAGGTGGCGTTCGGCGCGCTGGTCGAGGCGGGCTATCTCAAGCCGGGCACCGAAGTGTTCGACAAGAAGCGCCGCTGGATCGCGACTGTGCGCGCGGACGGTTCGCTGGCATATGGCAAGCAGACCGGAAGCATCCACAGCCTGGGCAAGGACCTGCAAGGCGCACCCAGCTGCAATGGCTGGACCTTCTGGCACTATGAAGTCGAAGGGCCGGACGGGCGCGATGTGAAGCCGATCGACGCCGCGCGGCAGCTGTATCTGCTTAGCGTGGAGGATTGAGGCGGATCTGATGAAGCAGGCCAAAACCGCCGCACCTTAGTCCATGTCCGTCCTCGCCTGCAGTAATTGCTTGCATCGAATTGCGAAATGCCAAGAGTGCGCCCGATACCAATTCCTCGGGGGGGACTCATATGCGCAGATATCTCGTTTTTCTTGGTGCAGCGCTGATTGCGATTTCGGGCGCACATGCGAAAGACGAAGGCAAGGGCAAGGACAAGGGTGCAGAGGAGAAGCCCAAGTCGCTGGCCGAATTCGTGAAAGATTTCGAACGGGCCGATGGCCTTTTTCCGCTCTATCGCAATACGAAGACCGGGGAAGTCTTCATTGAGATCCCCGCCAAGCGGCTTGGTGACGAGTTCATTTATTTTACATACAGCGAGAACGGCCCCGCCGAAGTCGGCCTTTTCCGCGGCAATTTCCGTGACAACCGGATCATTACCTTCAATCGCAAGTTTGACCGGGTCGAGGTCGAAGCGATCAACACCAGCTATTACTTTGATCCGCAAAGCCCGCTTGCGCGTGCGTCGAACGCCAATATTTCGCGTGCCCCGCTCGCCAATGTTGCCATCTCTGCTGAAAGCGAAGACAGCCAAAGATTATTGATATCGGCTGATGCGCTGCTGGAAGGCGAGGCGCTGAGTCGCGTTCAACCGTGGCAATCCCCAGAGGCCAAGCCGGGCGCCGAATTCACCCTGGGTGAACTGTCCGCTGAAAAGACGCAGATTGCCGGTATCGGCAACTTCCCAGAAAACACCGATATCCGGGTCGAGTATGTCTACGACAATCCCAAGCCGATCAACTACGGCAACCCCGCTATCACCGATCCACGCTCGGTTGCGATCATGGTGCAGCATTCGTTCCTGGAAATGCCCAAAGCCGGCTTCGAGCCGCGCGCCGATGATTATCGCGTCGGCTATTTTACCAACCAGATCACCGACCTTACATCGACATCGCACACGCCATATCGCGATGTGATCAACCGCTGGCGGCTGGAGAAGAAAAACCCGGACGCGGCGCTGTCCGATCCGGTCAAGCCGATTACGTTCTGGATCGAGAACACGACTCCGCTGGAATTGCGCGAAACCATTCGCGACGCGGCGCTTGCTTGGAACAAGGCGTTCGAGGCGGCAGGCTTCACCAATGCAGTGGCAGTGAAAATCCAACCCGATGATGCCGAGTGGGACGCGGGCGACATCCGTTATAACGTGTTGCGCTGGACATCATCGCCAAACCCACCGTTTGGCGGTTATGGCCCCAGTTTCACCAATCCGCGTACGGGCGAGATCATCGGCGCGGATATCATGCTGGAATATCGCTTCCTGACCAATCGCATGCGCTATGCCGAGATTTTCGACACGGCGGGCCTTGCCGCCGGTTGGCACGGCAGCGACGGCGCGAACTGGGCATCTGCACCGCATAGTCGCCATGGGGCCGGTTGCACCTTTGCGAGCGATTTGCAGGCCAAGATAATGACGGCTCGCGCTGTTTTGGCCGCAAAAGGTGCCAGTGCTGCCGAGATGGAGGAACTGGTCAAGCAGGAACTCTATTACCTCGTGCTGCATGAAATAGGCCATACATTGGGCCTCAACCATAACATGCGATCGACCAGCACGGTGCCGCTGGCGGCGCTTTCGTCTCCGGAAAACCTGCCCACCAATTCGGTCATGGATTATGCCGCGATCAACATCGCCGGCATGGGGAAACCGCAAGGCCAGTTTTCGATCAGCGAGCCGGGGCCCTATGATATCTGGGCGATCGAATTCGGCTACACGACCGACAGTGCCGCGCTGGAACGGATCCTGGCGCGTTCGACCGAACCGGCCCTCGCGTTCGGCAATGATGCGGATGACATGCGCGCACCTGGGCAGCACATTGACCCGCGGGTCATGATCGATGACCTGTCAGACGACCCGATCGGTTGGGCCGGGCAGTATGCGCTGCTGGTCGATGAGGCACTGGGCGCATTGCCTCAACGTACGCTGAAGACCGGCGACAGCTATCAATCGCTGTACAATAGCTACATGATCCTGACCGGACAGAAGGCTGTCGCGGCCAATGTCGCTTCGCGCTGGATCGGTGGTGTTTTCAACAATCGTGCAGCGGTTGGGCAAACCGGTGCGGCACAGCCGTTCCAACCTGTCCCAGTTGCGGATCAGCGGCGCGCGCTCGCCACCGTGAACCGGATAGCCTTCGCCCCGGATGCCTTTGCATCTGGCGAAGTGCTGCTCAACCGGCTGCAGATCGAACGCCGGGGTTTCGACGCATACGGCGTCAATATCGATCCCAAGCCGCATGCCCGGGCACTGCGGATCCAGCGCTCGCTGCTCGATCACTTGCTGCATCCGAATGTGCTTGCCCGGTTGACCGACACGCGGCGCTATGGCGGCGCTTACCCGGTCAGTACTTACCTTGCCGAACTGACGGGCTTTATGTTCGACGCTGACCGGCTGACTGCCGTCAACACTTATCGTCAGAACTTGCAGATTGAGTACGTCACGCGGCTGATCGCGGTCGCTGGCGGCAAGGGGGGCGGGATGGAGATTACGCCGTCAGGACCCCAGGCACAGCCGAATTTCGACTATGTCGCACGCTCTGCCGCACTCGCCAGCCTGGGCCGGATCAAGTCTATCGCGGCATCGCCGATTGCCGATCTCGAAACGAGGGCGCACCGCGGCCATATCCTGTCGCTGATCGAGGAATTTGAACGCCGCTGATCAAAGTTTGATGGATCGACGCAGGTCACCCCAGCCTGGCTTGCGGCCGGGGTGGCTTGGCGCTGTCCTACAGGCCATTCCCGCAATACACCCGTGGAATGATCGCATCGTACCCTTCCAATCGCGCCGCATAAGGGCGATTGAACGATGGCCTGTTTTCTTCCCATTGGACCGTGTTCCATGTGTTCCATCCACTCAGCTTCAGATCGGAAATCCTGACAAGTGACCGATAAAGTCTACATCCGCCCGGTCGGCTTTGCGCCGGGGCCGCAGCATGAAGAGGGCAATGCCATCCGCCTGGCGGGCGGCATGGTCTATGCGCATCGCTTTGCGGTGATCCTGCGGCGGGATGGCGCAGTGGCCGAGCGTTGGCTTACCGATCCGAAAGGGATGCCCGCGATCCTTGCCGCGCTGCCCGCCAGCGTTTCCGAGGAAGCGCAGGCGCAATGGACCAATCTGGCGCTGGTGCACCCGCCGCTCGAATGCGGTGCGCGCGCGATCCGGCTCGACCAGCCGCAGGTGATGGGCATCCTCAACGTCACGCCCGACAGTTTCACCGATGGTGGTGAATTCCTTGACAATCCGGAAGCGGGCCGCGCGCATGCCGCGGCCATGCTGGAAGCGGGCGCGGCGATCATCGACATCGGCGGGGAGAGCACGCGCCCCGGCGCCGCAGCGACCTGGGAAGGCGACGAAAAGGACCGAGTGCTGCCCGCGATCGAATATTGCAGTGCGATGGGTGCTGCGATCAGCATCGATACCCGCCGCGCGGGAGTGCTGGAAGCGGCGCTGGCAGCAGGCGCGCATATTGCCAATGACGTTTCGGCCATGCGGTTCGATCCGCGCAGTTTCGGTCTTGCCGCGACCAGCGGCTGCCCGGTGATCCTGATGCATGCGCCGGGCGACGGGCAGGACCTGCATTCGAACGCGCAATATGACAATGTCGTGTTCGATGTGTTCGACTGGCTGATGGAACGCCGCGATGCGGCGGTGGCGGCGGGCATTTCGCGGGCCAGGATCGTGCTCGATCCCGGCATCGGCTTCGGCAAGTCGCTGGCTGACAATCTCGCGCTGATCAACGCACTGCCGCTGTTCCATGCGCTGGGCCAGCCGCTGCTGCTGGGCGCCAGCCGCAAGCGGATGATCGGGGCGCTGTCGAACGAGGCGCCGGTCGAGCGGCGACTGGGCGGCAGCATCGCGCTCGCCATTGCCGGGATGAACGCGGGCGTGCAGTTGCTGCGTGTGCATGACGTCGCCGATACCGTGCAGGCGCGCAACGTGTGGCGCGGCCTGCGCGATGCGGCGCTGACCGATTTCGGCGAATTGCCCGCCTAATCTCGCGTCAATCTCCGGGCGAAGCGGCGCTGCCCGCCAGCAAGCCGCCGTCGAGCGTCAGCTCGCTGCCGGTCATGTATGCGCTCTCGTCGCTGGCAAGGTAGACGCACAGCGCCGCCACTTCCTCGACTGTGCCGAAGCGCTTTAGCGGCGTGTCCTTGACCATCGCCGCCTTGCGCTGTTCAAGGTCGGGGCCGTCGCCCAGCAGCGTCTCCCACATCGGGGTGAGGATCGCGGCGGGCTGGACCGAGTTGCAGCGGATCGCCCAGCCGTTCTGCGCGGCATAAAGCGCGACCGACTTTGAATGGTTGCGGATCGCGGCCTTGCTGGCTGCATAGGCCGCCGCACCCGGAATGCCGACCACGCCCGAGCGCGAGGACATGTTGATGATCGAGCCCTTGCCCTTCGCTTTCATCGCATTCAGGGCATAGCGGCAGCCAAGGAAGGTCCCCTCCATGTTGACTGCGTTGACCCGCCGCCATTCGGCCAGCGAAGCATGTTCGGGATCGTGGGGGCCGGGACCATCCTCGAAGCCGGTAATGCCGGCATTGTTGACCATCACGTCGATCGCGGGCGCGATGTGAGCCAGGGTTTCCCAGTCCACCTCTTCCGTCACGTCGAGCTTGTGGAAGCGGCAGCCGATGGCGCGCGCAGCGGCTTGTCCTTCTTCAACGTCGATGTCGGTCAGGATCACCTCTGCGCCCTCGCGGAAGAAGGCTTCGCAGATTCCACGTCCGATTCCGCGGGCGCCGCCGGTGACGACGGCGAGTTTGTCTTTGAGTCTGGCCATGCCCTCAGGGCTAGGCGCGTCAGGCGGCGCTTTCAATGCCCAGATCGGCGAGCTTTCGGTAAAGCGTCGAGCGCCCGATGCCGAGCCGCCGCGCAACTTCGGTCATGCGGCCGCGGTAATGCCCGATGGCAAGGCGGATCACATCGGCCTCGATTTCTTCGAGCGGGCGGAGATTGCCGTCTTCGGTGTAGAGCAGCACGCCCGCGCCTTCATGCATCGAAGCGTCGCTTTCCTGCGGCTGTTCGCCCAGCAACTCGCTCAGCTGTGGGAAGCTGTCCGCGCCCAGCGCTTCCTGGTCGCAGAACACGGCGGCGCGGAACAGCACCGCCTGCAGCTGGCGGACATTGCCGGGCCAGTCATAGGCCTTGAGGAGCGAAAGTGCCGAATCCGTGATCGACAGGTGCCTGAGGCCCGGCTGGTCGCCGATCCGGGCCAGGAAATGGCGGGTAAGGGCCGGGATATCGCCTGCACGCTCGCGCAGCGGCGGCAGCTTGATGGTCGTATGCCCCAGCCGATCAAGCAGTGCGGCGCTGAACTTGCCGACGCTGGCAAGCTGTTCCAGCGGCAGGTTGCTGGCGGAAAGCAGCCGCACATCGATGCGGAAGCCATGGCTGGCGCCGAGCGGGCGGACGATCCCGCAATCGAGCATTTCCAGCAGCTTGGCCTGGAGGGTGTCGTTCAGCCGGTCAACCTCGTCGAGCACCAGCGTGCCGCCGTCGCATTGTTGCAGGGCGCCGATCTGGCGATCGAACGCACCGGCGAAGGCGGCAGGTTCGTGCCCGAACAGCACCGACTCGATCGAATTGGCAGGCACGCCGGCCAGGTTGATGATGCGGAACGGTGCTTTGGCGCGCGGGCTGGCGGCATGCATCGCGCGCAGCAGCATTTCCTTGCCAGTGCCGCTTTCACCCTCGATCAGCACATGCCCGTGGCCGCGCGCAGCCTTAGCCGCCTGGGCAAGAGCGGTGCGGAAGCGCGGCTCATTGCCAACCATGGATTCGAAATCGAGCTTGGCCGGGATCTTCTCGGTCAGCGGCTGGAGTTCGTCCTGCGGTTTTTCGCCTTCGGTTGCGGCGCGCAAGGCCTCGAGCAGGCGATCGGGCGCGATCGGCTTGATCAGGTAGTCGGTCGCCCCGGCGCGCATCGCCTCCACCGCCAGCAAGGGAGATGCGCTGGTGGTAAGCATCAGGATCGGCAGCGCGGGGCGGCGGCGCTTCAGTTCCTCGATCAGCTGGCAGGCGTCATCGCCCGGCACCCACTGGTCAAGGATAATTGCGGACAGCTGCATGCCCGCGCGCGTGCCCAGCATCGCAATCGCGGTATCGGGATCACCGGCCACGATCGTGCGCCAGCCCTCGCGCGCGGCAAGCGCACTGATCAGCCGGCATTGCGCCGGTTCATCGTCAATCAGCATCAGCACACGCTGTTCGCTGCCCGCCATCGCCCAAACCGTCCCACTGTGAAACAGGACTGATCAATAGCGGGCACGGGTAAAGACCCTATTAAGGCTGATAGGCCGGTCGCGGGTCACTTGTGATGGCGTGAATTGCGCGATAGAGGGCTTGGCGTCTTCAACTTTCACGCAGGGAACGCGTTAAATGGCATCGCATGACATGAAATCGGCGGAAAAGACCTATGGCAGCTTCATCACGCTGCTCAAATGGTCGGTGCCGATCATCGCGTTGATCGCGCTTTTTGTCATTACATTGATCGCCGACTGATCCGGTGGCGCTACGCATCGCGGTTCTGAAGGAACGCGCCGCTGGCGAGCGGCGCGTTGCGATCACGCCTGAGACGGTCAAGAAATTCGCTGCGCTTGGCGCGGAGTTGGCAGTCGAAGCGGGTGCAGGCGCATACGCCTCGATCGCAGATGGCGACTATGCCGATGCCGGAGCCAGCGTCGGCTCCGCGGCGGACACGGTCAAAGGTGCGGACATCGTGCTGGGCGTGCAGGCGCCCGATGTCGAACTGCTGGCCGGCGCGAAGCCGGGCGCATGGGTCGCCGCGACTTTCGATCCGTTCGGGCAGAAGGATCGCGTCGAAGCCTATGCCAAGGCGGGGCTTGAAGCCCTGTCGATGGAATTCATGCCGCGCATTACCCGCGCGCAGAGCATGGATGTGCTTTCCAGCCAATCGAACCTGTCAGGCTACAAGGCAGTGATCGCTGCGGCGGACACCTATGGCCGTGCATTTCCGATGATGATGACCGCGGCAGGTACGGTGCAGGCCGCGCGCGTATTCATCATGGGGGTCGGCGTTGCCGGCTTGCAGGCGATTGCGACGGCCAAGCGGCTCGGTGCGCAGGTCTCGGCCACCGACGTGCGCAGCGCCACCAAAGAGCAAATCCAGTCACTGGGTGCCAAGCCGATCTTCGTTGAGAATGTCGCGGGGATCGAAGGCGAGGGCGCGGGCGGTTATGCAACTGAAATGTCCGAAGAATACCAGAAGGCGCAGGCTGAGCTGGTATCCGGCCATATCGCCAAGCAGGATATCGTCATCACGACTGCGTTGATTCCTGGGCGCGCTGCTCCCCGGCTGATCACCGACGCGCAGATCGCCACGATGAAGCCCGGCAGCGTGATCTTCGACCTTGCAGTGGCGCAAGGTGGCAATGTCGAAGGCTCGAAGCCAGACGAACTGGTGGTGCGCCATGGCGTGACCATTATGGGCTATTCGAACACGCCGGCGACGCTGGCGCCCGACGCGTCCGCGCTGTTCGCCCGCAACCTCTACAACTTCCTCAGCGCCTTCTGGGACAAGGAAGCGGGCAAGCCGGTGCTGGACGAGGAAATCGGCAATGCCGTGCGGCTGACGCAGGGCGGGGCCGTGGTCAATGAGAGGCTGAAGGGGTGAAAATCGTGAGCTGGCTTGTTCTGGCTGCGGTCTTGTTAGTTGGAGTCGCAGTAGCGGCGTTCCACTCAGGTTATGGCGTCGGCGCAGGCATTGCCGAACGCGAAAATGCGGCCTCGGAGGCGCGATAATGGACTTTATTTCAATCCTCTCGATCTTCGTGCTGGCGTGTTTCGTCGGCTATTACGTGGTGTGGTCGGTTACCCCGGCGCTGCACACGCCGCTGATGGCGGTGACCAATGCGATTTCCTCGGTGATCATCGTCGGCGCGCTGATTGCCAGCGCTGAAGCGGGCAGCATGATCGCCAAATGGCTCGGCCTGCTCGCCGTTGTCCTGGCCAGCGTCAACATCTTCGGCGGCTTCGCCGTGACCGAACGTATGCTGGCGATGTACAAGAAGAAGGAGAAGAAGTGATGAGCTTCTCGCTCCTCGCAGCCGCCGCGCATGGCGGCGGTACACCCGCCTGGGCCATGCTCGCCTATCTCGTTGCGGGCGTGTTCTTCATCCTCGCGCTGCGCGGGCTTTCAAGCCCGGCATCGAGCCGCGCCGGCAACCGGTTCGGCATGATCGGCATGCTGATTGCCGTGGTAACCACGCTGGTTACCCATAGCATCGCCAACCTGCCCGAAATCGGGATTGCCATCTTCCTCGGCGGCATAATCGGCTTCACCATCGCCCGGCGGATCGCCATGACGCAGATGCCCGAGCTGGTGGCGGCATTCCACTCGCTGGTTGGCCTCGCTGCAGTGCTTGTGGGTTGGGCGGCGTATCTCAACCCCGGCGCCTTCGGCCTGTTGCTGCCTGACGGCGGGATAGCTCCCGTCAGCAAGATCGAGATGGGACTCGGCATTGCCATCGGCGCGATCACTTTCTCAGGCTCGGTCATCGCTTTCGCGAAACTGGCGGGCAAGATGAGCGGCGCGCCAATCCTGCTGCCGGCCCGACATGTGATCAACCTCGGCACGCTCGTCGCGATTATTGTGCTGACCGCCATGTTCGCCATGGCCGGACCGGCCGACACCATGACGCTGATCGTGGCGCTGACCGTGCTCAGCTTCGCGATCGGTTTTCTGCTGATTATCCCGATCGGCGGGGCGGACATGCCGGTCGTGGTCTCGATGCTCAACTCCTATTCGGGCTGGGCCGCGGCGGCGATGGGCTTCACGCTCGGTAACACCGCGATGATTATTACCGGCGCTCTCGTGGGGTCTTCCGGCGCTATCCTGAGCTACATCATGTGCCGCGCGATGAATCGCAGCTTTATTTCTGTTATCGCGGGCGGGTTCGGCGCAGAAAGCGGCGCCAGCGCGGCGGGCGGTGGCGAGCAGCGCCCCTACAAGACCGGCAGCGCGGAAGACGCTGCCTTCATGCTGGAACAGGCCGAGAAGGTGATCGTGATCCCCGGCTACGGCATGGCAGTGGCGCAGGCGCAGCACGCGCTGCGCGAGATGACCGACATCCTTGAGGAAAAGGGTGTCGAGGTGAAATTCGCGATCCACCCGGTCGCGGGCCGCATGCCGGGCCACATGAACGTGCTGCTGGCTGAAGCGAGCGTGCCCTATGACAAGGTGTTCGAGCTGGAGGACATCAACAGCGAATTCGCGCAATGCGACGTTGCCTTCATCATCGGCGCGAACGACGTGGTCAACCCGGCGGCGAAGACCGACAAGAGCAGCCCGATCTATGGGATGCCGGTGTTCGACGTCGACAAGGCCAAGCAGGTGTTCTTCATCAAGCGCAGCATGGGCGGGGTCGGCTATGCCGGCGTCGATAACGATGTGTTCTACATGAACCAGACCGTGATGCTGCTGGCTGACGCGAAGAAGATGGTCGAGGAAATCGTGAAAGCGCTCGACTGATGCGCAAATTCCTGTTCGGCACTGTGGTGCTGGCCTTGCTGGTGGCGATTGCATTCCAGACCGGGCTGGCGCGTCCGCTGGTCAAATGGCGGGTCGAAACCGCGCTGCTCGATCCCGGCGTGGGACCGAAGCGGGCGGACTGCATGGCGGATCGGATGGTCGATCGCCTCAGTGTCTGGCAGCTTTACAAATTGCGGCAAGGTATGGCCACGCTTGAGGGCGAGGCCGAAAAGGCAACCGGCCTTGGCGATCTGATCAAGCGCTTGCGCCGGGTGGGCGATGGCGAGTCGGTGGCGGTCGTCACGACCAGCGCAGGGCTTTGCGCAATTGGCATAGGCTAGGCCCGGTGTCCTAGTCCCTCGCGCTTGCTTTTCCGGCTGTCCTTGCCCCACTATGCATGGCGACGGGAGAGAGCCTTATGATCCGAATTTCACTTGCCGCCATGCTTCTCGCAGGCGCTGCGCCTGTTTTTGCCGAAACCCATACGGTCGCGCCGGGCGATGGCGCGCAGGAGCGCTTGCAGGAAGCGCTGATCCTGGCTGCGCCGGGCGACGAGATCGTGCTGGAAGCGGGCCGGTTCCTGCTGACTGACGGGCTTAGCCTTGATGTCGATGGCGTGACGCTGCGCGGCGCGGGGATGGATCGGTCGATCCTGGACTTTTCCGGCCAGCAGGGCGCGGGCGAAGGATTGCTGGTCACCAGCGATAATGTGGTGCTGCGCGAGTTCGGCGTGGAAAACTCGCGTGGGGACGGGATCAAGTCCAAGGGCGCGGACAATATCGTGATCCACCGCGTGCGGGTGGAATGGACCCGCGGCCCACATCCTGAGAACGAGTGCCTACGGCGTCTATCCGGTCGAGAGCGAAAATGTGCTGGTCGACGGGGTGATCACTATCGGTGCGTCGGACGCAGGTATCTATGTCGGGCAGGCGCGCAACATCATCGTGCGCAACTCGATCGCCAAATACAATGTAGCCGGGATCGAGATCGAAAACAGCTATGGCGCGGATGTCTACAACAACATTGCGGTGAACAATACCGGCGGCATCCTGGTGTTCGACCTGCCCAATATCCCGCAACAGGGCGGCCGCGACGTGCGGGTGTTCAACAACCTTGTGGTTGACAACAACACGCCCAACTTCGCGCCCGAAGGCAATATCGTGGCAGGCGTACCCACCGGCATGGGGGTGATGGTAATGAGCCATTACAATGTCGAAGTGTTCAACAATGTCCTGGCTGAAAACGGCACCGGCAACGTGCTGATCGTCGCCTATCCCAACGAAACCAGTGACGCGAATTACAATCCCTATCCGGTGAATGTGCTGGTCACCAACAATCTGCAGGGCAGGGCGGGTTACAAGCCGGCCTTTGCAGGTGCGGAGATGCTGGCGGCGGCATTTGGCGGAACCATCCCGCCGGTCACGCTTGATGGCAATGGCAGGGACATCGTTATCGATGATGGCGTACCGGTGCTTTCGCTTGGTCTTACCCGCCATGCCCAGCCGCTGACCGAGGCCCAGCCGCAGTTGGTCGACCTTACAGGCGGCGGCGGTCGTCTGCCGAGCTTGCCGGCGATCGAGCTGCCAGAGGCTATGGAGGCAGCGGTCAGCCAGTGAAACCGGCAGGCGTATCGTGGTGCGCGGCTGCGGCGCTGATGCTGGCTGCGAGCATGGGCTCCAGCGGCCCGGTTGAAGCGCGACGTATGGCGCCGGACGTCAACGATGCTGCCGTCCTCAATGACGCTATGCCGCGCACGCTTGAAGAATTCGGGTTCTTCGTCGATGCGGCTGCGCAAATCCCCACGCTGGGTGTGGTGCCCTATCGGCTCAATACCCCGCTCTATACCGACGGGGCTGACAAGTTGCGCTTTGTCTATGTGCCCGCAGGCAAGCAGGCCAAGGCCAATGGCGATGGGCTGATCGACTTTCCGATCGGTAGCGCGCTGATCAAGACCTTTGCCTTTGGCGAGGGCCTGGATCAGCGCCTGATCGAGACCCGCGTCCTGCTGCACCGTGCCGATGGCTGGGTCGCATTGCCCTATCGCTGGAATGACGATCAGACTGAAGCGACGCTGGCCGTGGCCGGAGGGCGCGTGGACGTCACCACGCCAGACGGACGCCAGATCAATTACCGCATTCCCAACAAGAACCAGTGCAAGCAATGCCATAGCCTGGAGGATGTGGTGGTCCCGATCGGGCCCAAGGCGCGCAATTTGTCGGCCGAATGGCTGCGCGAATTCGTGCAAACAGGCCATCTCGATGCCGTTCCTGCGGGGCATGATCGCTTGCCGCTATGGCAAGCCCGCTATGAAGGGTCGCTCGACGCCGCCGCGCGCGCTTATCTCGATGTCAATTGCGCGCATTGCCACCAGCCGGGCGGCAAGGCTTCGAATTCGGGACTGGACCTGCGCTGGGAACAGCGCGAACCGGTCGCTTATGGCATTCGCAAGCGTCCAGTGGCGGCGGGGCGCGGATCGGGCGGGCTGGAGTTCGCCATCGCGCCCGGGGATCCGGCGGCTTCTATCATCACCTACCGGATGAACAGCACCGATCCCGGCATCGCCATGCCGGAAATCGGCACCACGACGGTGCATGATGACGGGTTGGCGCTGATCGGGAAATGGATCGCGGAGATGAAAGAATGAAGCGTTTTGCCAAGGTCATGGCGGTATTGATCGCGATCCTGGTGATTGCCTTCGTCGTGTTTCGCACGCCCGATACCGATCCGGTGGAAATGCGGGCCAAATATGGCGCGGCGCCGTCGCAATTCGTCGAGCTGCCGAGCGGCCTTACCGTGCATTTGCGCGACGAAGGGCTGCGGGATGGCCTCCCCATAGTCCTGCTGCATGGTTCGAATGCGGATCTGCACACCTGGCAGCCATGGGTCGATGCGCTCCAAAGTGACTATCGCGTGATTCGTATCGACCAACGCGGGCACGGGTTGACCGGGGCTGCGCCCGATGGCGACTATTCAAGCGATGCCTTCGTCGCCGATATCGATGCTGTGGCGGATAAGCTTGGCCTCGAACAATTCATCCTTATCGGCCATTCGATGGGCGGCGGGTTTAGTGTTCGCTATGCGTTGGAAAATCCCGATCGGCTGATGGGCATGGTGCTGATCGATGCCACGGGGGCACCGATCAAGGGTGAGGGAAGCAATCTCGGCTTCAAGCTCGCGCGCATGCCCGTGGCCAGCACGTTGATGGAACATATCACCCCCCGGTGGATGGTCGAAAAGTCCCTGCGCCAGAGCATCAGCAACCAGCAAATAGCCACGCCCGAGGCAATCGACCGCTATTGGGAAATGCTGCGCTATCCCGGCAACCGGGGTGCCACCATCGCGCGCTTCAGCCTGCCGCTGGTTCCGCTCAACGAACAGGACGTGGCCGGGATCGACATCCCGACGCTGGTGATCTGGGGCACGGAAGATGCAGTCATTTCGGTTGAGGCCGGGCGGTGGTACGACCGTGCCCTCGCTTCGCACACATATCTCGAATACGATGGTATCGGGCATCTGCCGCATGAAGAAGCGGCTGAACGCAGCATCAGCGACCTGCGCCAATGGCTGGAGCAGCTTACCCAGACCACGCCTGTGGGCTGATCTCACCGGCACGATGGACTGCCTGATCCATCTCGCCTAACTTCCTGAAATGGTTGCCCGGGAAGGAGCCTGACATTGCGCAAACTTGGCCTGATCGGCGGGATGAGCTGGATCTCGACGCGGACCTATTACGAACAGATATGCAAGCTCGTGCAGAAGCGCCACGGCGCGCATGCGAGCCCGCCACTGATCGTTGAAAGCCTCGACTATCGCGATTTCGCCAATCTTGCCGATGAGGCCGGATGGGCCAGGGCGACCGGCCAGCTGATCGACAGCGCGCGTCGGCTTGAAGCGGCCGGCGCGCAGGCAATCGCCATCACGGCCAATGTCATGCACCGGGTCTATGACGATGTCCGGGCGGAAGTCTCTATCCCGATCCTGCACATTGCCGATCGTACGGCGGACAAGATGCAGGCCGATGGCGTCACGCGCGCCACCTTGCTCGGCACGAAGCCGGTGATGACGGAGGCATTCTTTCGCGACCGGATCGAAGCGCGCGGGATCGAACTGCTGCCGCCCAAGGCCGGCGATGTCGCCGCGCTCGACCGGCTGATCACCGAAGAGCTCAAGCTGGGCAAGGCCAGCCGCGAGGCGGAGCGCACGCTCAAGACCATCATCACCATCAGCGAACAGGAAGGCGCGAAAGCGATCGTCCTGGCCTGCACCGAACTCGACCTGGTGGTCGATGTCGATGCCAATGTTCTGCCGATCTACGACACAGCGCGGATCCATTGCCGCGCCGCGGTAGACTGGATTTGCGACGGCGAATGCTGAGCTTCTGAGCGCTTTAGCGCGGATTGTGTGCGGATGGCGGGATGTTGCCCGATTGTTCCGGTTGTCGGCGCGTGGCGGTTAACCTAATCGGCGGCCACCGATGAACCGAGCTCCCTACGCCGCCGATCCGCTCCAGACCCGGGGCCGCGAATTCCCGCAGGAACGTGCGGGCGCGCGCGGGCCGCGCAGCGAGTTCCAGCGCGATCGCGACCGGATCATCCATTCGATGAGCTTTCGCCGGCTGCGCTCGAAGACGCAGGTGTTCATCGCCCCGGAAGGCGATCATTATCGCACGCGGATGACGCATAGCCTTGAGGTGGCGCAGATCGGGCGGGTCATTGCCCGCGCGCTGGGGCTGGACGAGGACCTGACCGAAGCGCTCTGCCTGGCGCACGATCTGGGACATCCGCCGTTCGGCCATGCAGGCGAAGATGCGCTGTGCGACGCGATGCAGCGGCACGGCGGGTTTGACCATAATGCCCAGGCGCTGCGCACGGTCATGCGCCTGGAGAGCCCTTATCCGGGGCACGAGGGGCTTAACCTGACCTGGGACCTGCTCGAAGGGCTGGCCAAGCACAATGGCCCTGTTGGCGGGCCGAACTGGGCGCTGGCCGAGCTGGACGAAGCATTTCCCCTGGAACTGACGAGCTGGCCCTCGCTCGAGGCGCAAGTCGCGGCGGTGGCGGACGATATCGCCTATGACAACCACGATATCGACGATGGCCTGCGCGCCGGTTTCCTTTCGCTCGATGATTTGCTGGAGCTCGATTTCCTCGCCGATCAGTGGCGTGAGGTCGAACGCCAGCACGCCGGCGAGCCGCGCGACCGGCAATTGCGCGAACTGGTCCGCAACCAGATAGGGCTGATGGTGAACGATGTGATCACCCACACCCGCGAACAATTGCGCGATGTCGGTTCGGTTGGCGAGGTGCGAGGCGCGGGGCGTCAGCTGGGCGGGTTTTCGCCCGGCTTCGCCGCGGAAGAACGCAAGCTCAAGCGCTTCATGTATGACCGGCTCTATTACCACCAGGAACAGGTGGCGACGGCGGAGCGCGCGCGCGATGTGGTGGCAAGGCTGTTTGCTGCCTACTCGCAGGATGCCAAGCTTATGCCGGAGGAATGGCAGGCGCGCCTGCCCGAACACAACCCGCAGCGCGCGCGGGTGATCGCCGATTTCATAGCGGGAATGAGCGACCGCTTCGCAATCGAACGCTGTGCAGCGATCTATGGCGAGCGGCCAAGGGGGCTGACCAATGTCTGAACCCTTGCGGATTGCGCTGGTGGGGGCGACCGGGCTGATCGGCAGCCAGGTGATCGAGGCCTGCATGGGGCGTAGCGATGTCCGGCTGGTCGCGGTAGCGCGGCGCGAGGTGAAGCTTCCCAAGGGCGCACGGATGGAACTGTTCGTGGCCGATCCCGACAAATGGGGCGAAGTGTTCGAAGCCTTGCACCCGACCGCGCTGATATCTGCCCTGGGCACGACCTGGAAGAAATCCGGCCAGAGCGAAGAGGCCTTTCGCGCGGTCGACCAGGAGCTTGTGCTCGCCACCGCGCGCGCGGCGAAGGCGGCAGGGATCGAACGGATGGTGTCGGTCAGCTCGGTCGGTGCCGATTCGCGCTCCAAGAACTTCTACCTGCGGGTGAAGGGCGAGGTTGAAAACGAACTCTCCAAGGTCGGCTTCAAGCGGCTCGACCTGTTGCGCCCGGGCCTGCTCAAGGGGCCGCGCGATAACGACCGGAGACTGGGCGAGCGGCTGGGGATCATCGCCAGCCCGCTGGTCGATCCCCTGCTCAACGGGAAATGGCGCCAATATCGCTCGATCGATGCCCGCACGGTTGCCGAGGGCGCGATCGGATTGGCCAGCCGCCGGGCCGGCGGGCGCTTTACCCACGACAATGACGGCATTCGGCGCGCGGCGCGCGAATGGCAGAAGCAGGGCGGCTAGCCACCTGTGACGCCCCGCGCTAGGCCCATTACCTTGGCTTTTGGGGAGAGCACAGGAGCATGATCCGCTGGGCAACCAATCTCTTTGCGGTCTGGACTGTGCTGGGCACGGCCTGGGCGTGGTTCGTGCCCGAGCATTTTCTGTGGGTGGTCGATGGCACCTTCCGCCCGTTCGGCCAGTCGCTGGTCAGCGTGCTGTTGGGCGTAATCATGCTGGGTATGGGGCTGACCCTGTCGCCGCAGGACTTCGCCCGCGTGCTGAAACTGCCGCAGGCAGTGGCCGTCGGGGTGGCGCTGCAGTTCACCGTCATGCCGCTGGCCGGGGTCGCTTTTGCCACATTGTTCGGGCTCGAGCAGGGACTGGCGGTGGGCCTGATCCTGGTCGCATGCTGCCCCGGCGGCACTGCTTCCAATGTCGTCACCTATCTGGCGCGGGCCAATCTGGCGCTGTCCGTCACGCTGACGCTGGCTTCGACGCTGCTGGCGGTTGTCCTGACGCCCGTGCTGACGGGCTGGCTTGCGGGTATCTACGTGGAAATTGACCGCTGGGCGCTGTTCCAGGGCATGATTACCGTGGTACTGCTGCCGGTCATCGCCGGGGTGGCGCTGAACCGGCTTTTGCCGGGCCTTACGGCAAGGATTGCCACAGTGTCCCCGCTGGTGTCGGTGCTCGGCGTGGTGCTGATCGTCGGCGGGATCATCGCCCAGTCCAAGCCGCTCATCGTGGAGCATGCCGGCGTGCTGCTGCTGGCGCTGCTGGCGCTGCATGCGACCGGCTTTGCCTTGGGCTATTTGCTGAGCGGCTTCCTGGGGTTAAGCGAAGCGGACTGCCGCACCTGCGCGATCGAGGTTGGCATGCAGAACAGCGGACTTGGTTCGACGCTCGCCTCCAGCCCCAGCTTCGCCTCGCAATTCGCGCTGCCGATGCAGGCCGCGCTGGCACCGGTACCCAGCGCGGTATCGGCGGTCTATCATGTCGTGATCGGCAGCCTGCTGGCGGCATATTGGCGGCGCAGCGCCAAGGGAGAAGAACAATGAACTGGGATGCGATTTTCGGCGCGGCGAATTTGCTGGCCTTGATTAGTTGGGCGGCTTTGATCCTGCTGCCGCGTTGGCCTGCCTTGCTCAGCGCGCTGCTCTACCTCGTGGTGGGCCTGCTGAGCATGCTTTACGCGGGTATCCTGATTGGATTGATGACCGGATGGGTCGATCCCGGCGGGAGCATGGAAGGCGGCAATTTCAGCTCGATCGAAGGGGTACAGGCGCTGTTCGCGGCTAAGGGCGGGTTGACGCTCGGCTGGGTGCATTACCTCGCTTTCGACCTGTTCGTGGGAATCTGGATCGCACGCGATGCGGATGCCAAGGGCTTCTCCCGCTTCATCCAGGCGCCGATCCTGCTGGCGACCTTCATGGCGGGGCCGCTGGGCCTGTTCGCCTGGCTGGTGCTGCGCGAAGGGCGGGCGCGGGCCAGCGGTCGCTGGAACTAGCCACGGGTAACAGTTGACGCGCTGGCGGCTTTCAGGTTTGAAAAAGGCAATTGGCGCCAAAGCCCAGCGGAGAGGACATGGACGGATACCACACGCTTAGCACCTTTGATGAAATCCTGGATTTCTGGACAAAGGAACGTCCCGATGGCCCGGCCTTCGAACAGGATGGACGTATCACCAGCTTTGGCGAGGCTGACCGGCTGACGCGGCAGATTATCGGCTTCTATCAGGCGAAAAATCTCAAGCCGGGTGACCGTGTGGCCTGGCTGGGCAAAAATTCGGACATGCACTGTTTGCTGTACCTCGCGGCGGCACGCTGCGGAGTGGTGATGGTGCCGATCGGGTGGCGGTTGGCGCCGCCCGAGGTCGCCTATATCCTCAAGGATACGGGCGCGAAGCTGGTCTTCGCGGGCGACGAGTTCGCCGAAGTGGCGCGCCAGATCGCAGCCGACCTTCCGGCAATGCCGCAGGTCTTCTCGGAAAGCGAGATGCGCGCCACCATCCCGGTGCAGGCCGCAGGCGATTACGCGCCAGCCGGCCCCAACGATCCGGTGCTGCAGCTTTACACCTCCGGCACCACGGGCAATCCGAAGGGGGCAGTGCTGTCCAACGCCAACCTGCTGGGCCTGCGCAATTCGGCGCTGGAAGCAGGGCAGGCATGGACCTTCTATGAGCCAGATGACTGCATGCTGGTGGCCATGCCCTGCGCGCATATCGGCGGCACGGGCCTTATCAACATCGGCGTTTCAAGCGGTGTGCGCTGCCTGATCCAGGCCGAATTCACCCCAGCGGGCGTTCTCGAAGCGATCGAGAACGGTGCGACGCATATGTTCATCGTGCCCGCCGCGCTGCAGATGGTGGTGCAGCATCCGCGCGCGAAGGACACCGACTTCAGTAATCTCAAGTATCTGATGTATGGCGCTGCGCCGATGCCGCTCGAACTGCTCAAGGAAGCGGTCGGCACCATGCCCAACGCCAGCTTCCTGCAGGCTTACGGCATGACTGAAACCTCAGGCACGATCTCGATCCTGCCGCCGGAAGATCACACGTTGGAGGGCAACCAGCGCATGCGTTCAGCGGGCAAGGCGGTGCCGGGTGTCGAAATCCGCATCGTCGACGCGGACGACAACGAAGTGCCGCGCGGCGAAGTGGGCGAAGTGGTAATCAAATCGCCGTCCAACCTGCTCGAATACTGGCACCGGCCCGAAGCGACCGCCGAAGCGCTGCGCGATGGCTGGATGCACACCGGCGATGCCGGGGTGATGGATGAGGATGGCTACGTCTACATCCAGGACCGGATCAAGGACATGATCATCTCGGGCGGCGAAAACGTCTATCCCGCTGAGGTCGAAAGCGCGATTTACGGCCATCCCGCGATCGCCGAAGTGGCGGTGATTGGCGTGCCGAGCGACAAATGGGGCGAGGAAGTTAAGGCCTGCGTCGTGTGCAAGCCCGGCATGGACATCGAAGAAGGCGACGTGATCGCCTGGGCGCGCGAGCGGCTGGCCGCGTTCAAGGCGCCCAAGAGCGTCGATGTGATCCCGCTGATGCCGCGCAATCCCAGCGGCAAGATCCTGCGTCGCGAATTGCGCAAACCCTATTGGGAAGGGCGCGACCGCCAGGTGAACTGAGCGTTCGGCAGCCCGGCTTTCATGCCCCAAATGCAAACGCCCGCCTCAACGGGCGGGCGCTGCACCTAGCCTTGGCGGCTTGGCTCAGGTTTCGTCGTCGACCGCGTCAGCGACGGACTTGAGGTCATCGCCTACGCCGCGAACTGTGTTGCAGGCCGTGGCGGTCAGGGTCATCGCTGCCAGCGCAGCGGCAACCAGGGTTTTGCGGATCATGCTCGATTCCTTTCGCTAAATTCGCTCGGTCATTAACTGCCAAACGCACCGCGAATGCAAGCGGTTCCTAAGCCTCAGGGGTCAGATTGCGTGTCGGGCGGGACAGCCGGTGCTCGCGCCATGCGATGAGCAGCCCCGCACCTACAATCAGCGGCGCGCCCAGCCATGTGGTTGCCGTTGGCAGGCGATCGAACAGCGACCAGCCCAGCAAGGTCGCCCAGATCAGCGCGGAATAGTCCATCACGATCACGCTGGCGACGCTGCCATACCGCAGCGCGCTGGTCAGCAGGTACTGGCCAATCAAGCCACTGATGCCGAGCGCGACCAGGTAAAACCACTGCTCGGCGGACTTCGCTTCCCAGGTGAACGGCAGCGTCATTGCCAGCAACGGCACCGTGAACAGCGAGAAGTAGAAAACGATTGTCAGCGAATCCTCGGTCTTGGTCAGGTCGCGGATGTAGATCGAGATGAGCGCGATCATGAAGGCGGCGCTCAGGGCCACCGCCGCGCCGAGCAGCGGGATATGGCCGTCGCCGGGTTGCGCGATCACGAGCACGCCGGTGAATCCCAGCGCCACCGCGCTCCAGCGCCAGATGCCCACTTTCTCGTGCAGAATCAGCGCAGACAGGATGACTGCCCAGATCGCCGAGGTGAAGTTGAAGCTGGTTGCCTCGGCCAGCGGCAAGAGGGTGACTGCGCCGAAATTAAGCATCATGCCGATCAGGCCCAGGATGGCGCGCATACCATGCTGTCCCATGCGGCTCGATCTGAGACTGCCGAGCCTACCCGTCGCCCAGAACAGCAGCAAGATCATGGGAATCGTGGGCAATTGGCGCCAGAACAGGATTTCCGGCAGGGCCAGCCCGCTTTCGCTCGCGAGTTTGACCAGCGCCAGCATCAGCGACAGGGTTGCCGCCGCCGCCAGCCGCAGCAGCAGCGCGTAGAGCGGGCGTTGGGCAGGTGCGTCGGCAGTCACATTCCCGGCTGTAGGGCGGTTTGTTGACGGCGCAAGCCTTGAGGGATTGCCGATCGACCATCACAACCCCATCTGGCGCAAATGTCAGGAGCGTTACTTACCTTTGCCAGCGAAGCAGACATGATGGCGCTGGCCGGTGCCAGTTTCTGGCTGCTCGCTGGGCTGGCGCTATTGGGTGACCGGTTGCGCGCTCGGCGCGAGCGGCTGGACCGGCTCGACCGGGTCGGTTTCATGCCGTGGACGGCGATCTTCCTCGCCTGCGCGATTATAGGTGGCGGTCTGCTGGCACTAAGCTTGCCGGCCGCGCTGTTTGCAAACTAGGTTTTCCCCTGCCTCAAAGACAAGCCTCGAGATACGCCTGGTCGAAGCCGAACTGGCGCGCCTTTTCCAGCGTGTAGGGGCGCAGACCGCTCGACCGGAATTCGCCGAGGATTTTCCCGTCGTCGGTTTCGTCAAGATATTCGAACTTGAACAGCTCCTGCGTCACGATCACGTCGCCTTCCATCCCGATCACCTCGGTGATGTTGGTGGTGCGCCGCGAACCGTCGCGCAGGCGCTTCACCTGCACGATCAGGTCGACCGATTCGGCGATCTGACGCGAAATGGCTTCCTTCGGGATCTTGATGTCGCCCATCAGGATCATGTTTTCCATACGGCCCAGGCATTCGCGCGGGCTGTTGGCGTGAAGCGTACACATCGAGCCGTCGTGGCCCGTGTTCATCGCGGCGAGCAGGTCGAAACACTCCGCGCCGCGAATTTCGCCCAGGATGATGCGGTCAGGACGCATACGCAGGGCGTTCTTCACAAGGTCGCCGATGGTGATCGCGCCCTGGCCTTCGAGGTTCGGCGGGCGGGTTTCGAGCGGCAGCCAGTGCGGCTGCTGCAGGCGAAGTTCCGCCGCGTCTTCGATGGTCAGCACGCGCTCGCCCGGGTCGATCATCTTCGACAGGGCGTTGAGCATGGTCGTCTTACCCGAACCGGTACCGCCCGAGATGACGATGTTCATCCGGCACGCGCCCGCGATCTTGAGCGCGGTCGCCATCTTTTCGCTCATGGAACCGAATTCCTTGAGCATGTCGATCGTGATGGGCTTCTCTGAGAACTTACGAATCGAGATCGCGGTGCCGCGCAGCGAGAGCGGCGGCACGATCACGTTCACACGCGAGCCGTCTTTCAGGCGGGCGTCAGCCAGCGGGGTGGTCTGGTCGACGCGGCGGCCGACCTGGTTCACGATGCGCTGGGCGATCTGGAACAGGTGTGATTCGTCACGGAACTGGATCGGGGCAAGCACCAGCTTGCCCTTCTTTTCGATGTAGGTCTGCTTCGGACCATTCACCATGATGTCGGACACATCGGGATCGTTGAGCAATTCTTCGAGTGGGCCGAAGCCAAGCAACTCGTCGATCAGCACTTTTTCCAGCGCGAACTGTTCGCGGCGGTTGAGCGTGACCTTGAGTTCCGCCAGCACTTCCAGGATGATCGGACGGAATTCCTCGCTCAGCTCTTCCTTGCTCAGCGTCGCGGCCGCTTCCGGGTCAACCCGTTCGAGCAGGCGCGGCAGCACCTGTTCCTTGATCTTGTGAATGCTCGCTTCGAACCCGCCACCCTGGTTCTCGTCATGAACCATGTTGGCGCGTTCGGCCAGGCGGCTCATCGCGTCATCGGTTGCACGGCCCGCGCCGGTGGGTGCCGATGGAGCCGGGCTTGGCGCAGGCTTTTCGGCCTCGCCGGGAAGCGGCGGGAACTGCTCGCCGCCTGTAGCTCCGTCTTGCGGTGTGCCCTTGTCGCCACCCTTCATCGGTCGCGCGACGCCAAAGGACGGACGCGCCCCGGGATTCATTCCCCCAGGTCCGGTCTTCCTTCCGAATGCACTCATTCCAAGGCCCCCAAACGGCTAAACTCGAATAACCGGGCCATCGCCGCGATGTGGCGAAGATGGCCTCTCGAAATTTGGTGAATAATTGGGAAACCTTATTATTTTCCTAAAGCTGCCGAGGGCACGGGCATAGGCGAAGCAAAAGGCGCTTGCCCTTGTGTCAGGTGCGGCTAGGGCCGGAGCGATGAGCGCCCCACGCACCCAAAAACATTCAGGGATTCCAGCCAAATGAACGATGCCCGCGCCGGTCTGCTGCTCGCGCTGGCTGGCTTCGCGACGCTTTCCGTTGGCGACGCCGTGATCAAGAGCATGGCTGGCGAGTGGCCGGTGGTGGCGGTGGCTGCGCTGCGCTTCAGCATCGGGGCGGTTGCATTGTCGGGGCTACTGCTGTGGCAGGAAGGGGCGGCAGGCCTTCGGCCGCGTCGCCCCTGGCTGCAACTGGCGCGCGGGGCGAGCCTGGCGATCTCGTCGCTCGCGTTCTTTTCAGCAATTTACATCATGCCGCTGGCCGAGACGATGGCGATCACCTTCCTTTCGCCGGTGTTGACCGCGCTGCTGAGCGGACCCTTGCTGGGCGAACGGGTGCGCCCGGCGGTATGGGGTGCCTGCTTTGCGGCATTGGTCGGCGTTGGCATGATCCTGCGGCCGAACCTGCTCGAGCTTGGCTGGCCCGCCCTTCTGCCGCTCGTGGCAGCCGTGTTTTTCTCGCTGATGATCATCGCCAACCGGGCGTCGGCCGGGCATGGCAGTGCATTGGCCATGCAAGCCTATATGGCCGTGGTGGCGGCGCCGCTCCTGATCGTCGCGGCATTCGGGGCGCGCGCGCTGGGAATTGAGGGGATGCAGTTCGGCTGGCCCCATTGGGACGTGGTGCTGCGCTGTGCCTTTGTCGCGCTGACCGCCAGCACGGCACACTGGCTGGTCTATCTCGGGACCTCGCGCGCTGGTGCCTCGCAAATCGCCCCAGCGTCCTATGTGCAAATGCTGGTTGCTTCGTTGCTGGGCTGGTGGTTTTTCGACGAAGTGCTGGACTGGCTGACGCTGGCTGGCGCAGCGGTGATCATCGGTTCTGGCCTGTTCCTGTGGCGCTACAGTTTGCACCGGCAAACGTAAGCCATTTCAAGCCGGGGGTAAGCACGCTAGAGGCAATGTCCAATTCATCTGCCGGGCTTTAGGGCCCGGTGCGAATTCATCAGATCAAGTTAGCGGAGCGCCTATGTGCGGGATTATTGGCATCGTCGGCAACAGTCCGGTGGCAGACCGGTTGGTCGATGGCCTCAGGCGGATGGAATATCGCGGGTATGACAGTTCCGGCCTGTGCACGATCGACGGCGGCCGCCTGATCCGCCGCCGCGCCGAGGGCAAGCTGGCGAACCTGGTCGAGGTGATGGCCGATGATCCCGCGCCCGGGAATATCGGCATCGCACATACCCGCTGGGCCACGCATGGCGCGCCAACTGCAACCAACGCGCATCCGCATGCGACCGGCGAGGTCGCGATCGTGCACAACGGGATTATCGAGAATTACAAGGAGTTGCGCGCCGAGCTCGTCGCTGCCGGGCGCAGCTTTGAAAGCGAGACGGACAGCGAAGTTGTTGCTCATATGGTGTCGCACCGGGTTGAGGCCGGCATGTCGCCGCAAGAGGCAGTGGCCGACATGCTTCCCCGCCTGCGCGGCGCCTTTGCCCTGGCGATCGCCTTTCGCCAACACCCCGGCCTGCTGATCGGTGCGCGGCTGGGGTCGCCGCTGGTCGTTGGCTATGGTCCCGAAGGTGACGAGGCGGAGATGTACCTCGGCTCTGACGCTTTGGCGCTGGCGAGCCTGACCCAGCGCATTTCCTACCTCGAAGAAGGCGACTGGGTGGTGATCACCCGCGACAGCGCGCGAGTCTACGATTCCGAGAACAACGCGGTCACGCGTGAAATCCAGGCCTCGGGTGCATCGGCGGCGGCGGTGGAAAAGGGCAATTACCGCCACTTCATGCAGAAGGAGATCTACGAGCAGCCGACCGTTGTTGCGCAGACGCTCGGTTCCTATCTGCGCCGCTCGGACAACTCGGTGGCCTTGCCGCAGCTCGATTTTGACATTTCCGCGATCCGCCGCCTCACGATCGTCGCTTGCGGCACCTCCTATTACGCCGGGATGGTGGCGAAATACTGGTTCGAACAGTTCGCCCGTGTGCCGGTCGACATCGATGTCGCGAGCGAATTCCGCTATCGCAATCCGGTGCTGGAAGATGGCGGGCTGGCGCTGTTCATCTCGCAGAGCGGGGAGACGGCAGACACGCTGGCGGCATTGCGCCATTGCAAGGAAAACGGGCAGGTCATCGGCGTGGTCGTCAACGTGCCGACCAGCACCATGGCGCGCGAGGCGGACCTGCTGCTGCCGACCCATGCCGGGCCGGAAATCGGCGTTGCCTCGACCAAGGCCTTCACCTGCCAACTGGCCGTGCTGGCCGCGCTGGCGGCGCATATGGCGGTGAAGAAAGGGCTGATGAGCCGCGAGGAAGAGGCGGAAGTGGTCAAGCACCTGCTCGAAGCGCCTGCTGCGCTCAACGCCGCGCTCGACCATGATGACGATATTGCGGCGATGGCGCATCTGATCGCCCCGGCGCGCGACGTGCTCTACCTGGGTCGCGGGCAGGATTATCCGCTGGCACTTGAGGGTGCGCTGAAGCTCAAGGAAATCAGCTATATACACGCCGAAGGTTATGCTTCGGGTGAAATGAAGCACGGCCCGATCGCGCTGATCGACGACAAGGTGCCGGTGGTGGTGATCGCGCCGTCGGGCCCGCTGTTCGAAAAGACCGTGTCCAACATGGAAGAGGTGCGCGCGCGCGGCGGGCAGGTTGTGCTGATTTCGGACGCGGAGGGCCTTGCCCATGCTGGCGAAGGCTGCATCGCCACGATCGAAATGCCTGTCGTCCACCCGCTGATCGCGCCGCTGGTCTATGCCGTACCGGTGCAATTGCTGGCCTATCACGTGGCTGTGGTGAAGGGCACGGATGTCGACCAGCCCCGCAATCTGGCGAAGTCGGTGACAGTCGAATAGCGGCCGATCTGCTGTGATGTAGCAGTGCGCCCTGGCTGATTGCCTGGGTTGCTGGCAGTGGTAACCAGACGCGGATGAAAACGGCTCCAACAGACTGGCGCGATCTTCTATTGGCGGGTCAGCCGCTAAGCGACGAAGATATCCAGCTGGAACTAGAGGATCTGGCGAAGGAGATTGTTCCGCCCAAGGTCGACTTCGCGAGGCTGCGCAAATCAATCCTCTATCCCGCCCTGCTCGATCTCGGTTTTCAGCGACAAGGCACGGGTTTCTGCCGCGAAATCGGTGCGTTCATGGCCTCGCTTGAAGTGATCCGGGATAAGTCCAACCGCGCGTTCCGGATCGACCTTGGTTTCCACCCGCTGGCGATATGGGACCCGGCAGCGAATGGCGAGTGGCCCGCCACAACCTCCCTTTTGCGCGGATCGATCACCTTTCCGGGCGGGCTCTGCTGGTGGAAGCATGGCCTGGATGAGGCAGCGACCCGCGCGGTCCTGCAGGCGGCGGCAAGCTACCTTCGTACCGAACTGCTACTTGGATTGGAGCAGGTGGTGGCTTTCTGCGAAAGCGCGAGTCCGTCGCAACTGGCCGATATACCGCCGTGGCTGGACCCACTCATCAGCGATGCCGTCTGCTTCGCACGTTACCGGCATGCCGCTGGGCGCAAGGTTGAAGCGGCTGAATTCGCGCAGGCCGCCTTGGCTGCAATGCCTCCTCCCGGCCCGTTGGCGCATCTCCAGCCGCCGCGGCCGATCGAGCTGGAAATGCGGCGGCTAGCTGGGGAGCGGTAACGGTGCTCGCTATGCGCGCCTTTGTGCCTTAAGCTGGCGGGATGAAAATTTCCGGCGGATGTCATTGCGGTGCAGTGCGGTTTGAGGCCGAGGTCGGGCAAACTCCCGAAGTGCTCGACTGCAATTGTTCGGTCTGCCGGAAGACCGGCTTCCTCCACCTGATTGTACCGCATGCGGATTTCCGGCTCATCAGCGGTCAAGACGATCTAACGTCATACCGCTTTGGTACGGGCGCGGCCGAGCACCTGTTCTGCCGGCACTGCGGGATCAAGAGCTTCTACCAGCCGCGCTCGCACCCGCAGGCCTGGAGCGTGAATTTGCGGTGCCTTGACGATGGCCACGGTCTTGCCCCGAGGATCAGCACCTTCGATGGCCGGAACTGGGAATCCGCAGCCGAAAATCTGAAGCACGGTTAAAGCGCGCGGGGATAGCGTTAACCACCAACTTTCGCTCAGCTTTACTGCCGCATAACCTTTGAGGGTTAATTGCGCGTGCATGAGCGAGCACGACGCCACCCTGCCGCAAACGGCGCCGCAGTTGACCGCTGCCGCTGTGCTGGGGCTGACCAGTCCCGAAGGGGAAGACTGGTCGCGGCTGCGCGGGCTGCAATACTCGGCGCTCGACAAGCTCACCCCGGTTCGCCTGCTGTCGCACACAGTGCTGGCCGCGCTGGCCGTCTGGTTGCTGCATGGCAGCGTCGACCCGCTGTGGCTGTGGCCGTGGCTGGCGGCGGTGCTGCTGGTGCAGATGCGCGGCCTCAAAACCGACCGCCAGCTGGCCGGGGCAGACCGCCGCCAAGTCAAGCTGGAAGACATGCTGGCGCATTGTTCCACCCCGCTACTCACCGGGACACTCTGGGCTGTCGCACTGGCCGCTTTTGCGCCGGTTGCGGGCGGCATGGGCGCAGCGGCGGTCTGGGCGGCAGTCGGCTGCCTCGTGCTCAGTTCGGTCGTGTTCTACAGCGTTGTGCCGCTGGGCGTGGTGGTCTTCACCGGCGTCCTCTCGCTTGGCGGACTGATCGGCCTGTGGCGCATGGATATGCTGGAACTTGCACCACTTGTGGCGGGCTTCGCAGCAATGGCCGCGATTGGCGCGGTCAAGGAGGGGCGCGCCATGCTGAAGGCGCGGATCAGCGAAGTCAGCATCGCGGAGAAGGATGCGGTCGTCTCGCTCTTGCTGCGCGAATTCGAAGAGAACGAGGCCGATTGGCTGTGGGAGATCGATCCCGCTCGGCGCACCCGCGGCGTTTCGCCTCGCTTTGCCTTTGCCTTGGGCATCGAAGCGCAACAGGCGGAAGGCAAGCCGATCCTTGAGCTGATCGCAGGCCGGGGATGGGAGGGCGGCGCACTGCCAGCCAGCCTGCACGAGCTCGCCAACAAGCTGCAGAACCGCCAGAGCTTCTCGAACCTGATGGTCGAAGTTTCGATCCGCGGGTCACGCCGCTGGTGGGAGCTGTCAGGCACCCCGATGCTTGACGAACGCGGCAAGTTCCTGGGCTTTCGCGGGGTTGGCTCAGACGTCACCGCCCAGCGCAGATCCTCTGAGAAGATCGCCTATCTGGCAAGGTATGACACGCTGACATCGCTGCCCAACCGGTTGCAGCTGACCGAGGCGATCGGCGATGCGATGAACTATGCCGGGAAGTGGCGCACGCGCTGCGCCTTCCTGATGATCGACCTCGACCGGTTCAAGTCCGTGAACGATTCGCTCGGCCACCAGATTGGTGACGCGCTGCTGGCGCAGGTCTCGGCGCGGCTCAAGGCGCTGATGGGTGAAAACCAGCTGTGCGGCCGCCTGGGGGGCGATGAATTCGCTGTGGTGATTCGCGATGCCACAGATCACCGTGTGATCGAGCGGGTCGCGCAGTTGATCATCGAGCGGCTTTCCGAGCCCTATGCGGTCGAAAACCATACACTGTTCGTGGGGGCCAGCGTCGGTTCTGCCATTGCCCCGCGGGACGGTCGCACGGTCGAGGAACTGATGCGCAATGCCGACCTTGCGCTTTACCGCGCGAAGGATGGCGGCGGCGGCCAGCACTGCCAGTTCGAACCGATCCTGCACGCTTCAGCAGAAGAGCGGCGCAAGCTCGAATTGTCACTGCGCGGCGCGCTCGACCGCGAGGAGCTGGCGCTGCAATACCAGCCGGTGGTGGACGCCAAGAGCGAGCAGGTTGTCAGCTTCGAAGCGCTGGTCCGCTGGCACAGCCCGGAACACGGCTTTGTCAGCCCGGCGAAATTCATTCCGGTAGCCGAGGATACCCGGATGATCCTGCCGATCGGGCGCTGGGTGCTGCGGCAGGCCTGCCGCGAGGCGCGCAAATGGCCCGAAAATGTGAAGGTCAATGTCAACGTATCGCCTGAACAGCTGCTCGACCCGGCGTTTACCGACGATGTGGTGAAGGCACTGAGCGACAGCGGCCTGAGGCCGCAGCGGCTGGAAGTGGAAGTAACGGAAAGCATCTTCCTGCGCGATGCCAGCCTGGCGCGCAGCGCGCTGGAACAGGTGATGGCGCTGGGATGCAGCGTGGCGCTTGACGATTTCGGCACCGGCTATTCCTCGCTCGGCTACATCCGCAAACTGCGCTTTTCGACGATCAAGATCGACCGCACCTTCGTGAAGGGCGCGGAACAGCAAAGTGCGGAAAGCCTCGCCATCATCCGCGCGGTGGTGGCGATGGCCCAGAGCCTCGACATGACCACCACGGCGGAAGGGGTCGAAACGATCGAGGAAGTCGAGATGATCCGCGCGCTCGGCTGCGACAAGATCCAGGGCTATTACTTCGGCAGGCCGATGGACTCCGAAGATGCGCTCAAGCTGTTCAACGAAGCAGACCGCCGCCGCGCTTGAACGCCGTGCGGCGAAAGATCAGGCGGCGACGAGGCTGGAAACCACGCTTTCGAACAGCCTGCGCCCGTCGCGGCTGCCCAGCACGTCCTCGATCGCGCGTTCAGGGTGCGGCATCATGCCCAATACATTGCCTTGTGCATTGAGAATCCCGGCGATGTCGCGGAGCGACCCGTTGCAGGGCTCGGCATAGCGGAAGGCCACGCGGCCTTCGCCTTCGATCCGGTCCAGCGTGGCTTCGTCGGCGAAAAAATTGCCGTCATGATGCGCCACCGGGATGCGGACTGTCTCGCCCGCTTCGTAGGCACCGGTGAACAGCGACTGGGTATTCTCGACCTTCAGCGGCACGGTGCGGCAGATGAAATTCTGGCTGGCATTGCGCATCAGCGCGCCGGGCAGCAGACCGGCCTCGGTCAGCACCTGGAAGCCGTTGCACACGCCCAGTACCGGCACGCCTGCCTCTGCGGCCTTGATCACGGCGCGCATGATCGGGCTGCGCGCGGCCATGGCGCCCGAACGCAGGTAATCGCCATAGGAAAAGCCGCCGGGTAGGGCGATGAAGTCCAGCCGTTCGGGCAGATCGGCATCGCCGTGCCACACACGCAGCGCCGGGGCGCCAGACACCGCTTCGATCGCCACCGCCATGTCGCGGTCACAGTTTGAACCGGGAAAGGTGATGACGGCGGCGCGGAAAGCCATCAGGCGTGCTCCGCCTGGCCGATCTTTTCGACCGTGTAGTCCTCGATCACCATATTGGCGAGCAGCTTGCGGCACATCTCGTCGAGCGCCGCGTCGCTGGTGCCATCGGCCACGTCCAGCTCGATTACACGGCCAATACGGACATCCTCGACACCGCTGAAACCGAGGCCTTCGAGCGCATGGTGCACCGCGCGCCCCTGGGGGTCGAGCACGCCGGGTTTGAGGCGGACCAGGACGCGGACTTTCATGGGCGGCTCCTCGCAAAGCTTGGCGCGGGGCGGCGGCCCCGCTCTTTGGCGGTGCCTATAGCGGGAAACGCGCGAAGCGCAATCGGCGGGCTTCGGTTGCCCACCGTGGCGGCGGTTCAGGCAGCAGGCTCCGGCGCTTTGGGTACGACCAGGATTTCGACCGCTTCACCGGCACCGAGATACTGCTGCGCTGTCACAACTAGATCCTCGACCGTGAAGCCCCTGAGCGTGTCCGGCGCGGCGAAATAGCGATCCAGACGGTCATTCTCGCTCTGTGCGCGGTCAGCCAGGGTCATCCAGCCGCCGAGCGACTTGAGCATGTTGTCATAGCCTTCCAGCATCGGCTGGCGGGCGCGATTGACTGTGTCTTCGTCCAGCTTGCCTTCGCGTAGCTCGGTGACCATCCCGGCAATCGCCGCGCGGGCGGCATCAAGCTGCGCGTAATCGACCGCCACGCTGAGGCTGAACGTGCCATAGCCGCGCCAGATCTTCGACATCGAGCTGTCGGCGCTGGGTGAATAGGCCTGGCCCAGCTCTTCGCGCAGCACCTCCTGCAAGCGGACCTGCACGATCCGGCCCAGCAGCTCCAACCGCAGGGTTTCGCGCAGATCGCTGTCATCGGTGGTCGGCCAGACCATGCGGATCAAGGCCTGGTCCCGTTCGCCGCTGTGGGTCAGCATGCGGGGGCCGCGTTGAACGGTGAAAGGCCGCTGCCGGGCATCGTCGCGCGGCTGGAATTCAGGCTCGCGCGGGGGCAGCGCACCAAGGGTCGCCGCTACGGCATCGATTGCCGCCTGCTCGTCGAAGTCGCCGACCAGTGCGAGTTCGATCGCGCCATTGGCAAGGCGATCCCCGATATCGGTGACGAGCTGTCCGAACGTCCGCGCTTCATAGGCCTCACGCGGTTGCAGCGTGAAACGCGGGTCGCCATCGGACAAGATCGCGCCAATCTGGTTGCCCAGCGCTTGCGCAGGCGTGGCATCGAGGCTGGCAAAGAATTGCGCGATGCTGCGGCGGTACCGCTCCTCGCCCTCGCTGCGATAGCCGGGATCGATCAGCCCTGCGGCAAGCAGTTGCAGCTGCAGCTCCAGGTCACGCGGCGTAGTCCCACCGCTCATCTTGAAACCGTCGCTATCGGAGCCGATCGAAAGGCCTACGCTGCGCCCGGCGAGGATCGTGGTCAATTGATCCTGGCTATGAGCGCCAAGTCCACCTGCGGGCAGCGACGTCACCAACGCGGTCTTCAGCGGATCCTCGGTGGTGTTGAGCAAGTCACCGCCGTCCAGCGTCAGGCGATAGCTGATGCGGTCCTTGCGGATATCGGTCTGCTTCAGGTTCAGCCGCACGCTATTGGCGAAGCGGATCATGCGAATGCCGAGCCGCTCGTCGCGCGTGTCGGACGCCACGGCGCCGGGCTTGCCGAAATCCTGATAGGCAAATTCGGCATTGTCGGTCCATTGCGGCGGGGTCAATTCCGCGCCCATCACCTCAGACCATGCCGCGCGCAGCGCTGCGGTGCCGCCGTCGGGCTCGCTGCGGCCCTGGTAGCGGATCAGCGGCGCTTCGAGCATGGTCGCGTCTTCGATCACGGCATACAGCGCAGCCGCGGCGGTGATCTGTCCGGCATAGGCTTCGAACCGTTCCAGCCCGCTTTGCGGCGTCGACGGAATACGCTCGTCATCGACCAGTGAAAGTGCCTGTCCAGCCAGCGCATTATGCGTGCGGGTGGCTGCCCCGCTGGCGGCGTCCTGCAGCGAGGTGCGGATCTGCGCCACCTGTTCGGCGACCTCGGCTGCACTGAAGCCAAAGGCGAGCGCCGTGCGCAAGGCGATACCCGCCGCCACGATGCCTTCGCGCCATTTGCCGTCCTCGCTGCTGACCGTCAGCGTGGTCTGCCGCGCGTCCTCGAACAGGTCGCCCGTGCCGAAGCTGGCTCCGCGAAAGGGGGCGTTGGCGCCGCGCGCCAGCGCCTGCAAGCGGCGATTGATCACGCCATAGCCGACTTGTCGCAGCAGGCCTTGCTGGCGGTTGGCAACGGTGTCCGGCTGGTCCCGCCACTCCGAATAGCGCGACACGCTGACGCTTTCCGGCAGCGCGGGATCGACATAGATGTCGGTTTCGCCCATGCGGTCGAGTGCTACCGGCCCGGTCACCGGCTTGGCCGGATCAGGTGCAGGTTGCCAGTCGGCGAACCAGTGCCGCACCCGCGCTTCCAGCAATTCGATCGGGAAGTCGCCGACGATCACCAGCGTGGTGTTGGCGGGCACGTAATTGCGGCGATAAAAGCCGCGCAGGTCTGCGGCAGAGGCGTTTTCCAGCACTTCCAGCGCGCCGATCGGCAAGCGGTCGGCAAAGCGCGCGCCGGGTGCCGCAAATTCCAGTTGGTCGACCAGCGCCTTGTAAGCGAAATTGGTCCGGTCGCGCCGCTCGGCCAAGATGATCCCGCGTTCCCGGTCGATTGCATCCTGTTCGATCAACAGTTCGCTGGCGGTTTCGCGCATCAGCATCAGCGCCGTTTCCAGCAGGCTTTCGTCATTTCGCGGCAGGTCGAGCCGGTAGACTGTCTGCTCCAACCCGGTGGAAGCATTGGTATCGGCGCCGAACGCCAGCCCCTCGCGCTCCAGCAGCTTGATCATCTCGCCTTCGGGGATGCGCTTCGAACCGTTGAACGCCATGTGCTCCAGGAAGTGGGCGAGCCCGCGTTCGTTCTCCTGCTCGTCGAGCGAGCCGGAGCCGATGTGCAGCCGCACCGCCGCGGTGCCGTCAGGCGTCGCGTTCTGGCGCAGTATATAGCGCATGCCATTGTCGAGCACGCCGAAGCGGGAATTCGGGATCGACCGGGATATCGCTTTGCTCGAACGCCCAGACCGGCTTTGCGCTGGACTGGGGCAGGGCAGGCGAGGATGTAAAGGCAAGCGCGGCCAGCGCCGCCAGACAGGCAGGAATACGCATATGGGCTGCTTACCTGCCCGGCGCCGCCTGACAAGTGGCTGAACTGCTCGAGCCTATTTCTTCGGCGGTTTGGGCACAGTATTGCGCAGCCGGCTGCGGTGGCTCGACAGATCGAACACTTCGCCCGGGCCACTGTCATCGCCTTGCAGCAGGCCCAGCCGCCGCGCAACTTCCTGATAGGCTTCGCTTTCGCCGCCAAGGTCGCGCCGGAAACGGTCCTTGTCGAGCTTTTCGCCGGTCTTCATGTCCCACAACCGGCAGCCATCAGGGCTGATTTCGTCAGCCAGGATCACGCGGCTGTAATCGCCATCATAGATACGGCCGAATTCGAGCTTGAAGTCGATCAGGCGGATGTCGATCGCAGCGAACATGCCGCACATGAAATCGTTGATGCGGATCGCCATGCTGGCGATGTCCTGCATTTCTTCAGGGCCGGCCCAGTTGAAGCAGGCGATATGTTCTTCCGCGATCAGCGGATCGCCCAGCGCATCGTCCTTGTAGTAATATTCGATCAGCGTGTGCGGCAGCGGTTCGCCCTCGGGAATGCCGAGCCGGGTCGAGATCGAACCCGCCGCGACATTGCGCACCACCACTTCGATCGGGATGATTTCGACCTGCCGGACGAGCTGCTCGCGCATGTTCAGGCGGCGGATGAAATGGGTCGGGATGCCGATATGCGCCAGGCGCGTGAAGACATACTCGCTGATGCGGTTGTTGATCACGCCCTTGCCGCTGATCGTGCCCTTTTTTGAGCGTTGAATGCGGTCGCATCGTCCTTGAAATACTGGATCAGCGTGCCCGGTTCGGGGCCTTCGTAAAGGATCTTGGCCTTGCCTTCATAGATCTGGCGGCGACGCGACATGGCGGGGACTTTCTGCTCTCAAAAATACGCCGCCCCGGCTGGCGATGCACTGAGGCAAGGCTGCGGCCGGGGCGAGGAGAATCCCATACCTGCAAGCGGTGAAATTGGCAAACGCGGGAATCGGTAAAGGGCATATGCGATGCGCAGGCGCAGTGGTGCCTCGGGGCGGGATCGAACCACCGACACTACGATTTTCAGTCGTATGCTCTACCAACTGAGCTACCGAGGCATCGCTGCGGCGACGGCGCAAAAAGCACCGGCGAGCGAATGAGAGCGCGCCTATGGCGAAGCTGTGCGCCCTTGGCAAGGGGCAATTGCCGGAAATGCCGCTAGTCGCGATCCTCGCGGATGATTTCGCCCGCAATCTCTTCCGGCGTAGCCAGGCGACCGGGCACGGCATAGCCATCGCCGAACCATTGAGCCAAGTCGCGGTCGCGGCAGCGGCTGGAGCAGAACGGGGCGTGGGCCTCGCTGCGCGGCTTCTTGCATATGGGGCAGGGGCGGGACTTGCTCATCGCGTCACGATCTGGGCGTGCGGGGCTTCGAGTGCAAGGCCGGGGTTGGGCTCTATCCGCACTTCGCGACCCGTGCGGCGCGCGAGTTCGGTGAGCCATTCGGGTTTGAGCTCCGCAGCAACTGCCGGGTGACACGTAAGCAGGATGGCGCCCGCTCCCTCGACCGCCTCTGCCCGGCGCAGCAGCAGGCGGGCCGAAGCGGCGGCGCGATGGCGGGCGATTCGGTGCAAGAGCGAGGGGCGCTCAAGCCGCGCGACGATCTGGACGAGGCCGAAGCCGTTCATCGCGGTGCGTTCATGCGGCCATTCTTGCAGGCATTCCTCAAGCCGCGCATCGATTACCTTGCGGTCTGATTTGTCCTGAACCGTCGGGAAGTCGATCCCGATATTGCCACCCAGGTCGAACCGCTTGAGCGCGCGGGCCATCACCGGGATCGCGTTCGACCATATCGCCCGATCGGGGCCGCCATCGACATCGATCAGCGTCATCGCGGGCGTTTCTGCAAACAGCAGTGCGCCGCCATGGAAGTCGACCTGCTGGCGCGCGGCATCGAGCCACAATTCGTCCCAATCGGCAGAAGCGGGAAAGCGGCGGGTGATTTCGACATCGTGCCCCTCTTCGCGCAGTGCCTCGGCCAGCGAGAGGGCGGGGCGGGCATCGGCCTCGCAATGGCGCGCCTGCGCCAGTTTCAGCCGCCCGCGCTCGGCAATCGCTTCGCGGGTTACCCGCATGCGGACCAGTGCGCCGATGCTGATGCGCCGGGGGATCAGCGTGCCAAAAGCTTGCTGGCCATTGGGGAATTCGACCAAGCCAGCCGAACCTTCGCCCAAGCGCTGCCGCAGGATAGCATCAGCGACTTCGCCCACCACCAGTTGTGCGCCGGGCCATTGGACGCGGGCTTCTTCAATACCATCTTTGGTCAGCCGGATCGCGCGGTGCTCGCCGATCCCTTCCTCGACCAGCCACTCAGCCAATGGAGAAACCTGCCGACTTGAGCAGCGCCCGAGTTTCGAACAGCGGCAGGCCGACCACGCCCGAATGGCTGCCTTCGATCCAGGCGATCAAGCCTTCGGCCGCGCCCTGGATAGCATAGCCGCCGGCCTTGCCGTGCCATTCCCCGCCCGCGAGATAGGCCGCGATCTCTTCCTCGCTCAACCGTTTGAAGCGAACCGAAGTTTCGCTCAGCCGCTCGCGCAGCCCGCCGTCAGGCACTCTGAGCGCGATCGCCGACAAGACCCGGTGGCGGCGGCCCGACAACAATTCCAGGCAGCGCCGCGCGGTCGCTTTGTCTTCAGCCTTGGGCAGGATGCGGCGACCTAAAGCCACCACCGTGTCGCCCGCCAGCACATGGCCGTCCGCCGGGACAGCCAAGGCCTTTTCGCGAGCCATGCGTATGGCATAGTCACGGGGCAACTCGCCTTTATGCGGCGTTTCGTCGATTTCGGCAGGCAGGACCGCGTCGGGCTCGATGCCGAGCCGCGCGATCAGTTCGCGCCGCCGCGGGCTGGCCGAAGCAAGGATGAGATGGGGCGCGCTCATGCGAGAGCGGCGCGCTTATTGCGGGCCGGGACCGCCCCGACCGGGCATGAAGCGATAGGTGATGCGCGCCTTGGTCAGGTCATAGGGCGTCAGCTCGCACAGCACTTCGTCACCCACCAGCACGCGGATGCGGTTCTTGCGCATCTTGCCTGCGGTATGGCCGAGAACTTCATGGCCGTTTTCGAGCTCCACCCGGAACATCGCGTTGGGCAGCAGTTCCACCACCTTGCCGCGCATTTCGAGGAGTTCTTCCTTGGCCATGTAAATCCTTAAGCTGTCATGTTTGTGTGCGAATTGGCGCGCGCTTTAGCCGTGCCGGGAGCAAAATGGAAGCCTCGTGCGTTAGGGCACGTAATCTCGTTGCATCCGAAACCAGACACGCTTCGTATGTTTTGATGCAAACCAATACATTTCAGCCGCTTGTGCGGGATCAAGATTTGAGGAAAGGGCGCTCTTGATGAGCCCGAAAAACCTGTTTTTGCTAGGCAGCAGCCTGGCGTGGACCCTTGTTGCAACCGCGCAGGCGGAAGATCAGTCCGTTTCGGCGAGCGCCGGGCAGGGACAGGATGTGATCATCGACGATCCCGGCGGCGCCGTGGATCCGGGCAATGATATCGTGGTGACGGCAGAGCGCCTGCGTGGCCAGTTGCGGGTCGAACAGGCGCCAGTGCTGGAACTCAATGAGCAGGATATCCTCGCCATCGGCGCCACATCCGTGGCGGATCTGATCGCAGCGATTGCCCCGCAGACCGGCTCCTCGCGCGGCCGCGGTGGCGGTCAGCCGGTGTTCCTCGTGAACGGCATCCGTATCGGCAGCTTCCGCGAATTGCGCAGCTATCCGCCGGAATCGATCGCCAAGGTCGAGGTGCTGCCCGAAGAGGTCGCGCAGAAGTTCGGCTTCCCGCCCGATCGCAGGGTCGTGAACATGATCCTCAAGGACAATTATTCCAGCCGCGAGATCGAACTGGAATTCGAAGGCCCGGATCGCGGCGGCTATTTCCGCAACGAACAGCAATTCACGCTGCTGCGGATCAAGGATGGCGGCAGGCTCAACGTCAACCTGGAGGCAAGCGATATCTCGTCGCTGACCGAGTCCGAACGCGACATCATCCAGACGCCCGGTTCCATGCCCGATATCAGCGGCGACCCCGATCCGGCGCTTTATCGCAGCCTGGTGGCAGACAGTCGCAACATTGAAGCGACCGCCAACTGGGCCAAGGCCTTTATCGACAGCGGTTCCTCGATCAGCCTCAACGCCACCTATGAACGGGATGACAGCCTGAACCTGTCAGGCCTGAACACGGTGATTTTGCGGGATGATCCGCTCTTGCCGGGAGTTTTGCGCACCTTCGGGGCGGACAACCCGCTTGAAGTGCGCACCGCCAGCGACACCTTCTCGTCGGCAGGAACCTATACGCGGCCATTGGGGGACTTCCAGTTCACCGCGACATCGGATTTCTCGCTTTCGGAGACGGAAACCGAGATCGACCGGCGGGCCGATACGCAGGCGCTGGTCGCTGCTGCCCTCAGCGGCACGCTGGCGATTGATGGACCATTGCCGGATGTGGCCGATGCCGGTTTCGACATTTCGCAGCGGCGCACGATCGTGTCCGAAAACAAGCTGACGCTGCGCGGCACCCCAGTCTACCTTCCCGCCGGCGAATTGAGCACGACCTTCGACCTTGGCTTCGACTGGCGCCGCATCGAATCCGCCGACACACGCTCTGCCCAAGATGCCAAGCTGACGCGTCGCCGTCTCGAAGGCGGGGTAAATGTGGCGATCCCGCTGACGAGCCGGCGCGAAGGCGTGCTCGACGCGCTCGGCAGTTTCACGCTCAATGGCAGTCTCGGCTTCGAGGACCTGTCCGATTTCGGATCACTGATCGACTGGACAGCAGGGCTCAATTGGTCGCCGTGGGACAATCTCGATTTGCAGGCGACCTATGTCTGGCGCGAGGCTGCACCGTCCCTGAGCGATCTCGGCAACCCACGCACCGAAACGCTCAATGTCCCGGTGTTCGACCTGGTCAATGGCGAAACCGTGCTGGCCACGGTGATCTCGGGCGGCAACCCGGACTTGCTCAAGGAAACGCAGCGTGACTGGCGCTTCAGCGCGACCTGGGAGCTGCCCTTCATCAAGGACACCCAGCTGTCGGCAGAATATATCCGCAACCGCTCGCGCGACGTTACGGGCCAGTTTCCGGCGCTGTCGGCAGCGATCGAAGCCGCATTCCCGGGACGGGTCACGCGCGATACCGACGGCACGCTGCTGACGCTCGACCGGCGCCCGGTCACCTATGCGCGGACCCGCAACGAGCGGCTGGTTTTCGGCATTACCACGCGCGGCTCGATCGGTTCTTCGGGCGGACGTGGAGGCGGCGAGGAACGCCGTGGGCCGCCCCCGGGTGCTGGTGCGCCACCGCCGCAACAGGGTGCTCCGACCGAGGAGCAGCGCGCGCGCTTCATGGCCTTCCGCGAGCGGCTTTGCGCTGATGACGGGATGACATTCCTTGAGCAGCTGGCCGGCGCGATCGAACGCGGAGAAGACCTGTCGAGCCAATTCCCCGGCCTGGACCTGAGCCGCGCGCAGGGCATGCTGGAGCGCTTCAAGGGTACAGACGGCACGATCGATCGCGCCCGGCTGGGCGAATTCCGAGAGCGGATCTGCAGCATGGACCCGGCGCAGATGCGTGGCGGGCCAGGTGGTCCTCAGGGTGGTCCCCCTCAAGGTGCCCCGGCTGCCGGTCGCGGCGGGCCAGGCGGTGGCGGCATGCCGGGCTTTGGCGGCGGACGCGGCGGTGGCGGGCGCTACTTCTTCAACCTCACCCACACGATCGAGCTCGACAACCAGATCCTGATTGCCGACGGCGGCCCGCTGCTCGACCTACTGGAGGGCGATGCGCAGGGTGATTTCGGCCAGTCCAAGCACTCGACGCGGCTTGAGGGCGGCCTGTTCCTTGACCGCAAGGGCGGCCTCCGCATCTCGGGGACCTACACCGGCAAGGCGCGGATCGACGGCAATCTGGCTACTGGCGCCAGCCCGCTGTTCTTCGACGATATCGTTCGTTTCGACATCCGACTGTTCGCAAATATCGGCGAATTGGCGAAAGCCGAGCGCGGCTTCCTGAAGGGTGCGAGCATTTCGCTGCGGGCCGACAACATATTCGATGCCCAGCGCCGGGTGCGCGATGCCGATGGCAACACGCCGCTGCGCTACCAGCCGCTGCTGCTTGACCCGACCGGGCGCTATCTGGGGATCGACCTCAGGAAGATGTTCTGACGCGCCAACACCGGCGGCCGCTGCCTAGCGGAAGCCGGTGTTCGGGAACATCCATTGCTGTGCCAGCGACGGTTCGAACGGCATCCAGTCCCCTTCGGCCTGGGCCAGCCGGTCAGCGATGGCGATCATCACGCTGGGATTGACGCCAAGGCCGCAGTGGCTGGCGTATACCTCAATGTTCTCGCTGGGCGTGCGGGTGGGCTTCTGCACCGAACCGCGCCAGTGAACGATCCCGTCGGTCTTGGTCAGGATCGAAGTGGTTGGCACCGGCGGTGCCTCGTCTAGGCCCTGGAACCGGCCCCCGCGCATCGGCTCAGGCTCCTTGCCGTTGAGCAATTCGAACAGCCTCCGCGCGTTGGTGTGGCCGCGATCGTCCGAGATCGGGCTGCCGAGCGAAATTACCAGTCGCACCCGCTCGGGATGAAGCTTGGCGAGTTCGCGCGCCAGTACGCCGCCCAGGCTCCAGCCGACCAGCGAGACCTTGCGGCCGCTTTCGTCGTTGAGCCGCTTGAGCTGGTTTTCGAGCCGCGCAATCAGCGCGTTGTCGACCCGGACATTGCGCCCGCTGTCCCAGCCATGCGCGTCATAGCCAAGGTCACTCAGCAGCCGCCGCATCGGTGCGGTGGAGTTGTTGGTCGCCATGAAGCCGGGCAGCACCTTCACCGCATGCCCGTCACCGCGCGGCAATTGCGCCAGAAACGGTCGTGTTAGGTAGAACGCGCCGAGTTCGAAGAAGGCGCGGCCTTCGGCAAAGGTCCAGAACCGGCTGGGCGGGCGCGCCGCCCGGTCAAACTCTTCCTCTACCATTGCCAGTGTGGCCATTTTTGCGTCCCTCCGGTTGTTCTGATGTCGGCCCATCAGGCCTTTTTGGCCTTGCTTGCTGCGGTCTTGCGCTTCGCGGTTGCAGGCCGTTTCGATGTAGTTGCCGCCGGTTTCTTGGTGGCGGCTATGTTTTTCGCTGCGCTTTTTGGTGCGGGCATCTTCGCCGCACGCTTCTTTCGTGTCGCAGGCTTCTTGGCAGGCGCTTTGGCCTTTGCAGGCGCTTTGGCCTTGGCAGCCGGTTTCGCTTCCAGAGCCCTGGCTGCGGCCAGCAGTTCGTTGAAGCTGTCCTCGATGCACTGGATGTAGAATTCCGGATCGGGCAGCGCTTCGCGGCAGGCGGTGAAACTGATCGTCGCTTCGTCGCAATAGCTTTGCACCACGTGGCCCAGGCCCAGCCCGTCATTGAGGCACAGCAGGCCCATCATGCTTTCCAGCTGCGCGCCGGTGGAAAAGATCGGGATCGGCGGACCGGGGACATTGGTCACCACGGTCGTGAACGGCGGGCCGACGCCGCGATTGGCAAGGCCAAGGCGGGTGTAGAGCTGCGCGCCAAGCGACATCCACAGCGCCGGGCTGACCTTGCTCACTTCGGTCATATTGCGCGCGCCCAGCGCATCGGTCATCGCCTTGCTGTTGGTGGTCTGCGAATGGACGTATCTCAGCCGTTCGACCGGGTCTGCGATGTGTGTGCCCAGCGGCGCGATCATTGCGGCAACCTGGTTGCCCATGTCGCCCTTTTCTTCGCCCGCGCGGACCGAAATCGGCGCCATGGCGGTAAGCGTCTTCTTGGGCAGATCATCCTTGGCGACGAGGTATTTGCGCATCGCCCCGCCAACGATGGTCAGGAACACGTCATTGACCTTGCAGCCGGGATCGAGCGCGCGGATCGCCTTGATGTCGGCCAGCTTGAAGCTGCGTCCTTCGACCACGCGATGCGGGGAAATAACCTTGTTGAAGCGCGTCTTGGGCGCCAGCATCTCACCCGAAAGATTGAATTCCTTCGAGATCAGGCCCTTGACCGCCTTGGCCAGGCCCGGCGCGGCGCGCGCGGCAACTTCAAGCTGCTTGAGCGGGTTGGTGACCGCATTGAAATAACTCTTGCCCAGCAGCTCGACCGGGTTGGGGACCCTTTCCGGCTTCCACTTGTCGGGCTTGTCCGGCGGAGGATCGTCGGGCCGCAGTGTGTGCATCGCCTCCATCAGGTCGATCCCGCTCATCCCGTCGATCGCGGCATGGTGGACCTTGGTGACCATGGCGAAACAGCCTTTGGGTACGCCCGGGACATTGTCGAGCCCCTCGACCACGGTGAATTCCCACGGCGGCCGATTCAGGTCGAGCGGGCGGGCGAAGATGCGCGCGGCCTGGATGCACAATTGCCGCCAGTCGCCCGGCTTGGGCAGCGCGACGTGCCGGACGTGGTATTCCAGGTCGAAATCCGGGTCCTCGATCCAATAGGGGTAGTCGAGGTCAAACGGCACCCGCACCAAACGCTGGCGGATCGTGCGCGACAGCTGCATGCGGCTTTCGAAGAAATTCAGGATGTCCTTGAAGCGGACGAAGCCGCCGGGTGCCGTGGCAGGGTTGTAAATCAGGATCGAGCCGATGTGCATCGGCGAATTGCGCGTTTCCAGCGCAACGAAACTGGCGTCCATGCCCTGCAATTGGCGCAATCGGGCTCTCCTGCTGGCGCCGCACTCTTCGCGGTCTGTGCTGCAGACGCTAACAGATGTTGCGTTGCGGTCAACTTGCCGCCCCCGTCAAAGCCTTACCCAAGGGCAGGGTGTGGCGGTTAGAGGGCGTCCCCCGCTGCGACCGCGCTGGCCCAGGCCCACTGGAAATTGTAACCGCCCAGCCAGCCGGTCACGTCAACCGCTTCGCCAATCGCATAAAGGCCAGGAATCTTATTCGATTCCATGGTCTTGGAGCTGAGCTCGGCAGTCGAAATGCCGCCCACCGTGACTTCGGCCTTGGCGAAACCCTCGCTGCCATTGGGGTGGAAAGTCCAGCGCCGCAGTTGCTCCTCGGCAGCTTGCAGCGCCTTGTCGGACGCGTTGCCGAGTTCGACAGCCAGCCCGATCTTTTCCGCCAGAATATCGGCGAGGCGGTCCGCAAGTGCCTCGCGCAACAGCGACTTGAGCGTGGCGCGCGGATTCTCGCGCTTGGCATCGAGCAGCCAGCCGGGCGCGCGAGCGGGCAGGAAATCCACCGTTACCGGATCCCCCGGACGCCAGTATGAGCTTGCCTGCAGGATCGCCGGGCCGCTGAGGCCGCGATGGGTGAACAGCGCCGCCTCTGCAAAGCTGGCCTTGTTGGCAGTAGCCACCACGGGTGCGGAAACGCCCGAAATCTCGCGGAACAGCACTTCCTCCCCGCCCAGCGTCAGCGGGACGAGGGCGGGGCGCGGTTCGACCACCTTCAGCCCGAACTGCCGGGCCAAGCCATAGGCGTATCCGGTTGCGCCCATCTTGGGGATCGACGGTCCGCCGGTCGCGATTACGAGCTTGTCGGCAGTTGCGATTTGTCCACTCGCCATCACCGCAAACCGCCCGGCATCGTGCTCTACGGCGGTCACTTCGGCGTTGCAGCGCACTTCGACAGCGCCTTTCGCACATTCGGCCAACAGCATGTCGACAATTTGCTGCGCGGGTCCGTCACAGAACAGCTGGCCCAGCGTCTTTTCGTGCCAGGCGATGCCGTAACTATCGACCAGCTCGATGAAATCCTGCGGCGTGTAGCGTGCCAGCGCGCTCTTGGCGAAATGCGGATTGGCGGACAGGTAGTTCGCTGGCCCCGCGCCGAGATTGGTGAAATTGCAGCGCCCTCCGCCTGAAATCAGGATCTTCTTGCCCGGTTTCTCAGCCTTTTCGAGCACCAGCACGCGCTTGCCGCGCTGCCCCGCGCGCGCGGCGCACATCAAGCCGGCGGCCCCAGCGCCAAGTATAATTGCGTCGTAGGCGTCAGTCACAGGTTACGGCGTTTCCGGCTTAAGCTCGATGCTGCGCCGCGCAATAAAGTAGAGCGCGGTTCCCACAAACAGCAATCCTGCAAATGTGGTCCACGCCTCGCTATCCGCATGGGTTCCAATCCAGACCGACGAAGCGAATGCCAACAGCGCCATGACCAGATGTAGCGGCTTGATCCGGCCTTCGCGATGCTCGATCATCGGCAACGCTGCGGCGCTGATGACATAGGTAAGCAGGCGCGTCAGCGTGCTGGCGGCCGCCAGAGCCGCAAAGCCGCCGGTCAGGCTCAGCAGGGCTGCGAACAGGCCATAGAACAGGATCGAATTGGCCGGGGTCAAAAACCGGGGATGGATCCTGGCAAACCAATCGGGAAGCATCTGCTGCTCCGCCATGCCAAATGCCATCCGGGGGACGATGATAACGCTCGCAAAATTGTTGGCCATGATCGAAAAACCGGCTGCCAGCACGATCATCACCGCGCCGAACTGGCCCAGGGCGATCTCCGCGGCCCCGGCCAGTGCATTGGTGTTCTCCGTCGGTTCGGTTGCAATCGTCATATAGGCCCAGATGACTGCGACGTAGATCAAGGTCACCCCGGCCAGTGTGGCGATGAGAACCCGCGGCAGGTCGCGCTTGGGGTCCTTCATTTCACCGGCGGGCACGGTCACGCCCTCAAAGCCGATGAAAGCGTAAAACATCAGCAGGATCACTGTCTCTGTTTCACTGAATTGCGGCAGGACTATCGCCGGTGCACTGAAACTGCCGAAGATCGCGGCGAACACGAGGACGCCCAGGGGCGCAAGCTTGAGCACTGTCAGCAGCCCAAGCGCATTTACCGATTTTCGCATGCCGAGCGTGTTGATGATCGTCAGAACCACGATCGTTACAAAGACAGTGGCGGCACCAATCATCCCGTCTTCGAGCACGGGGAAAAGCGCCCCAAAATAGCTGACCATGACATGGGTGTTGGCGGCCAGCGCAACCAGGCCTGAGGCATAGCGGCCCCATCCGGCCTGGAACCCGGCAAAACTGCCGAATGCCGTCTTGCCATAGAGCACGGGTCCGCCCGAACTGTCGAAGCGTGTCGCCAGCCATGCAAAGACGAAGCCCAGCGGCAATATCAGCGCAAAGCCGAACACCATCATCATCGGTGCGAAGCTGCCGACGGCGGCCACCAGCACCGCGGGCAGGGCGAAAATGCCCGAACCGATCATGCCGTTGATCTGGAACAGGGAAAGCCCGAGCACACCGACTGTGCGTGGCGGTGCCAGTTTTTCGCTCATGGATAACCCCCTTTTGCCCAAGCTGAAGGGAAATCGCGCGCCATGCAAGCAATTGAGATTGTTTGTGCCCCGGCCTATCTGTGACGAGATGTCACGCGCTAAAGCCGGATCGATGGATAACCCACGCGGTGCCGAACGCTTCCATGAGGAGCGGGCGACCTACACAGTCGCCAGTGCGCAGCCCGATCTCGAGGCCGGCGTTGCCGCGATCCGCGCGGTGGTGAAGACGCTCAAGCCCGTGCCCGGCGTCTATCGCATGCTCGATGCGCGCGGCGACGTGCTCTATGTCGGCAAGGCGCGCGCGCTGAAGAACCGGGTCGCCAACTACACCCAGGTCCAGGGCCTGCCCAACCGCACGCTGCGGATGATCAGCCAGACCCGCAACATGGAGATCGTCACCACCAATTCGGAAGCCGAGGCGCTGCTGCTGGAGGCGCAGCTGGTCAAGCGCTTCCGCCCGCCGTTCAACGTCCACCTGCGCGACGACAAGAGCTTTCCCTTCATCCTGCTGCGCGCCGAGCACGATTTCCCGCGGATCATGAAGCATCGCGGCGCGAGGAAGATCAAGGGCAATTACTACGGCCCCTTCGCCAGCGCGGGCAGCGTCAACACCACGATCAATGCGCTGCAGAAGCTGTTCCTGCTGAGGAGCTGCACCGACAGTTTCTTCAGCCGCCGGGACCGGCCCTGCCTGCTCTACCAGATCAAGCGCTGCAGCGCGCCCTGCGTGGGGCGGATCAGCGAGGCGGACTACGCCGCGCTGGTGGACCAGGCGAAGGATTTCCTCTCAGGCAAATCCTCCGCCGTGCAGGCCGATCTGGAACGGCAGATGGCGGAAGCCGCAGAAGCGCTCGACTTCGAGACCGCTGCGATCCTGCGCGATCGCTTGCGCGCCGCGACCTTCATCCAGGGAAGCCAGGCGATCAATGCGCAGGGGGTGGGGGACGCAGACGTGTTCGCGCTCGCGGCCAAGGGCGGGCAGGTCGGCATCCAGGCCTTCTTCATCCGCGGCGGGCAGAACTGGGGCCACCGCGCCTTCTTCCCGACGCACACGAAGGACGTCGATGAGGCCGAAGTGCTGTCCGACGTGTTGCTGCAATTCTACGAAGAAGTGCCTCCGCCGCCGACCATTCTGGTCGACCGCGACCTGCCCGAGGGCGAGCTGATCGAGCAGGCGCTGGGCGAAGTTGCCGGGCGCAAGGTTGCTCTGTCGGTCCCGCAGCGCGGCGAGCGGCGCCGGCTGATGCAGCAAGCGGCCCGCAACGCGGTCGAGGCGCTCGACCGGCGACTGGCCGAGAGCGGCACCAAGGCGAAGATCCTGCGGGAGCTGGCCGAATTCCTCGAACTCGACGGCGTGCCGCAGCGGATCGAGGTCTATGACAACAGCCATATCCAGGGCGCGAAAGCCGTCGGGGCGATGGTGGTCGCGGGGCCGGAGGGCTTCCTCAAGAACCAGTACCGCAAATTCAACATCCGCGAAGCGCAGACCAATGACGATTTCGGCATGATGCGCGAAGTGATGCGGCGGCGGTTCGGGCGCGCGATGGAGGAAGACCCGGAACGCGAAGGCGGCACCTGGCCCGATCTCGTCCTTATCGATGGCGGCAAGGGCCAGATGTCTTCCGTCCGCGATACGCTGGAGGAATTGGGGATCGAGGACGTACCGCTGATCGCCATCGCCAAGGGCCCGCATCACGGCAGGGAAGGCCGCGAGGTGTTCCACTTCCCCGACGGGCGCGAGAAGACGCTACCGACCAATTCGCCGCTGCTGTTCTACCTGCAGAACCTGCGCGACGAAGTGCACCGCTATGTCATCGGCGCGCACCGGGCGAAGCGCAGCCGCGCGATTTCCGCCTCACCGCTCGACGAGATTCCCGGCATCGGCCCGGCGCGCAAGCGCGCGCTGCTGCTGCATTTCGGCACCGCGAGCAAGGTCCGCGCGGCGGCGCTGGAAGACCTGCAGCGCGCCCCCGGCGTCAGCGAAGCCGTGGCGCGCAAGATCTACGATTTCTACCACGCGGGTGGCTAGCGGGCGCTAGCCCTTGGGCGGCCTTGCGGGCTTTCCCTTGCCCTTGAAGCCCGGCTTGGGCTTGCCCTTGAAGGGTTTGCCGCCCGGCTTGGGTTTTCCTTTGAAGGGCTTGCCGCCGCCCGGGCGCGGTCCATCGGCTTCGTCCCGCTTGAAAGGCGCGCGCGGCTTGCCGCCGCCCGGCCCCGCCTTGCGGAATGGCTTGGCGCGGGCATCGGGCCCGCCCGCCTTCCGGTTCTCGCGCGCTTCGATGCGCGGGCCATCAGGCGATTCCTCGATCCGGATGGCGTCCTGCTCGTCATCGTCGGACGCGGTACGCAAGAGCGCGTCGGCAACTTTGGCGGCCATGGCACGCGGCACCTGGAACCAGCTTTCGTGCTGGCCGATGCGGATCGCGCCGATCTCGTTGCGGGTGATGTGGCCGCGGCGGCAGATCAGCGGCAGGATCCAGCGCGGTTCGGCGTTCTGGCGGCGGCCGACGCCGATCTTGAACCACACCACGTCCTCGAAGCCCGGGCGGTGGCGCTCGGCCTTCGCCCTGTCGCGCGCTTCGGGGGTGTTGGCGAGCAGTTCCTCGGGCGCGGGTAGCTTGGCGCGATGCGTGCTGACCAGCGCGGCTGCGATGTCTTCAGGCGGCATCCGTGCCAACAGGTCAGCCGCGATCAGGCGGTCATCCTCGTCGAATTCGCGCGGCTCGGTCAGTGCTTCCATCAACCGGGTACGGTCTTTCTGCGCGATCGCTTCGGGCGTCGGTGGGTCGAGCCAATCGGCTGCAATCTTCGCCCCACGTAGCATGCTCTCCACCCGCTTGCGGCGGTTGTAGGGGACGATGATGGCGGCGGTGCCCTTCTTGCCCGCGCGCCCGGTGCGGCCCGAACGGTGCTGCAGCGTTTCGGCGTCGCGCGGAATCTCGACATGGATCACCAGACTCAGCGTCGGCAGGTCGATCCCGCGGGCGGCAACGTCAGTGGCGACGCAGACGCGCGCGCGCCGGTCGCGCAGCGCTTGCAGCGCTTGGTTGCGCTCGCTCTGTGAATGCTCGCCCGACAGCGCCACCACGCCGAACCCGCGGTTCTGCAACGTCGCGTGAAGCCGGCGCACGCTGTCACGCGTGGCGCAGAAGCAGATCGCAGTTTCCGCTTCATGGAAGCGCAGCAGGTTGACGACGGCGTTCTCGATCTCCGAAGGGGCGACTGAAATCGCCTGGTAGGCGATATCGCCATGGCCGCGATCCTGCCCCGCCAGCGAGAGCCGCAACGCGTTCGATTGATAGCGTTCCGCCAGCCGCACGATCGCGGGCGGCATGGTGGCGGAAAAAAGCAGCGTGCGGCGCGCATCGGGCGTGGCGTCGAGAATTTCCTCAAGGTCTTCGCGAAAGCCCATGTCGAGCATCTCGTCCGCTTCGTCGAGCACCACGCCGACAAGGCCCGACAGGTCGAGTGCGCCGCGTTCCAGATGGTCGCGCAGGCGGCCCGGCGTACCCACCACGATGGCGGGGCCGGTGCGCAGCGCGCGCCGTTCCTTGCTCGGATCCATCCCGCCGACACAGGTCGCGATCCGCAAGCCCGCCTTGGCATAGAGCCAGGCCAGTTCGCGGCTCACCTGCAGCGCCAGCTCGCGCGTGGGCGCGATCACCAGCGCCAACGGCTTTTCGACCAGCGGCGTGCCGCGGATTTCGCTGAGCAGCTCGTCAGCCAGCGCCAGCCCGAAGGCAACGGTCTTGCCGCTGCCGGTTTGCGCGGAAACGATGAGGTCGCGGCCCTTGGCATCAGGTGCAATCACGGCGGCCTGGACCGGCGTCGGCGCTTCATAGCCGCGTTCGGTCAGGGCTTCGCCGAGGATCGGCGGGAGGTTTTCAAAGTGCATACAATCTCATGGGGAATGGCGGCACCGGCGGCACCGCGAGGGAAAAGGGTTGCGAGAGATGCGCGGGGATCGCGCAGCAAACGTGGGCAGGCGGGCGGATGCGCCGCGTGCGCCGTTGCGCGGCCCTATAGCGGCAAAGCGGCCGCTTGGCTTGTGTTATTTTGCAGGTGCGAAGTGAGGGGCTTCAGGCGACCAGCATCCCCCGCTCTACCCAGGTGGAATGCACGCCGCTCGAAATCTTGTGCGGCAGGGCCAAACGGCAAATCGGCCCCTTGGTCACATCGCTCGCGTCGAGGATCGCGAATTCGGACGTCCCGCGGTTTTCGTCGATCAGGAAGGTGACTAGGTAAGCCTGATCCTCCGAAGTCGCACCTTTTCTCGGCACCACCGGGCTTTCGCTGGCATAGACCCCCTCAGGCAATTGGTAGACCTGCTCCTCTCCGGTTTCGGTGTCATGCTTGACAAAGCCATTGAACAGGAACCAGCCGGGCTTGCTTGTCGTGTGCCAGACATAGCGGCTTTTGCGCATCGCATAATCCGGATTGATCATGCCGAACTCGACGATCCGGTCGCCCAGGCGCTCCTCGCGCGTCTCGCCGGTGGTCAGGTTGAAGCGCCAGCGGTGCATGCGGCACTGGAAGCTGTGCTCGTCGACATAGGCCATCATATGCGCGTAGCGGCCATGCTCCTGCAGCGGCTGAGGCATGGGGCAGGACTGGTGATAGCCTTCGAGCACAACCTCGTCGCCATCTTCATAGGCATTGGTCCAGTGCAGCACATAGGTCGGCTCGGCCTCGAACCAGCGGATCTCCTCCGGCTGGCCGTGGCGAGGGATCAGCGCGAAGCGGGTCGGCAGCCCCTCGTGCAGCCGCGCGGCATGGATATCGCGCTTCAGCGCTTCCGCGTCCCAGAACAGCGGCATGTCATTGAGGATCGACCAGTTCTTCGTGATTGCCATGTCATGCGGCAGGCGCGGGCCGGGCAGCGGAATCGGCACATAATGCACCAGCTTCCCTGCGCGATCGACCACGCCGTAATGCATGTAAGGGGCGTGGACGCCATAGTTGAAGAACATCAACTCGCCGGTCTGCTCGTCCACCTTGGGATGCGCGGAGACGCCATCCAGCGGCCCCCACGGCGCTTTGCCAAGGTTCTCCAGCGTCACCGGATCGAGCATCCATGCCTCGCCGCATTGATAGAAGGTGGCATAGGCCACGCCCGCATGGACGATAATGTCCGTGCTGCCAGTGTCCTTCAGCCCGCCATGCGCGCCGAAGCCGGGGCGCAGCGAAGTGCCCGGCGGGTCCATCAGCCCGCCCCACAGGGCCTGGCCCGCGATCTGTTCTTCAATGAAGCAATGTGTGCGGATGAAGCGGTTGCGATAGCTGACCTTGCCGTTTCGGATGTCGACCTGGTGCACCATCGCATCACCATCGAACGGGTGGTGCCGCCCCAGCGGCTGGTGCACCGGATTTTCCGTGTTGCGCAGGTAAATGCCGTCAATTTCCCTGGGCACTTCGCCCTCGATCACTTCGAGTTCGTCGACCGTCACTTCCTCATGGAGCGGCGTCCACGCGCCCGAAAGATAAGGATGGTTCGATGGCTCGAGCGTGTATTTCAGCGTCGGCTCGCGGGTGATCTGCATGGCGTTCCTCTCTGGCTGAAGGATGCGCCCGGGCGCGCGACGATGCAAGAGTGCTTCGCGGCCCGAAAGTTGATCGAGATCAAGGAAGCTTGCCTGACCTGCTATAGCATTAATGCTGTGAGACACGGCGAGTCGGACACTCGCCTAACTGAGGCCACAACCGAGGAGAGCCGCCATGAAATCGATCTTGCTCCACATCAACGATGATGCCGCGCTTGAGGCCCGCACGCAGGCCGCGCTTGATCTGGCGCGGGCGTTCAACGGCCACGTCAATTGCCTGCAATCGGTGACTTATGAAATCTTCGCACCGGGCGATTTCTATGGCTCTGCCATGGCCGCTGCGATGCCGGTGATCCGCGAGAATGCCGAGGCGCTGCGCAAGCAGGTGGAGGATGATCTGGCCAATGAGGACGTCTCGTGGAGCTATCGCTTCCAGTTCGGCATGGCGGAAAGCCGGTTGCTGGAACAATCGGCGATCAACGATGTCGTGGTGGTCGGCCCCAACGATGTCGGCGAAGAAGGGCCGCACCCCTCGCGCATGGTGGGTGACCTGCTGCTCTATTCGCGCACACCCGTGCTGGTGGTGCCGAAGGACCACAAGCGGCTGGACTGCGCCGGCCCGGCACTGGTTGCATGGAACGGCTCGACCGAGGCCTGCGTGGCCCTGCGCGCGGCGCTGCCGCTATTGGCAAAGGCGAGCAAGGTCTACCTGGTTTCCGTGGCCGAGACCAAGCCGCGCCAACGCTATGACCTGCCCCCGGTCGAAGGCGGCGAATATCTCAGTCGGCACGGGATCGAGGCCGAACTGGTCGAGATCCCGCAGGGCGATGGCTCGATCGCGGGAAACGCTGGTCGATGCGGCCCGGATCCGGCACTGCGGCTATATGGTGATGGGTGCCTATGGCCAGTCGCGGCTGGCGGAGTTCCTGACTGGCGGGGTGACGCGCAAGGCGCTGACCGATCCGCAGATCCCGATCTTGCTCGCGCATTGAGCGGAGGGGGAGGTCGGGTGGCTTTCTAACGACCACAATTGGGTGGAGAGCGGACTTTTGAACAAGCCCCTATCCTAGCCATGATTTGGCCAAGTAGCTGCGATTTTGCATCCAGTGAAATGGCGCGCGAAGAAGCTGCAATTCAGCGAGCCAACTTTGCGAAGCGGAGGCTTGGCATTCACTCGAAGACTCTTGGCTGTCGGAAGGGAGTAGTCTTCATTGGAAAGGTCATCCTCAATATTACCTTTCCTTGCTAATGCGAATAAGTTGCAATAAGTGACCTTGTCCTGATTCGTAATTGAGAGTTCGATGAAACACTTTTTGGCGCTCGGCACCGCTTTCTCAGCCCTCGCAATACTCCTCCCGACGACAGCATTTGCCCAAGCAACGGACGAAACAGCAGTTGAAACCGTCCAACTTGATAGCGTGCAAGGTGAGACGATTCTCGTTACCGCGACACGGTCGGGCACGGAGCTTGAAAACCTGCCTGTGTCGGTCTCTGTAGTCACCGAGGAAGAATTGCAGGAGCAGCTGCGCCAGAACCGTAGCATTCTTTCTGCGCTCGAATTCACAGTGCCTGGGCTTAGCATCCAGCAGCCAGAAAGCCGAAGTAGTTGCGGCAGCCAGATCCGAGGACGCAACGCCTCATTCCAGATTAATGGCGTCCCGGTGAACGAAGACCTGCGTCAGGGGTCTTGCACCGCTCCTTTTGCAATCACGCCGTTTTCCATCGAGCGCGTTGAGGTCGTTCGCGGTGGGACGGCGCTGTATGGTGCTGGTGCGCCTGGCGGAATCATCAACCTAATCACCCGACGCGCTTCTAGCCGTGATCTCGAAATCGACATAACGGCGCAGACCAGCTTTAACACTGAAGTATCCAGCGGCACATTCACCACCGACCTGTTTGTCGGTGCGGGACAGGACCTGGGAGCGTTCGACTACTATATCGGCGGCGGATACACGGATGGCGGGCTATCGCGGAGTGCAAATGGCTTGCCCGTCCAAAGCAGCGCCTTCGAGGCGATCGACCTGGTCGGTTCCGCGGGCATCGAGATCGGCGTGGCAACACTGCGCTTTACAGGCACCTACCATGACGAAGACAAGGGCGCGGAGTTCTATCCTGACGGCACGTTCCTCCCAGGTAGCGAAGAGGTAGTGAAAGTCGTTGAAGTGGATGGTCACCCACAGCTTAATGAAGCCACAGATCGCAGCGCCACGGCGGCCTTGAGCTTCAATCACCCTGAACTTCTTGCCCACGATGTTACGCTCTCGCTATTCTATCAGCAGCAGGAAATCATCCAGCGCGACAACTTCTTCAGCGATGAATTCGGCAACGACTTATTCGCGTCCAACCGCGAGAATTCGCGCTTCGGCGTGCGTAGCACTCTGGTTCGTTCCTATGACATCGGCGCGAGCAAACTGAAGACAAGCTACGGCGCAGACTACACCAGCAACGACTTCTATCGGTTCATCGTCGATCCGGCGGGCGAAGATACCGTGACCGGCTACATCACGCCTGCCTTCTACCTCGTAACCCTTGCTCCTTTCGCACAGGCTGAATTTACCGCTGGCAGCTTTACGCTGACGGGCGGCGTAAGGCACGAATGGTATTCAGGTGCGATCGAGGAAGACGGCTTCGATCCCTCGCTTCCGCGGGCAGCCACGCCGGGCAACTTTGCCGATAGCGAGCTGACCTTGTGGAACCTCGGCGCCATCTTCCAGTTCAACGATGTAATGCAGGTCTACACCAGCTTTAGCCAGGGGGCAGAACTGTCGCAGCTTAGCCGCGCTGCACGCGGTGCATCCGATCCTGGAGCAATCTCGAACGAACCTGCAACATCGGATCAATACGAGCTTGGTCTGCGTGGCGATACCGGTCCGCTAACCTTTGGCCTTGCAGCCTACTATTCCGAATCGGATAGCTCCTCGCAGATCCAGCCCGATCCGACCTGTGCGGGGCAAACCTTCTGCCCGCTGATCCCGCTGCGAATCCCCGAACGCACTTGGGGACTTGAAGCGCAGGCACAGTGGACCGCACTCGATAATCTCCAGTTGACGGGCGTGTTTACCCTCCAACGCGGGGAAGTCTTCGATGATGCAGCTAGCGAATGGATCAACTTCTCAACCGACAGAGCCGTGCCGTTGCGCATCACGGTCCGGGCAGACTGGCAGCCGATCGAGGCTCTCGACCTCGGCTTTCAGGTCAATCACTACGGTGCGTCTAGCTACTTTACCCCCACCCAGGAATCGATCGGGTTAGCCGAGAGCGATGCGGTCACGCTTGCCAGCGCCAACATTTCTTACGAGCTAGGACCGATCACCGTATACGCAACCGCCGACAATTTGTTCGACGAAGTCTACGTCAACCCGGCGGCTCAGGCGGACGGCTTCGACTTTTTCAACTACGAAGCGCCGGGCCGGCGCGTGACACTGGGCGTGCGTGGACGCTTCTAGCCGCCTCGAACGGGCCCAACCCGAAACTTCCTTCGCCGCGGCCAGCGAAGGAAGCGCGGCCCTGCACCCCAAGAAGCAAAAGCCCCGGCCCGTGGCCTTCTGGCTGCATAATATCTTCGGGTTGAAGCTGAGCCTGTTTCTCGGTTTCGTATGTCTGACAGGCACCATCGCCACAGTCGCCCATGAGATCGAGTGGCTTTACAAGCCCGAAGTGCGGGCGACCGCCCACGAGGTCGGGACCGAGGACTGGGGCGCGATGTGGGAAGCGGCGCAGCGTGCCTATCCAGATGCCACGCTCTCAAGCATCGGCACCTTCGACCGCAGCGACAGCAGCTACTTCGCCAAGAGCGTGAGCGCGCAGGATGCAGCCGGTGAGGGTTTTACCATTTACGTCGATCCCGGCACGAACACCGTGACGGGCCATGAATACGGCCGCAGCTTGCAAGATTTCATGCGGGCGATCCACTATTACCTCTTCATCCCGCGCGACGTGGGTTTCTACCTGGTCAGCAGTCTCGCGTTCGTTTTGCTGGGCTCGCTGGTGACCGGCCTCATCATCTACAAGAAGTTCTGGCGTGGGTTCTTCAAGATGCCGCGTGTGGACAGAAACCTACGCACATTGTTGGGTGATCTGCACAGGCTTTTCGGCCTGTGGTCGGCCTGGTTCGCCGCCGTGATCGCGCTAACCTCAATCTATTACTTCTTCGAGTGGAGTGGGCTCGACTGGAATTCGCCAACGCCGCAGGTTGAGGTTTCTCACTCCATAACGACGGCAAGTGCGGCACAGGTAGATCGTTGGAGTGCGATCGCGCGCGAGGCAAAGCCAGGGATCGCAATTACTGCGATCTACCTCCCCTATACCGAGACGGACCCGGTAATCGTGCAGGGTCACTGGCAGGCAGCACTCGTTCGAGAACGCGCAGATGCCGTCTTTATCGATCCTGCCACCAGTGCGATCGTCGGCCAGCGCACCGCCCACGAAATGGGCATCGGCGAGCGTATCGTCCACACAGTCGATCCTCTGCATTTTGGCACCTTTGGCGGGCTGGTGACGAAAATCATATGGGCGGTGTTTGGTCTCCTGCTCACCATCCTCGCAGTGACAGGTGCCTGTATCTACGCGAAACGCACCCGCTTAGCCATTCGCGAGGGGGTCAACCTTTCGTTCCTGGATTATCTTGGCGCATGGAAGTGGCCCAGCGTTGCGCTGGTCACGGTCGTTCCAGCAATCGCATTTCTATTCTGGTAGCCGGCAGAACAGAATCTGCATGTCCGCTTTTGGGTCGTTAGCGGCTGGTCCGCTTTCAAGCATCACGCACGAATAGCCGACAGTCGGCTCTCAGGCCGCGCTGCGTGGCAGGAATTGGGCCGCTCATGGGTGGAAAGCGGACGTCCGCCAACGTGACGTTGCGCTCCCGCTCACGAGCGCGATAGCGGCTGCGTCAGGCAATGTGGTCCGCCGTGCCAGTTCCACAATTCGCGTCCCGGGAAAGTGTCAACAATAAGTCCGTCGGCTTCCAGTGCTGCGATAGTCGCTGGATTGCCTTCATAAGCGATGACGCGTCCTGGTAGGGCCTGAACCACGTTCGACGCTTGTCGGCGCTGCTCAGGATATGTGACGCTCATGAAGTGCCTAAAGGCGGCTTGATCACCAGCCGGTATCGCACCACCGGTATTCGTGATCCGATAGCCCTGAGCCCGGCAAAAATCGACCAGTTTCATACCTTCGATATCCTCTGCCTTTCCGCTCCCAGCTGCGAAACGTGTCAGAGTGCCAATACCGTTGAGTAGTTTGAGTGCCTTGTCGGCATCTTCCGTCTTGAGGAGCGATTGACGAACTGCTCCCCGGATATACCGAGCCAGTGGATTGTCCTCTGCATGCGCAGACTCAAACACATAGGGAAGGGCAAGCGCATGCTTTTGGCCGACCAAAGTGAAACTCGTGTCGAGGTGCAAAAACAAAAGACGCAAAGCGCTGAAATCAATTTCTTCGCCCGGGTAGTTTTCGCGGAGGAATGGCGGCGTTCCAATCTGAACTGTGTAAACATCCATTCCCAATCGACGGGCGAGGATCGCCCCAGCCTCGGGCGATGTGCGGTTTCCTACGCCGACGAATAGTGTTCGGTCATCCACGACCATTGCGTCACCACCTTCGACGATGAAGCCCTCTTCGACAGCATCTAATGCAATAGGAATATCGCGGAGCATCGGTGAATAGCGATAAATGAAGCGCAAGAGCATGTTTTCACGGCCACGGCGCGGTGAACTTGAATTACAGATCACCAAACCTTTTGGCGTCATGAAAGCGCTGTCGCGCGTCCACATCGTGGATGTAAACTGATCTACAAAGTGCGCATAGTTGCCGTTTGCATCAAGACGATAGAGCCAGTCCTTATCCCTGCCCAAGATCCGCTCGGCAGTAACTTCGTTCGGGCTTGTGCCAAGCCGAGGAAAAAATGCATCGATCCAAGCTTCCCAAATGCCATTGGCAAGCGTGGCGTCACGCGCGGCTTCCAAAGCGTCTGCTACCTCAATCAGTTCGGCGCCGCTTTGACGAAGCAGATCATTCAGGGCCTTGTGCTGTTGCTCAGCTGAGATCGGATCATAGTCAACATCGGGTATGAGATCGCGACTGATTTGGCTGGTGAGGCCATCGGTCCGAAGAATTGAATGAACTAGGACCTTTTCGAGTTTTCCAACATCTGAGATAACTGGCGGACCAACTTGTGCTCGCGCAGCATTCGGAATGCCCCCAAATGCGGCCAAAGCTGCTACGCCTCCAGCCGACAAAAACTCTCGCTTTGTGATTTGCATGCAAAAGCCCCACTTGACCATTTAGCGCGACCGGAGGCTACGTTGCATGCAGAATTCTCCCATTGCAAACGGATAAACGGATGAAATCCCCACAATTGAGCCGCTAGTTGAAGGTCCGCTCCTCGCTCCATTTTTCCTAGGTCAACGCGACGGCTCTTGGGTGGAAGACTGACACGCGCCGTCACGAGACTTGCGGTCAGAGCCGCTTCCTCTCCTCCGAAACCAATTCAATTATTCGATCGGTGAGACCCGAAAGAGTTTCGATGCTCGCCTTGTCCTGAAGAAAGCAAATTTGCCTAGCTACAAGTAGTCCGTCAAATTCCCTGCCTAGCGCACTAGGGTCGATCGAAAAATGGCTCGGAGCGATATAGTCCGCCGCTCCAGGTGCAGTCCGCAAAATCGAGCCAACTGGTAGGTTTTCGATAATATAAGGGTTGAGCAAATTATCTCTGGAATTCAGGCAATCATTTTGCGCCCGGTTGGCGTCCGACAAGACCTCTTCCCACCTTTCTATTTGATCAATTAACGCAGGTGTCGCCGTCCGTGTGAAAATTGCAGAGGACTGGAGTATCTCAAGTGCGCCTCTTCTCAGATTAAGTGAGTAAACAGGGACAGCGTTCCAGATAAGCGGATTGAGCTCGCTTTCCGAAACCTGGGCGCTGGGTTCAGCCAGCATTGCTCGCAAAGCCGCCAGTTGTTCGCCTTGGGTATTCAGAGTGGCGTTTACAGTCGCCAATCGATCAAGATTTTCCCGCATCTCAACTTGGGCCGCGACCAGTTGGCCGTCGAGCCTGTCGAACTCTAACCGCCTTTCATTCCATGCAGTTATCTGGAAAGCCAATAGCACGCCTACGACCACAATTATGAAGTCTATGCCGATGGCGAACCAGTTCTGTTGCTTGATGTGTTCCGTAACACGGCGCAGGCGCATACTCATGTGACCTACCTCCCCTTGCGCCAGTGATGCAGTAAAGCTTTTGGCTTGGCAAATCATAGCGTTCGTCCACAACCTAGCCACCTTCCATCTGATCTGCATGGGGGTAGTCTGCACTTGGTCCGTTAGCTGACCAGCCGCTATCGGCTAGGAGCGCAGCAAAGCTGCCAGTCGGCTATCAGGATGCCGCATGGAGCCAATTAGCGGCAGCTCATGGGGTGGAAAACGGACGTCGGCTATTGTCTATCTCGTGTCCTCAAGAAGGGCCATCACTTCATCGAAATCCTCATGGACATTGACTTGTGCTCCCCCCGGAAAGTTGAGGATTGCGCCCCTTTCGCCCCTCCCGACAAACAGGACTTGCGCAATTCGGCAAGCCACCCCCGAACCATCGGTTCGGTGAAGTAGTACAAACTTAGAATCTCGCTTCATCGCACTTCCTTGTGTTGGCATTGAGAAAAAAGCCCCCGCCGACTAACGGCGAGGGCTGAAGTCGGAGACATAGGGGCAAATCGCCCCTTAATCTCTCGGGTCGCACGTTTGCAGGCAAGCCCTGCGTCTTAGTTTGTTATCGCGCTAATCGGTTTGAGACGGTTCAAGTCGACTATAGGTGCGGCCACTAGGCACCAAACGAAATAACGTCGGAATCTGTACTGGCTTGAGCAAGCCGCTCGATTTCCGAAAGCCTGAGCTCTTCCGTGAATTGCTTGAGTTCAGGCTGGTCCGTGGCGAAAACAATATTCGCCTGGAAGGTCTGCTCATACACATTACGAACTGGAGCCTCATTAAGCCCGTTTAGGTAGCGCACCGCGTCCATCGCGGCCCTGTCGGTTCGGCGGTTGCCGGAACTGCGAAAGAGCAGAATATTTTCCGGATGCCCTTCTTCATCAAGCGTGAAACGCAGCTGTACAATCCCGCTGGTACTGCCAATCCCTGGTCGCGCGAGCCTTCGGTCAAGATTGCGTGTCACAGTTTTTGACCACACTTCCATTTCGGTGGGCGGTGTCACGGCGACCACCAACTCCTGGCCCACAGCAGGCGAGTTGAACACGCCGAAAGTGGTTGCTGTTAGGACCAATGCTAATGCGCGTGTTCCCAGACTTCTGGTGTAGTATGTGGAAGGATTCATGATCCGTTCCTCTCTATTGAGTGCAGCTCGCCAGAATAGGCCTAGCTGCGACTAAGAGGCGTAAGGGAGGGAGGTGGCGGCGCGTGAAGGAAAGCCCCGCCTAAGACCGTCGATTGCGACTGGTAGCTAGATCTTAAATGGATATGCCAAGCCACGGTTACAACCGCGTCATGTAACTTAATGTGCCAAGAGCGCCAGCGTCCGCAATTGGGTCGCGAGCGGACCAGCCGCTATCGGCTAGGAGCGCAGCAAAGCTGCCAGTCTGCTTCCAGGATGCCGCTTCGAGCTACTTACTGGCAGCTGATTGGGTGGAAAGCGCTCGCTTTCAGTTAGCTGATCAAGTTTGGACAAGAACTGCGTTCTAATGGCTTCCATGGACTTTTCTGCAGGATAGTCCGATGCTGCCATCTTCTGCGTCCGTCTCGTTATACAGCAAACTCCAGAACAGCGTGTGCAACGAGCGCGCCTGTTTCTTCCGTGACGATCGAGCAATCCAGATAGATGCTCGACTTGCCGAAGCGCTTCACCTGCGCTGTGACCAGGAAATCCCCTCCTATTGCCGGGCGCAGGAAATGCGTGTGCTGGTAGACTGTCCCCCGCGGCACTCTATCGGTCGTCCCTGCGGCCATCGACGCAGCCGTGTCGATGGCTGACATCATCGCTTGCCCGCAAACCGCGCCGCTGCTGAATTTCAGGTGACCGGAGAACGGCAGACGCAGCGAGCAAAATCCCTGCGAGACTTGCAGATCAGTAAGTCCCATCGCCTTTATCCACGGCGCAAAAATCGCATCAAAGCTTGCTTGCACATTCTCCTGTGTGATCGGGAAATGGTGCTCCAGGCTGCTGCCGCTTTCGGGTTTTGTGCTGCTCAAGTCTTTTCCTTTCAAAACCCAATTGGTCAGCCTGTCGGCCTGAAGCTTTACTTCATGAATTCGGCCATGACTTCTGGTGGCGGGACTTCCTGAAAACATTGGGTCTCTTCGGGCGGGTTGATCCAGGAGTGCCTGCGTTTGTCATAGAAAGCGTGCGTGGGAGGCGGGAAGTCCTTGTCTGCAAAACAGCCACCGGCGATGCCGATCTTGCCTGCCAGGAAGCCTGTGCTCCGACCACCCCACCACAGCGAAGTTCCGCAGACTGGGCAAAAGTGGAAAGTCGCCTCCATGCCCATATCGCCTGTCGTGCGGGTAAAGGCAGTGGTCACGCCTTCGATCTTTACGTTCTCGATAGGAAACCAGGCTCCGATATGGACTGGCGCGCCGGTGCGCCTCTGACATAATTCGCAAGAGCACATGAGAACGGGGTAGGGATCGCCCTCGCAGGTCAGTTGCACAGCTCCACAATGACATTTTGCAATACGGGGGTCATTGGTGCCTCTCCATCCTGCTCGCTGCAGGTCTCAGTCTGCATCCGAGTGCACAATACGCCAAGAACCCATTTCTTCTAATGGGTCGTTACTCGGCGGTCCGCTTTTTTCCGATGCAGCGGCTAAGCTGCCAGTCAGCTTTTAGACACGGCCTTGTGATGAGAAATAGTCAGCTCATGGGTGGCAAGCGGACTTTGCTGGTGGCTTCAAAAACAATGAAGCCGCAATAAGCTGTAACCCCTTGGCCGCCTGTCAGATGCTTCGGACTAGTGCTTCAGCATCGAGATCGACGATCATACGATTGTGACGCCTGAACCAAACGTCTTTCCAGTCTAGTCCGAGTGCCTCGCATTCCTTCGAAACGATGGTCGGGTCGGTAGACACAGTGGCGATGCAACTAAGCATCGAACTTACGACCAAGCCTATTCTGATTCCATCGAGTACATCCTCCTTGGAATAGCCAGTCACGCCATTCTCTCTGAGGCCCTGGTAGTAAGCATCTATGAGCCGCTCACCATGTTTCTCCCAATCCGAACTGGGAAGGCATGTGCCCAACAAGCGAGCCAAGTCCCATGGCCCCTCGGCGACATATGGGTACTGCCAATCGATAACGGAGAAATTGCCGCCTTCAGCTGAAGGCATAAACATTTGCTTCCCATGATAGTCCGAGTGGACGATCGTATAGTCTCTGGAGTCAACATAGGCTTGCCACTTTTCGATTTTCTTCGACACGGCGACAACGCAGGCTACCGCGTTTTCCGCATCGTCACCAACTGTTGCCATTACTTCGTCGGCGCCAACTGCGGCCGCAGCAAAGCTGTCGGCAAGTATTTTGTCCTTAGCGGGGATAAGACACGCTTGTTCCTTGAGGCCCGGCGCATTCCACCATTTGGCATGGAATGCGGGCAGGTAGCTCAGGGCAATTTCGATTTCAGCAAGAGAGGGGCGCCACGATGGACTGCGTGCAGGTGCCAAATGCTCAAGCAAAAGGACCATTTTCGAATGGTCGTTTGAGCAATAGCTGTAGAAGCACCTTGGCTTCGGAAGACCTATGTCGTGATAGGTTTGGTAAAATGCGACTTCACGGCGATAGAGGCCGAAAAACTGGGTCAAAGCGATGACTTCGGGATCGTTGCTTCCCAGTTTTGCTATATAGCGCGTCGGGAGAGCACATGACACATCATCATAGTTGACGACAATGTCGATTGCTTCAGACAGTTGTCCTGGTTCGGCCAAACGCTTGGCTTCAACGCGCTCTATCCTTGTGCCATTCAGATGATCGGCAAGCGCAGCTTCCATCCATGCGACATCAATATCGCGTGCTCGAACCGGAATGCCAATATGCATAAGTGCCTCAATTAAAGAGGCGACCCCCGCCAAATCCTATCATAAACTTTGCAGCAAACAATCGCGCATATTTGGGCGAGTTTGCGCTTCGAGTTTGAGAGTTCAATCTCCGCTATTAGATCGATTGCAGAAAGACTGCTTCCAACGATGACCTGGTGGCGCGCTACACCCAATTCGCCTTGTCACCAAAAATATGCCGTGCGGTTGGTGATGGAGGGGATCAGACAGGCTGGAGCCGCACTAGGCCGGTACAGGCAGTGGTCGCTCCAAAGGAAACTCCCGTGTTGCAGGATCGACGGAAAAGCCGAACACAGCCTTGAATCCATCATGCTCTTCTCGATGCGCAAAACCGCCCGGCGCGTTAACCCAGTCACCTTCGACCAACGCAAACGTTTGGCCGGTTTCCATATCGGTGACGTTCAGTCCGCGCTCGAGAATGTAGAAAACTGAGTCGAAATCGTGCCAGTGGAATTCATTGTTTGCGGGCGGGACTTCGACCACCACAGGATGCAAACCCAATGCTAACATCTTCTCGACTGCTTGTTCCTCTGTCAGAGTCAGTCCGCTTTCGATACCGCGTTCCATAGAAAACACTCCCTTGGCGCGACCTACAATTCATCATGCCTTGGGGCATCCAGAAAGACAATCCTGCTCAGATCAGCTCCAGCTTGCCGCTGGTCGCCTAGCCGTTGCGTTGCTGATGCCCCAAGATCGAGACGTCGATCCAATGTCTGCAATTGGGTCGTTACCAGCCGGTCCGCTTTTGACGGATCAAGTGGCAAAGCGGCCAGTCGGCTTTCAGGATGACGCGCTAGTTCCCGCAAGGGCTGCATTTGGGTGGAGAGCAGACATTCAAGAGAGCCAGTCCGCTGCCCCTCATTTGGGCCGTTAGCGGGCAGTCTGCATTTGACTAACGAGATCGCGAAAGCTGGCCTGCTTCAGGGCCTGATCCCATCGTTTGCTAACTTTAGCTGGCGCAGCATTTCAGTTTCGATCTATCAAGATACCATATCCGACAACATCGCAGATCGCGTCTGCCAACTCCCACGCCGACTTGCCTGAGTTGGCCAAGCCACCTCTTGCCAGCCATGCAAATGTTCCCGCCGCCGCTTCGGTCATTGAACGAATATCGCCTGCCCGACAGCTGCCATCATCCACGCCGGATGCGAAGAGCCGCTGCACCTCCAACCAGATCTTCTGCGAGCGGGTGATGAACTGCGAGCGAACGCTTTCCGGAAGGGCGTCTAGGCCGGTTTGAAGAGTGAGCGGCGGGGCGGAACCGAGCTGAGCCTGACAGTTAAGGTGATTAGTGATGAGTGCCCTCTCAAAGCCGTTGGTCCCGTATGAACGCGCGGCTTCCACGAAGGTGTCGTAAAGCTCAAACGCTCGATTGTAGCATTCGACCACCAGCTCGGTCTTGTCCCTGAAATAGTGGTAGAATACACCCTTCGTCGCACCCAATTCAGCGACGATATCGTTGAGCGAAGTTCCGTCGATGCCGCGGCGATTGAACAATTGCGAAGCCGTAGCAAGGAGTTGGTCGCGCTTTTGCTCTCGAGCTTCGCCCCGATCGAACGGATTGACCTTCGTCACCGTAAGCTGCTCGACAAATGGCCAATGCGAAGTCGGAAGTTTGTCTCTCGCCGCAAAACCACGCAAGAGCAACTCGCATATGGCATCGGCCAGGCGCCGGCCATTAGCGTCATCCAGGGGTTCGCCGAGCCAGCGTGGAGCCAACCTCACCCAATTAATCATGCCTATTGAGCAATTTGCCACGAGATGAGGATCAACCGCCCGGAACCGGCCCGAAGCTATGCCGCGAGCCACACAGCCAGCTAGACCGTCAAGTATCTTCCTCTCCTTGGCAAGCAACTCCGAGCACTGCTCACCTCCGAGCAAGTCATAGTCCCCAAGCACTGCCAGCCTGCCTGATCGTTCGATTAGGTTGAGCCGGACAAATTCGCTAATCTGCAGGGCGGGGTCATCAAACCCGGCCAAAGCTTCATCAAGGTCTTCCTGGATGGCGTCGCAGGTTGCGGAAAGGCAGAGATAGGCAAGTTCCGACTTGTCGCTGACGTAATAGTAGATCGCGTTGCGCGACAGACCCGCTGCCTTTGCAACCGCATCGAGGTTGATGCTGCCCGCTCCATTGCTGTTGATCTGGATGGCAGCTTGCGCGAGCAATTTCTGTCGTTTCTCCGCCTGCTTGCGCGTTGCGACTGGCTTCGTTGCTTGCTCCAAGGCGTCTTGCATATCCTGTTCCTAGCCCGGTTTCACTTTCACCGCCAGACTTTGCGCGTGGGTCGATGTATATACCCATATGTCGAAAAACATTTGTCATGATTGGCGTCCAGGTATATGCACATACCTATACGTCGAATAACGGCGTGGAGAGGATAATCGCATGAAGTGTTTTGGGACCGGCCGACGCGCCATGTTACTCTGCAATGCAGCCCTCATCGTGGGCATCTTCGCTAACCCGGCGCTTGCCCAGGAAGAGCCATCAGCGGAAGACGATAATGTCATCATCGTTACCGCGCAGAAGCGTGCGCAGAGCACACTCGATGTAGGCATCAATATTGCTGTAGCCGATGCAGAGGCGCTGGCGACGCAGCGCATCGACGATGCGACCGATATCGTGGCGATTGCGCCAAATATCTCAATCAAGGAGAATGTGCCGGGTCTCGTTCCGGTCATCACCATCCGCGGCGTCGGCCTTAACGACTTTAGCGCCACCAACAATCCAAGCGCTGGCGTTTATATCGACGAAGTATCCCTGAGCTCCCTGGCGCTAATGAACTTCGACTTCTTCGACCTTGAGCGGATGGAGGTGCTGAAAGGACCCCAAGGTACGCTCTATGGCCGCACAGCCACTGCCGGGGCGCTCAACATCGTCACTGCTCGCCCCAACTTCCGGGGTATCTCGGGCATGGTCAGCGGCTCGCTAGGCAATTACGAACTTAAGGAAGTCGAGGCCAACCTCAACCTACCCGCATCTGACACGCTCAGCTTCAGGATCGCTGGCAAAGGGATATTTCAGGACGAGGGTTTCTGGATCAACGAAGCGCTTGATCGAGACGTGGGGCGCCGCGAGGTGCTTCTTGGCAGGGCGCAGGCTCTTTGGACTCCAGCGGAGGGTTTCGAGTGGCTCATCAAGGCGGAGGTGCAGCGAGGTCGATCGGAGCTGGGAGGGGCAGAGTTCTTCGGTGCAATTCCAACCCCACTTACCCCTGCTGGCGTCACCTGTCCGGGGTCGCCCGAATGTTCGGACTTCCTCGGATATTTCGATCTGGATGGAAACCCGTTTCGCGGATCGTGGTCGGTTGATCCAACGTATGACGTTGACCAGTTGAACCTGACTAGCCGGCTCGAGGCGGATCTTGGTTTTGCAACGCTGGTTTCGGTTACTGGCTATGTCGATTTCGACCGGCAGTGGTCGGCCGATACGGATGCGGGCCCGTTTGCCCAACTCGACTTTCTTGCAGATGACAAGGTCGAGCAATTCTCGCAGGAGCTGAGGCTAGCGGGCGAAACGGACTATGCCATATGGTTGGTGGGAGCCTTCTATTCGAAGGACGACATCCAGACATCGTATGCCGGCGATCTGAGCGACCTTCTCAACACTACCACTTTCACGTTTTCCGACCAGGAATCCGAATCGGCAGCACTCTTTGCGAACGTCGAATGGACATTGAGCGAGACGCTCAGCCTTGTTACGGGAGTCCGCTATACTGACGAAGAGCGGTCCAATCTCGGCGGGACGACTGACCTCGTTTCGCTGGCACCCGCCAGTTTCCTGACGCTGGCGCCGTTTGGCTCTGCCCCCATTCCTCTTGCGGTAAGCGATGCCAAGATCACTGATACGAACTGGTCCTGGAAACTTGGCCTGAACTGGAAACCTTCTGATGACACCCTGATCTATCTGAGTGCAACACAGGGCTGGAAGAGTGGAGGTTTCTTCGCTGGCGTTGCAACAACCTCCGCGCAGTTGGAACCTTATCGTCCGGAAAAGATCGTCGCCTACGAAGCGGGTATCAAGGGTCGGTTGCGCGAAGCCGATCTCAATTACTCGGTGAGCGCATTCTATTACGATTACAGCGATGTTCAGACCTTCATCCGCGAGGACATCGGCGGAATCCCGATCCAGCGTCTTGGCAATGTCGAAAATGCCGAGATCTATGGGCTCGATGCAGACCTGGCTTGGAATCCAGCTGCCCTTCCGGGGTTCAGCCTGAACCTTGGCATCGGCCTTCTTGAAACCGAGCTGGGTTCCTTTCTGGCCGGCGCTGGCCCTGTTCCAAAGGGCAATGAATTGCCTGATGCACCATCTTTAAGCTTCAACGGCGGGGCTTCCTACGAGCTTGACTTCGGCGGCGACATCGCCGCCCGGCTCTCGCTCAATAGCCGCTATCAATCCAGTTCCTTTAAGGACGGCCTTAACGATCCCATCGTTGCGGCCGACGGGTTCTGGACCCTTGATGCGCGGGCTTCAGTATTCAGTGAAGGTGACTGGGACGTTTCGGTCTGGGGCAAGAATATCACCAATGAACGATACGTCACGCAGGGCGTGAACCAATTGCCCTTCGGAATGGGCTTCAGGGTATATGGCGCTCCGCGCACTTATGGCCTCACGCTGACCAAGCACTTCGACTGATGAAGGTGGAAAGCGCCATCTCAGGCCACTGTGCCGAAGAGTTCCGCGCGGTTGAAGAAAGCTTCCGCGCGAATTTCGAAGCGGGAAAGGAAATCGGTGCCGCCATCGCCCTTTACGTCGATGGTGAATTGGCGATCGACCTCTGGGCTGGCCTTCGTGACGTGGAGCGTAAGGTGCCATGGGAAAGGGATACGCTTGTCAACGTCTGGTCGACTACCAAGGGCGTCACCGCAGCTTGCTTTGCATTAACAGTGGATCGCGAACTGTGTCGCTATGACGACAAGGTAGCTGATTACTGGCCTGGAGTTTGCCGCCGGCGGAAAGGAACAGGTGACAATTGCTGAGCTGCTCTCTCATCAAGCAGGGCTCAGCGCCTTTGCCGATCCGACCTCAGTCGATGATTTCGTCAACGGAAAGGTTTTGGCTGGGAAGCTAGCCCAACAATCACCACTTTGGCCGCCAGGCTCGCGATCAGGTTACCACGCGATTACGATAGGATTCCTGGCGGCTGAACTTTTCCGCAGGATCGAGGGTCGCAGTCTGTCGAGCTTTGTCGAACAGGAACTGACGCCTTTCGACATCCATATCGGTATCAGCGACGCTGAACTGGGGCGTGTAGCAAATGTAATACCACCTGCCGGAATGACCGCGGAAAGCGTCGTTCCGGAGCTTGACGAACTTCAGGCTGCGACATTGGGCAACCCTCCGCTTGAACCTGAAGCGGCAAACACGAAGAACTGGCGCCGGGCGGAGATCCCCTCCGCCAACGGCTTTGCCAATGCCCGCGGATTGGCGGGTCTTTACTCCAGCCTTTTGCGCGGAGCTCCTGAGGCGAGATTTAAGCTCTCATCTGAGACACTAAAGCAGGCGACTGAAATTCGCTGGAGCGGAACTGACGCGATTTTAGATATCGAGGCAAACTGGGCAGCTGGATTCTTGCGTAACTCGCTGGGTATTTACGGACCGCACGCAGCTGCATTCGGTCATTCTGGATGGGGCGGCTCATTTGCATTTGCTGATCCCGAAAGCGGTCTGGCATTTGCGTATGTCATGAATGCGATGGGCACAGAACTGGTTGGAGATCCGCGCACACTTGAGTTGCTAAAAGCCGTCTATAGTTGACGTTGAATTGGGCAGATTAGTCCACTGATCGAGACTTTGCTCTAGGTCATAAACTCATAAATGGGATTCCCATAGCCGTCGTGATCTGATTCAGTTTCCGAGAGGAGATTGGGGATGAGTTCACGTCGATATGAGCTGAGCGATTTTGAGTGGTCGATCATCGAGCCACTGCTTCCGAACAAGCCGCGCGGGGTTCCGCGGGTCGATGACCGGCGGGTATTGAACGGGATTTACTGGCGGCTGCGCACGGGTTCGCCCTGGGCGGATATTCCCGAGCGTTATGGCCCGGCGATGACTTGCTACAACCGGTTCGTGCGCTGGCGCAAAGAGGGGGTGTGGGACCGGCTGTTTGCGGCGGTTGCGGCTGCTTATGAAGGCGACGTGCAGATGATCGACAGTTCGTCGATCCGGGTTCACCAGCACGCCGCGAACAGTAAAAAGGGGGTCCGCAAACCGAGACCGGGGACACAGCTGACCCCCGATGCATGGGGCGCTCAAGAGGCGGGCTGACGACCAAGATCCATGCGCTGGTCGATGCCAACGGTTTGCCGATCTTGCTCAAGATCACGCCGGGCCAAGCCAATGACGGGCGCAGCGCTGCCGACATGTTCGACAGCCTGGAGGCCGGCGATGTCCTGCTCGCCGACCGGGCTTACGACTCCGACGCCCTGCGCGCCGCAATGCAAGAGCGCGGCGTCATGGCAAACATCAAGCCTATGCCGGGCCGGGTCCGCCACCCCACCTTCAGCGCCCCGCTCTACAAACTACGCAACGCCGTCGAACGCTTCTTCAGCAAAATCAAACACTACCGCGCCATCGCCACGCGATACGAAAAGCATCCCGAAAACTACATCGCCCTCATCAAACTCGCCGCCGCAAGAATCTGGATGCGCTTTATGAGTCGGTGACCTAGAGGTCTATAGCAGGTTTAGAAAACGAGATGGAGTTGGACCGATATCGATCCGATGGGCTCCTGAAATCCGGTCCGTCTCGCTATGATCTACCGCCTCCAACATGTGCTGAGCCTTTCTTAGGCTTATCTAATGCTCAAAGCCATCAATCGACCCCTGCGCAATTTCTGTCGGTCTGCTAGTGGGTCGTTAGCGGCTGGTCCGCTTTTGGCTTCAGGCTTTCTCCGCCGAACGTCCGCTCCTGGGTGGAAAGCGGACATAAACGACACGACGGCTACAGCTTCTGGTACGGCGACCATTCATTCCACACCCTGTCTTGCTTTCTTTGGGGAAGTCCGCTCCAAGACGCTAATCTAAGGGGGAAAGCTTATCGATCATAATGGGCACTTACTGCGAATCCTAGGTTTAGGCTTCGGCCTGGCAGCAGTCGTCGGCAGCGTTATTGGTCAAGGGATCCTGCGCTCGCCTGGCGTCGTTGCCGAGTCGACCAATTCCCCCGTTCTTATACTTAGCCTCTGGCTAGCGGGCGGGCTGATCGCTCTCTTGACTGCTTTCGCTTACGCTGAGTTGGCGGCAGCAATTCCACGGGCTGGCGGACAGTTCGCTCATATTCACCGCGCCTTTGGCGACAAGATTGGTCTGGGCGCTGGACTGACCCTGCTATTTGCTGGTCTGACAACTGTTGCGATGCTGAGTTTTGTGACCGGCGAGTTTCTGGTGCGGCTGGAAGTGGGCGGAGGCGCCTATTCTGCGGTGGAATTGGGTATCGCTGTCGCAGTCTTGTTCACCGCCATCAACGCGACCGGAACGCGCATGAGTGGTGTCAGCAACATCCTATTCTCATCGATCAAAGGTGTTGTTCTGTTGGGCCTCGTCGTCGCCCTGTTCGGCACCTCCTCAGGGCAGTTCATTTCGTCCCCAGCGACAGAATCCGATATCCTGATCAATGGCTGGCTCCCTCTCGGGACAGCGATCCTTGTGATAATTAGTACTTACAACGGCTGGTGGGACGTCGCCTATTACGGTGAAGAAATTAGGAATCCCGGCAAGCAGATACCTAGGGCAATGCTCGGGGGAATAGTCGGGGTGACCGTTCTGTATCTGCTTATTAACTCCGCCATGCTCATGGTCATGACACCAGAGCAGATGGCAGGTTCCAATTTTGTCGCGGCTGATGCGGCAGGCATCGTGTTTGGTGAGAATGCTGATTATTTGCTAACCCTGTTCGGTGTCTTGTCAGTTGGGGCTATTACAAACCTTTCCCTCATGACAAACACTCGGTTTGTATTTGCGCTTTCCCGGGCACACGTCATGCCTGCGAGACTTAGCTCCGTCGCTCGTAACGGCACACCCCTATGGGCGCTCTCCTTCGTAACAATTACCGGATGTGCTTTCATCCTAACCGGAAGTTACACGGCGCTTTCGTCCATGACGGTATCCATAGGCCAGGCCGTGGTGGTGCTTACGCTACTTTCCGCCATAAGACTCCGCCACACCGAACCGGACCTTCACCGTCCGTTTCGAATGCCACTTTATCCGTGGACAGCGATCCTTGCGCTGGCGATTGCGACCGCTTTGCTAGCGGTCTTCATAGTCCAGGATCCGATATGGAGTTTGTCCGGCTTCGTACTCGTAGCCGCCACGTGGGCCTTTATCGAGTTTGTCTTGGATCTCAGTCCAGTCCTTGAGCCAATCGACGCAAACCTTGTCGAATAGAGACAGTCGCTTCGTCCGCTATTGGGTCGTTAGCTGACTCACCAAATTTCGTCATTCCCGCGAACGCGGGAATCCACTCACTTCACAACGGTTCGAACCCGAAGTCCTCTGCCAAGTCACGCCATCTTGGGTTCTCCGCTTCGATCAGTTCGACCTTCCACGCGCGGCGCCATTTCTTGATCCGCTTCTCACGCAGGATGGCTTGCTCCATTGTCGCGTGCTGTTCAAACCAGACGAGCCGGTGCACTCCGTATTTCTTAGAGAATCCTTCGGAGGTGCCATCGCGATGTTGCGCAATGCGTTGAAGTAGATGAGAGGTGACACCTAGATAAAGCGTGCCATTGTAGGCCGATGCGAGCAGGTAAACGGTAGGTTGGAAAGCTTCGCGCATTCAGGAAGTTCTATTGGATTCCCGCGTGCGCGGGAATGACGAAGTAAGTTTGCAATAGCCTCGCCAGTCGCTATCCGATTTTCCTACAATTTCACAGGATGTTATACCGGAGGGGCACTTTCTCATCGTCCGGCCTCGCTCCGATCCGCATCTCCCTGGCAGAATGCGGCCAAGGCGGTCACACGTCAGGTCGCAAGGGTCACACTTCGGCGCGCCGTAAAGTCACGCTTTGGCCAGAACGGGTCACACATTCGCGCGAAAAGGTCACACAAATGCGCGCAGAGTCACACTTTTGCTCGCCAGAGTCACAGAACGCCGCTTTTTGCCCTTGGACCGTGTTCCATGTGTTCCATCGCTCCGCTTTTCACGTGTCCTTGGTCGCGCTACCGCTGTGCTGCTTGAGCGCGCTTCCTTCTTGTTCGCGCTACCGCTGTGCTGCTTGAGCGCGCTTCCTGATCATCCCTTCCTGCGCCACGCTGGCGACCAGTTCGCCAGCGCGGTTGAAGATCCGCCCGCGGTTGAAGCCGCGCCCGCCGCCGCTCCACGGGGCATCGGTGGCATAGAGCAGCCATTCGTCCGCGCGTGCCGGCCTGTCTCCGGGCGAATGGAACCAGATCGCATGGTCCAGGCTGGCGCCGAGCAGTTCGCCGCGCATCCAGCTTAGCCCATGCGGCAACGCACTGGTGCCGAGCAGGGTGAAATCGCTGGCATAGGCGATGATCGCGCGGTGCAGCGCGGGATCGTCAGGCAGCGGCGCTGCAGCCTTGAACCAGCTGTGCGCGCGCGGCGGCTTGGGCTCGCTGTTCATCCAGTGCAGCTTGTCCGTGGTGCGCATCTCGATCGGCCGGGGGCGCAGCATGATCTCGCGCGCGGTGCCGGTGATACCCGCCTGGTCGGCATGCTCGCGGCGCAACTCCATGTCGCTGCGCAGTTCCTCCGGCAGCGGCACATCGGGCATAACATAATCGTCATGCTCCAGCCCGGCTTCGGGCAACTGGAAGCTGGCGGTGAGGTTCAGGATCGGGCGGCTGGTGCCGTCTTCCTCGACCTGGCTGGCGACCACGCGGCGGTTGGCAAAGCTGCGCCCGTCGAAATCGGCGGCGACCTCGTAATGGATCGGCGGGCCTTCCTTGCCGCCGCGCAGGAAATAGGCGTGGAGCGAATGCGCTTGCTTCCCGTCACCTACGGTCGCCTGCGCCGCTTGCAGCGCCTGCGCGATCACCTGCCCGCCGAACACGCGGCCGATGCCGCCCTTTTGCGGGCGACCGGTGAAGCGCATCGGCTCATCCTGTTCGACGGTGAGCAACTTCACGAGCCCGGCGACGAGCTGTTCGGGTGAGGGGGCGTCAGACATGGCGATTGCCATGCGATGCGCTTACGCAGGCGTCAACTTGCCAAGCTTCGGGCACGCAAGAAAAAGCCCCGTCCAACCGAAGTTGAACGGGGCTCTCCAGTCCCTCTTGGGGGAACCAATGTCTTAGTGAGCACCCGCCAGCGCGGCGAGCAACAGCAGCGCCACGATGTTGGTGATCTTGATCATCGGGTTCACGGCGGGACCTGCGGTGTCCTTGTACGGGTCACCCACGGTGTCGCCGGTCACGGCAGCCTTGTGGGCTTCGGAGCCCTTGCCACCGTGATTGCCGTCTTCGATGTACTTCTTCGCATTGTCCCATGCGCCGCCACCGGCGGTCATCGACAGCGCGACGAACAACCCGCCGACGATCACGCCGAGCAGCAGTGCACCGAGCGCAGCAAAGGCGTTTTCCTGCCCGGCAAGACCATAGATCACGAAGTAGGTCACGATCGGTGCCAGCACCGGCAGCAGCGACGGAATGATCATTTCCTTGATCGCGGCCTTGGTAACGAGGTCCACCGTGCGGGCATAGTTCGGACGGCTGGTGCCTTCCATGATGCCCGGGTCGTTGGCGAACTGGTCACGCACATCGACCACCACGTCACCCGCGGCGCGGCCCACGGCGGTCATGCCCATCGCACCGAACAGGTACGGCAGCAGCGCGCCGAGCAGCAGGCCGACGATCACATAGGGGTTCTCGAGGCTGAAATTGACGTCAGCGTTCGGGAAATACTCGCGAAGGTCGGCGGTGTAAGCGGCGAACAGCACCAGCGCGGCAAGACCGGCCGAACCGATGGCATAGCCCTTGGTCACTGCCTTGGTGGTGTTGCCCACGGCGTCGAGCAGGTCGGTCTTCTCGCGGACGCTTTCGTCCAGACCAGCCATTTCGGCGATGCCGCCGGCGTTGTCGGTGACAGGGCCATAGGCGTCGAGCGCCACGACCATGCCGGCCAGCGCCAGCATCGCGGTTGCGCCGAATGCCAGGCCGAGCAGGCCGGCCAGCTGGTAGGCACCGATGATCGCCGCGATGATGACGATGGTCGGCAGCGCGGTCGATTCAAGGCTGATCGCCAGGCCCTGGATCACGTTGGTGCCGTGGCCCGTTTCCGAAGCCTTGGCGATCGAGCGGACCGGGCGGTAGTTGGTGCCGGTGTAATACTCGGTGATCCAGATGATGATGCCGGTCAGCGCCAGGCCGATCAGCGAGCAGTAGAACAGGTCACGGCCGGTGAATTCGACCATGCCCAGGCCCGGGTTGAGCACCGTGTTCATGTCCACCCCAACACTGCCCAGCGCATATTGCGTTGCGAACCAGATCAGCGGGATCGCGAGAACAGCGGTTACGATGAACCCCTTGTACATCGCGCCCATGACATTGGTGCCATTGCCGAGACGGACAAAGTAAGTGCCGATGATCGAGGTGACGATACATGCGCCGCCAATCAGCAGCGGCAGCGCCATCAGCGGCAGCAGCAGGTCGCCAATGCCGGTGAGCAGCAGCGCCATGAGGACCATGGTTGCGCCAACGGTGACGACATAGGTTTCGAACAGGTCGGCAGCCATGCCGGCGCAGTCGCCCACATTGTCGCCCACATTGTCGGCGATGGTGGCCGGGTTGCGCGGATCGTCTTCCGGGATGCCAGCTTCAACCTTGCCGACGAGGTCAGCGCCGACGTCTGCGGCCTTGGTGAAAATGCCGCCGCCCAGACGCGCAAAGATCGAAATCAGCGATGCACCGAAGGCGAGGCCGACGAGGCCGTCAATCACGGTGCGACTGTTGGCTTCGAGCGCCATCTGGCCGACCAGCACATAGAAGAACACGGCGATCGCCAGCAGCGCCAGGCCTGCCACCAGCATGCCGGTGATGGCGCCAGCGCGGAACGCGATGGTCAGGCCCTGTTGCAGGCCCTTCGAAGCAGCAGCAGCCGTGCGCACGTTCGAGCGGACCGAGATGTTCATCCCGATATAGCCCGCAACGCCTGACAGCACTGCGCCGATCAGGAAGCCCACAGCCGGGACAACGCCCAGAAAATAGGCGACCAGCGCGGCAACAACCACACCGACAAGACCGATGGTGGTGTATTGGCGGTTGAGATAGGCTTGCGCACCTTCTTGGATCGCGCCAGCGATTTCCTGCATCTTGGCGTTCCCGGCATCAGCGCCGAGAACCTGGCGGCTGGTGAAGATGCCATAGACAATGGCAAGCAATCCCAGCCCGATTGAAATGAGAATTAGGTCCACGAACTCTTCCCCTTAACCCTACGTGGAAATACGCCCCCGCGGACGCGGAGGCGATTGGTGCGGGAGCTATAAGGGATGCTTCGCGAGAGACAAGGGCGGAATCGGCGGTTTGCCGCCCGTGTCACCAGTTTCGCTAGTGCTGGTAGCCCAGCCCTTCGGCATTAAGGATCGGATGGCCATTGAGAAATAACGGCGCGAAGCCGCGCGGCTCGACTGTGCCGATGCGCGTGGCGGCAACCGGCGGACTTGTGCCATCGGGTAGCGTAAACAGCAGCTCGTAGTCGTCGCCCCAGCGCAGGCAGTCGTCCAGCCGCTCAGGAGCGGCGACCGGCACAGCGGCACTATCCAGCGCGATGGTCGCCTCGCTGGCATCAGCGATCCGCCACGCGTCAAGTAGCAGCCCGTCGGAGATGTCCATCATCGCAGTCACATATGGCGCCAGCGCGCGCCCTTCGGCCAGCAAGGGGTGCGGCCGGGCGAAGGCTTCGACATGTTCCGCTTTACCTTCGAACCCCAGCATCGCGCGGCCCAGTGTTCCCGTGACATAGACCGCATCGCCGGGCTTCGCGCCGCGCCGGTCCGGTACGGGGACATGCGTCGCGCGGCCGATTGCAGTGAGGCCGAAGGTGCGGCCGCCAGCGGCCTTGATCGTATCCCCGCCAAGCAGCGGCACCCGATAGGCATCAAGCACTTCGCGCAAGCCTGCCAGAAATCGCTCATCGTCCGGCCCGAGACTGTGCCCGAGCAGGACCCCGACTGGCTCGGCACCTTTGGCGGCGAGGTCAGACAGGTTCACGGCGACCAGCTTCCACGCAACATCGGCCAGGTCGGCACCGGCCGGGAAATGCGTGCCTTCGGCCATGGTGTCATGCGTCAGGATCAGTGCTTCCCTGCCGATATCCAGCACTGCACAGTCATCCTGCAGTTGGCGCGCGCCAGGATGGAGCGGCAATGCACGCAGGGCAGCGATGAATTCGGTCTCGTTCATAGCTTCCAATGTCAAAATCGGCGGGTCATAAGGAACGCTCCTTGCACGGGGATTTTCCGATGTCATCTTTCTTTCGCGCTGCCGCTGCCGCCCTTGCGCTAATGCTGTCCGCGCCATTGGGGGCGCAGGCCCAGGAGCCAGCGAAGCCCGAAGTGCCGGTACCATCGGCGGGAGAAATCGTGTGGTGGAGCGATTTTGCCCCGGCGGAAGCGGTCGGCGTGCGCGATATCTGGGTGTGGCTCCCTCCAAGCTACGGCAGCGATCCTGCCCGGCGCTATCCGGTGCTCTACATGCACGATGCCGAGAACATCTTCGACCGGCGCCTGTCCAATTTCGACAAGGAATGGGCGGTGGATGAGGCAATCATGCGGCTTTCGGCACGCGGCGATCTGCGCGAATGGATTGTTGTCGGACTGCGCAGCCCGCTTGATCGGTACCAGACGCTGTTCCCGCAAAAACTGTTCGATCTGTTGCCCGAAAGCCAGCAGGCAAGGGTAACCGGCATGACATGGGACGGCATCGAGGCGGGCAAGCCTTTGCGCGGCGATGCCTATGCCGCGATGGTGGCGGGCGCGCTGAAGCGCAAAGTCGATAGCGAATTTCGCACGCTTGACGGGCCGAAAGATACCGCCGTGATGGGATCGTCGATGGGTGGGCTGATGAGCCTGTATCTGATCGCCGAATATCCCGAAGTGTTCGGCCAGGCGGCCGGGCTTTCAACCCACCTGCCGCTGGCTAACCCCGAAGGCGGTGACCCTGAAACGCGCGCCGCCGAAGTGGCCAACGCGTTTCGCGCCTATTTCGCCTCGACCCGCCTCGATCCAGGCAAGAACCGGATCTATGTCGATCACGGCACTGCCACGCTTGACGCTTACTATGCGCCCTATTTCGCGGCGTTTGACGCGATGATGGCCGAACAGGGCTGGGTGGGGCCGAATTACGAGAGCAGAGCGTTTTTCGGCACGGAGCATGAGGAAAACGCCTGGGCGCAGCGAGTGGATATTCCGCTGGCCTTCCTCGATGCGAATGACCCTTAAGCGCGGGCATCCTTGCCAACCGCATCAAGGATGCCGTTGACGAATTTCGCTTCGCGATCGTCGAAGAAAGCCTTGGCCACATCGACATATTCGTCGATCGCGGTGGCGGTGGGCACATCGGCCCGCGCAATCAGCTCAAAGGCTCCGGCTCGCAGGATCTGCAGCATGGTCTTGTCGAGCCGGGCCAGCGTCCAGCCCTCGGCCAGCTTGCCGGTCAGCAGTTCGTCAATCTCCGCCCGTCGGGCGTCGACCCCGGCCACAAGGTCATCGAAGAAATCGACTTCGGCCTCGGCGAATTGCTCGTCCTCGTCCTCCATGCCCAACCGGTGCTGGTGGAACTCGTTGAGCAGCCGCGCGAGCGGGGTGCCCTCCATATGCTGCTGGTACAGCGCCTGGACGGCGGCGAGCCGGGCGGCGGAGCGGGCCTGGGAACGGGGGGGATTCATTTAAGCCTCAATTCAACCGATCTGGCATGCGCGGGCAAGCCTTCGGCATGGGCCAGCGCGACAGCGGCTGGGCCGATTTTCTCAAGGGATTCAGCATCGAGCGCGATGAAGCTTGTGCGCTTCATGAAGTCGAGCACGGAGAGGCCGCTGGCAAAACGCGCGCGGCGCCCGGTGGGAAGGACATGGTTGGGGCCGGCGACATAGTCACCGATCGCCTCAGGTGTCATGCGGCCAAGGAACACGCTGCCGGCATGGCGGATCGCCTTCAGCAGCGGCTCGGGTTCGGCGACGGCGAGTTCGACATGCTCGGCCGCCAGCCGGTCAGCCAGAGGAGCCGCTTCAGACAGGTCTTGCACGACAATGATCGCGCCATTGGCCTGCCAGCTCGCAGTTGCTGTCTCGCTCGTGGCAAGTTGTGCCAGCTGCGCATCCACCTGTGCGGAAACCTCATCCGCGAAAGCCGCATCATCAGTAATCAGGATCGATTGCGAGGTCGGGTCATGCTCGGCCTGGCTCAGCAAGTCGGCGGCGATCCAGTCAGCCCGGTTGTGCCCGTCCGCGATCACCAGAATCTCGCTCGGCCCGGCGACCATGTCGATCCCGACCACGCCGAAAAGCTGGCGCTTGGCTTCGGCCACCCAGGCATTGCCCGGGCCGGTGATCACATCGACGCTGGCAATCCGCTCGGTGCCATAGGCGAGCGCGGCCACGGCTTGTGCCCCGCCGACGCGCCAGATCTCGTCCACCCCCGCGATATGCGCGGCAGCAAGCACTAGCGGATTGGTCTTGCCATGGGGGGTGGGGGTTACGACCACCAGCCGCTCGACCCCGGCGACCTTGGCAGGTATCGCGTTCATCAGCAGCGAGGAGGGATAGGCCGCCCGCCCGCCAGGGACATAGAGTCCGGCGGCATCGACCGGGCGCCAGATCGCGCCCTGCCGCACGCCTGCTGCATCGGTGAAGTCGCGGTTCGAGGGGAGCTGGTCGGCGTGATAGGCGCGGATTCTCTCCGCAGCGAGTTCGAGCGCATCGCGCAGGCCTGGGTCCAGCGCGTCATAGGCCGCCCGGCACGCTTCGGCGGTGATGATCCAGTCCGCGTCGCTCGCCAGTGCATAACCGTCGAAACGCTGCGAGTATTCCGCCAGAGCCGCATCGCCGCGCGCCTTCACATCGGCGAGGATGCGCGCGACATCAGCGCTGACATCGGCGTCGCTTTCGCGGCGTGCATTGACCAGCGCGTCAAACTGCGCGGCGAAAGCGGGGTCAGCGGAGCGGAGCAACTGCATCAGGCCGCGTCCCGCGCTTCGGTGATTGTGCGAAAGGCATTGACCAGTTCCGCGACACGCGGGTCGGTCTTGAGCGCTGCGCGGTTGACGATCAGCCGCGCCGAAATGTCGAGGATGCGGTCGGTTTCGACCAGCCCATTGTCTTTCAGCGTCTGCCCGGTCGAAACCAGGTCGACGATCTGGCGTGCCAGCCCCAGCGAAGGAGCGAGCTCCATCGCGCCGTTCAGCTTGACGCATTCTGCCTGGATCCCCTTCGCCTCGAAATGGCGGCGGGTGAGGTTGGGATATTTGGTCGCAACCCGCAGGTGGCTGACGGAGCCGGGCTGTGCGTCATCGCCTGCGACGCGCGCCACGCTGAGGCGGCAGTGCCCGATATCGAGATCGACCGGGGCATAGAGATCGGCGTAGTCGAATTCCTCAATCACGTCCGAACCGACAATCCCGACCTGCGCTGCGCCATGCGCCACAAAGGTCGCCACATCGAAGGCGCGCACGCGGATCAGCCGCATATCCGGGCGGGTCGTTGCAAAGCTGAGCGCGCGGTTGCTCTTGTCGTGGAACGCATCTTCCGGCACCACGCCGGCACGCGCCATCACCGGTAGCGCTTCGTCGAGAATGCGCCCCTTGGGAATGGCAAAAGTCAGCTGTGTTGCGGCGGTGTTGGTCATTGCGTGGCGCCACTTAAGGACTGGGCGCGGAAAGGGCAATGTAAATGGGCGATCATGGTGCAAAGCCAGACTATGAACTGGTCGATATGGGCGTGACCGGAGCGGATGCCGTGCGCACCGCATTTGCCAACCAGGTTGCCTATTGCGAAGCGAATGGCGCGCCGATCACCGCCAAGGTGTGCGCCGCGATCCTCGCTGCTGTTGACGGCGACCGGAGCAACGCCTTGCTGGAGCGGATCCGAAGTTGGCAGGGTGCGCCTTTGTCGGATGCCCTGCCGCTACGCATTGCGGGCGGGATCCATGCCTTGCATCTCGCCGCCGAAGCGCCCGAGCTCGCCCCGATCTATCGCGGTGTGCCGGTCGATGCCGCGCCGATCATTGAGCAGGTGATGCAGCTGCATGAGGCGCGCCTGCTGCCCTGGCTGGACGGGCCGCCGCAAACCAACGAGGCGGGTCGCTCGAGCAATTTTATCGCTGCAATGCTGTGGCTGGCGGGACGAGGACTTCCGGCGAGCTTTGAGTGCCTCGAGATCGGCTCCAGCGCAGGGATCAATCTGATGATTGACCGCTATGGCTATCACCTGGACGGCGTAGAGATTGGCCCCGAAGCGCCGGTCATGGCGTTCAAACCCGGCTGGAAAGGCGCGCCGCCGCCCGATGTGCCATTCACCTTCGCCTCGCTGAAGGGTTGCGACGTTGCCCCGGTCGACCTGACCGATCCGGCGCAAGCGCTGCGGCTCAAAGCCTATATCTGGCCCGAGCACACGATCCGCTTTGAGCGGATGGAGGCGGCGATTGCGGCAGCAAAGGAACGCAAGCCCGATCTGGTCAAGGCCAACGCAGCCGAATTCGTGGAGGCCGAACTCGCCAAGCCACAGGCGCCAGGGACCACGCGGGTACTGATGCATTCGATCGTGGTGGCAATATGTGCCTGAAGACCAGCAGCAGCGCGTCACCGCCGCGATGGAAGCAGCCGGAGCGAGGGCCACTGCCGAAGCGCCACTGGCGTGGATCGCACTGGAGGCCAACCGCACGGTGCATCGCCATGAACTGCGCGTCCGCTACTGGCCCGGCGGTGGGGATGAGACGCTGCTGGCCCGCGCCCATGCGCATGGCGCGGATATCGAGTGGCTGGCCGGCTAGTCGGTTGCAGCGAGGAATTCCTCCATCGCGGCGTTGACCTTGTCCGGCGCTTCCCACGGCACAAAATGCCCGCAATCGGGGACCTGCACGATGGTGAGCGGATCGATCAATTCATCCAGCCCTTCGAGGTTTTCCGGCGGCAGCGCGAGATCATCGAGCGCCCAGATCACCAGCGTCGGAATCGACAGCTTCGGCACGGGCGGCGGCGCGTAGCCTTCCGGCAGTTCGAACGGCTCGTCCATTGTCGGCACCACCATCCGGCTCGCGCGGTAGTAATTGAGCATGCCGAAGCACGCATCGCGATCTTCCCAATCCTTCAGCAATTGCGCGCGCTCTTCAGCGGGCATGTTGTCGGGCCGGTCCCAATTCACTTCCTGCTTGAGAATGCCGGTAATCCCTTTCGCTCGGATAAGGTCGTCATTGGCCGGGTCGCGAAAGGCGCGGATATACTGGCTCGCCGCACGCTGGACCGGGTTGGTGTAGAGCAGCCGCTGGAACACCGCCGGATGGGGCGCATTGGCAATTATTGCACGGGTCACACGCGCATGCTGGCCGCCAAGCGCCACGCCCCAGGCGATCGCGCCGCCCCAGTCATGGCCGACGATTGTGAACTTCTCGATGCCCAGCGCGTCGGCGAGCAGGAACACATCGCCAATCAGCTTGGCCGGTGCATATGCCTCGACCTCCTGCGGCTTGGACGATCCGCGATAGCCGCGCTGGTCTGGTGCAACACAGCGGTAGCGGTCACTGAAATGCGCGATCTGGTGGCGCCAGGTGCGGTGGCTTTCGGGAAAGCCATGTAGGAAGATCAGCGCGGGCCCATCGCGCGGGCCTTCGTCTACCACATCGAGCTCGATCCCGTTGGCGAGCGTGACGCGCTTCTGCTCCATTGTCAGCTTTCCGCTTCCATCTTCTCGATATAGCCCGCGGCAACCATTGCCGCGACCTGGTCGAACAGCTGGTCAGGTGTGCGGCGCAGTTCGCCCATCGCCTGTTCCATGCCTTCGGCGACGATGATCTCTCGCTCGCCATTGGCAACGGCATCGATCATGGTCCGCGCCGCATCTTCCGGACGGATGCCCTGGTCGATCGCCTTGTCGCTGCGGCCACGCTTGCTGCCGTCGGAGGTCAGGGCGTTGCGGCTGACATTGGTCGCGATCGAGCCGGGGTAGATGACATGGACATTCACGCCCTTGTTGCTCAGTTCCGCCCGCAGCGCATCGGCATAGCCCGCGAGGCCAAACTTCGCTGCGCAATAGGCGGTGCGCATCGGCACGCCGACTTTGCCCGCGATGGACGAGATAAACAGCAAATTGCCTGAGCCTCGCTCGGCCATATGGCCGATCAACCTTTGGGTGAAGGCGATCTGCGCTGTCAGGTCGATATCGATGATCTCGCGATAGACCTGCATGCCGGTGTTGAGCGCCTGGCTGCGCTGCGAGACACCGGCATTGGCCACAGCGATATCGACGCCGCCTTTCCATGCCAGCGCCTTGGTGGTCGCATCGGCCAGCGCGGCATCGTCGCGCACATCGAACGGCAGCACCAGCGCTTCGCCGCAATCCGCCGCCACTTCGCCAAGGCGCGCTTCATCGCGGCCCGAGAGGATGATATGCGCGCCGCGGCTCGCCCATTCACGCGCGAGTGACGCACCGATGCCGGAGGATGCGCCGGTGATCCACACCACCTTGCCGTTGAAATCCATTTTTGTGTCTCTCCCTTGGCGCTGTGTTTCAGTCGCTGCGTGTCAAAGGTTGTTCGGGGATCGGGATCCATTCCTCCTCGTCGCCCGGAACCTTGGGGAAGCGCCCTGCGCTCCAGTCCTCCCGCGCTTGCCGGATTCGTTCGCGGCTGGAGCTGACGAAGTTCCACCAAGCGTGGCGCGGGGTCGAGAAGGCTTCGCCGCCGAGCAGCATGATCCGCCCGCCGCGTTCGCTCGAAAGCGTCATCGTACGGCCGGGCGCAAGCACCGAGAGTTCGTAAAGGCCAAGCGCTTGCCCATCGACACTGGCCTCTCCGCCGACCAGCATCACAGCACGCTCGTCCGCTTCGGCTTCGATCGGTAAAGCGCCCGACGGCGCAAGGACGATTTCGGCATAGATCGTGTCGGCATAGGTGGTGGTGGCCGCGCGTTTGCCCCATAGCTCGCCCATGATGACGACGGCCTTGGCGCATTGGTCCTCCACCACGGGCAAGTCCGTGACCGCTTCGAAAGCCGGGTCGATCTCCTCGCGCCCGTCTGGCAGGGCAAGCCAGGTCTGCATACCGTAGAGTTTTGGCCCGGTGGCGCGTTCCTCGGCGGGCGAGCGTTCCGAATGGACGATGCCGCTGCCTGCGGTCATCAGGTTTACCTGCCCGGGGCGGATCGTGGAAAAGCTGCCCAGGCTGTCGCGATGATCGATCGCGCCTTCAAACAGCCATGTAACCGTTGCCAGGTTGATATGCGGATGCGGGCGCACGTCCATCCCGCTGCCGAGATCGAGTTGCGAAGGGCCGAACTGGTCAACGAAGATGAACGGGCCGACCATCGTCCGCTCGCGCTTGGGCAGCACGCGCCGCACCTCGAACTGGCCAAGGTCATGCGTGGTGGGGGTAATGGTCTGCTCGATCATGTCTGGTCCACCTTGTGCTCGCCCGGTGCGCGCGCCCTGATTGCCAGGGCATGCACCCGCTCGCCGGGAATGTCGCCCAGCGCGGCATTGACCATGCGTTGGCGCTGGAGCCGCGAGACGCCCTCGAATGCGGGGCTTTCGATCACTACGGTGAAATGCGATTCGCCGCTGCCATCATCGCCCGAATGGCCATGATGATGCGCGCTATCATTGATCACATCGAGGTGGGTGGGGCTAAGCGCTGCACGCAGCAGGCGCTCGATTTCCTGGGCAACAGTTCCGGTCATGCTTTTGAATTTGGGGGTTCCCTTCGCGCTTGTCCATGCCCATCCTATGCTAGTGAAGCAAACCAGGTTCCACGGACGTTACGAAGACACTGGCAGGGTGTGCGAGCACCCCGCTTGCGATGAGGCGGGCGAATTCCGTGCGCCCGGATATCGCAGCAGCGGTTTCGACGGGCCGGGCGAATATCGCTGGTTCTGCCTGCAGCATGTGCGCGAATTCAATTCGGAATATGACTGGTTCGAAGGGATGAGCGCGGAGGAAATCGTCGAGGCGCAATCGCCCGCGTCCGGCTGGAAGACCGAGAGCCCTAGCTTCCGCCCCACTGCGGGCGTCGATGGTATGCCGCGCTGGGCCGACTTCGAAGATCCGCTCGATGCGATCAGCGCCCGGGTAGGGGGGATCCGCAGCCGCGCCGAACGCGAGGCGAAACTGGCAATGGATGGCCGCTTCAGCCGCGAGGAAGCGCGCGCGCTCGACACCATGGGGCTGGGGCTCGACACGGATCGCAAGCGGCTGCGCCAGCGCTATTCGGAGCTGGTGCGGCGCTATCACCCGGACCGCAACGGCGGCGATCGCAAGTTCGAAAACCGGCTCAACAATGTCGTGGAAGCCTATCAGTTACTGCGGAAAAGTTCCGCCTTTTCTTAAGCGCCCGCCTCGATCAGCGTCTGGTCGATTGTCAGCCCTTCAAGGTATTTGGGGCGCTGTACCAGCCGATCGACATAGGCGCGGAAGCTCGGCCGTTCGGGGATCGAGCCGAAGCGCAGGCCCCAGATAAACTGGCTACCCAGATAAACGTCGGCCATGGTGAACCGGCTGCCTGCGGCGTGATCATTGGCGGAGAGCCAACCATCCACCGCGTCAAGCGTGAGGTCCAGCGATCCGAAACCGGCCATCCCACTGCGCCCCTCCGGCACTTCCCAGCCCATGGCCCGCGCCACCACCGCCTGTTCGAGAGGTCCGGCCGCAAAGAACAGCCAGCGGAAATAGGCCGCTTTCTCGTGCGTGTCGGGCAGCAGTCCGGTATCCGGATGTGTCTCGGCCAGGTAATGACAGATTGCCGCGCATTCGGTCACGACGTGGTCATGCCCGCCATGGTGATGCACCAATGCGGGCACCTTGTTCATCGGATTGATCGCCGTGAATGAGGGCGGGCGCGATTCCCAGGTGAACACCTGCTGCTCGTAGTCCGCGCCCGATTCGTGCAGGGCCCAGCGCGCAATCTGCCCGCGGCTCATCGCGACGGTATAGAATGTGAATTCGGCCATTTCGTCTGTCTCTCCCGGTTTGCCCGCTCAGTCCTGCCTGAATGCCCAGCGCAGCGTCTTGCCCATGCTCCAGGTCGCCGCCCGCGCGGGCAGGGCGGCAATTCCCGGGCGGGTCAGGCCCAGCATCGTGCGCGCAAACGGCGGCAACATTTCGACCGCATCGGCACCCAGCATCGCTTGCAGGCCGGGCGGGGTTCCCGGCGCGCGCTGCGTCAGCACAAGTTGTGCGACTTCGCGCGCGGCGGGAGACGTGCGCAAATCCTCCCTCAGCTCGCGGAAAAGCTCTTCCGCCTCATTGCGGCTGGTGGGTACGGGATCGGCACCCAGCGCCCGCGCTATCACCGCGAACTGCCTGTAATACTCATCCTGTTCATGTCCCGGCATATCTGGCCGGACATGGCGCTTGTACCCCGCCAGGAAACTGCTGGCTTCGGTCACGTGAACCCAGGCCAGCGTCCGCGGATCGGTGGCCGAATAGGGCGCGCCGTCGGGTAGTGTTCCCGCCACTTGCGAATGGATGCGGTTGACCCGCTCGATCGCCTTCATTGCTTCGTCGCGGTGGCCGAAGGTGGTGACGGCGATAAAGCGTGCGGTGCGGCGCAGCCGCCCATGCATGTCCTCGCGGAAATTGGAATGGTCGAGCACGCCCTGCAATGCCGCGGGATGAAGCATCTGCAGCAGCAGCGCGCGGATACCCCCCACCATCATCCCGACAATATCGGCATGGACCAGCCGGATCGGCGAATCGCGCTCGAACAGGGCATCGTCCGACACTGGCACCGGTTGCTGCCCGGCAGAGGTATCGTTGAACACGCCACGGACCCGCTCGACGAGGCTCAGGCGCAGTTTCTCGATCGGATCGGGCGGCGGCATCGCGCATCAATATACCGATTGTGAGCCTAATGAAAATGTTGGCGGCTGGGCGCTTGCAGCAGCCATCACTCCCGTCTAGGCGTTGCGGCACGATGCAAAACCTGATGCAATCCGATTACGACGGCACCGCCAACACGCTCTTCGCCGCGCCCGACACGACGATCGACGTCCGTGACGCGTTCGGGATCGATGTCGACTGGCAGGTGCCCGCCTTCAGCCTTGCGGACGAGCGCGTTCCGGAAGTCGACCCCAGCTATGTGTTCGATCCGGACACCACGCTGGCGATCCTGGCCGGCTTTGCGCACAACCGCCGGGTAATGGTGCAGGGCTATCACGGTACCGGCAAATCGACCCATATTGAACAGGTCGCAGCGCGCCTGAAATGGCCCAGCGTCCGCGTGAACCTTGATGCGCATATCAGCCGTATCGACCTGGTCGGTCGCGATGCGATCGTGCTGCGCGACGGTTTGCAGGTGACCGAATTCAAGGAAGGCATCCTGCCCTGGGCGCTGCAGCACCCGGTCGCATTGACCTTTGACGAATATGACGCGGGCCGGCCGGACGTGATGTTCGTGATCCAGCGCGTGCTGGAAGCGCAAGGCGCGCTGACCCTGCTTGACCAGAACAAGGTGATCACGCCGAACAAATATTTCCGCCTGTTTGCGACCACCAACACGGTCGGGCTGGGTGACACCAGTGGGCTCTATCACGGCACGCAGGCGATCAACCAGGCGCAGATGGACCGCTGGAATATCGTGGTCGCGCTCAATTATCTCGCGCCCGAGGTCGAGCAGGAAATCGTCAAGACCAAGAGCCCGGAAACCGATGACAAGACCATCGCCAACATGGTCAAGGTCGCCGATCTCACCCGGCAGGGCTTCATGAACGGCGATATCTCGACGGTGATGAGCCCGCGCACGGTGATGACCTGGGCGCAGAATGCCGAGATTTTCAAATCGATCGGCTTTGCGTTCCGGCTCAGCTTCCTCAACAAGTGCGACGAGGCGGAGCGCACGCTGGTGAGCGAATACTATCAGCGCGTCTTCAACGAAGACCTGCCTGAAAGCGCGGCTAAGAAGCTCTGATCTGGACGCTCGGCTTCAAGGCCCGAGAAATTGCTCGCCATCGCTGTATTAATTGGCTAACACAGTATGATGTTCGCCTGGCTTCGATCCCCCCGTCGAACCAAGTCTGCCCGTTCGCGCGATTGGGATGATCGCCCGGAAGCGGGCTTTTATGCGCTGCAAGACCCCTATGGCAGCGCGCTCGACGATTTCGACGAGAGGTTCGACTGGGACCCGGCCGCCCCGCGCAAGCGGCGCTGGCACTTCTGGAAACGCAAGGAGACGATCGCCCCCCCGCGCTTCGGCGAACGTTGGCAAGAGCCGGAGACCCGATTTTGGCAGCCCGCCCATTGGCGCGGCCGGCGCAAGCGCTGGTGGGCGGTGCGGATTGTCGCCGCGATCCTGGCGTTGTTCATCGCGTTGGTCGCGTGGCTGGCGATAACCGCGCCGCTCGGAAAGTCGCTTGAACCGATTGCGCCACCGCAAATCACCCTGCTGGCATCGGATGGTACACCGATTGCGCGCAGCGGTGCCTCGGTTGAAGCGCCGGTGGACGCCAGCAAGTTGCCCGATCACGTAGTGGGGGCATTCCTCGCGATCGAGGACCGCCGCTTCTACAGCCATTGGGGCGTCGATCCGCGCGGCATCGCCCGGGCCGCCTGGACCGGGGTGGGCGGAGGCAGCACCATCACCCAGCAGCTGGCCAAGTTCACCTTCCTGACGCCGGAACAGACACTGACCCGCAAGGCGCGTGAAGCGCTGATCGCATTCTGGCTGGAGGCATGGCTGACCAAGGACGAGATTCTCTCGCGCTACCTCTCCAACGCCTATTTCGGCGACAACCAGTATGGCCTGCGCGCGGCCAGCCTGCATTACTTCTACCGCCAGCCGGAAAAACTGCGCCCTGAGCAGGCGGCAATGCTGGCGGGCTTGCTCAAGGCTCCCTCGCGCCTGGCGCCGACCAGGAATTACGAACTCGCGCGCGAGCGGATGAGGCTGGTGCTCGCGGCGATGGTCGAGGAAGGCTACCTGACCGAGCAGCGCGCCGCTTCGCTGCGTGCGCCGCGGCTGGATGTGCGGACCCGCAACCGCCTACCCACCGGTACCTATTTCGCTGACTGGGCGCTGCCGATTGCGCGCAAGGATGCCGAAGCGAGCTATGCCAAGCTGAACCTCACCACCACGCTTGACGCGCGGTTGCAGGGGATCGCCGGGCGGGTCGTCTCGCGCGCGCCACTGGGCAAAGCGCAGGTGGCGCTGGTGGCAATGCGCCCGAACGGCGAAGTGGTGGCGATGATCGGGGGCAAGGACTACCGGAATTCACCGTTCAACCGCGCCACGCAGGCGCGCCGCCAGCCCGGCTCCACCTTCAAGCTGTTCGTCTACCTCGCTGCCTTGCGCGCCGGGATGAAGCCGACCGACAAGATCGACAATTCGCCGATCCTGACCGGCTCGTATCGTCCGAAGAATTCGCGCGATGCCTATTCCGATAGCATCACGCTTGAGGATGCCTTTGCCCGGTCGAGCAATGTCGCGGCAGTGCGCTTGCTCAACCAGGTCGGCAGTAAGCGGGTGATTGCCACCGCACGCGACCTCGGCGTGACATCCGATCTGCCGGAAGGCGATCCCAGCCTGGCGCTGGGCACGTCCACTATGACGCTGCTCGAACTGACCAGCGCCTATGCCGCAGTGGCTGCCAATGCCTATCCGGTTGAACCGCATGCCTTCCCGCGCGAGGAACCGGGCTGGATCGAATGGTTGTTCGATGGCCAGTCGCGCTTCTCCAGCCGTACTCACAATGACATGGAGCGCCTGCTGCGCAGCGCCATCAATCGCGGGACGGGAAGGGCGGCGATGCTGTCAGCCCCCAACTTCGGCAAGACCGGCACGACGCAGGACCATCGCGATGCGCTGTTCGTCGGCTATGCCGGGGACCTGGTGGTCGGGGTGTGGGTCGGCAATGATGACAATTCCCCGCTTAACGGCGTGTCCGGGGGCGGCCTGCCTGCGCGGATCTGGCGCGATTTCATGCGCAATGCCCTGGCCGACACCACAGCTGCCGAACCTGTCGAGGCCCCTGACCCGGAAGGCCCGATCCAGCCGCTCGATATCGACGGCCTACAGGATATCCCGATCGATGAGAACGGATCGACGCTTTCGATCGAGCAGGATGGCTTGCGAGTGACAACTGAAGTTGAAGGTGTGCCGGTCGAAGTCAGGCTGACCGAGGATGGTTTGAAGCTGGAACCGGTCGAACGTTAACCCTCGCGGTCGGCCATCAATATGTTCATGATAGCGGTCGCAATCGGCCGTTCGCGATCGTCCTGCCACGCCTCTACCGACACGTTCGCATTGCGCCGCCCCAGCCGCGTGATCCGGCCCTTGGCGTAAGTGACCTTCTGCTTCCCCGCGCTCAGGAACTGGACGGTAATGTTGATCGGCTTCAGCTGCGGGTTGCGCCCGTCGCGCTGCAACCGCGCTCTGAGCGCGGCATAGCCCGCCGTCTCCAGCAAGCCGCTGGTTGCGCCGCCGTGAAGTGCGCCCGGCCTGCCCTCGACAACACCGCTGAACGCGATCTTGAGCACAGGCATGCCGTCTTCGATGTCGTGCGGCTCAATCCCCAGTGACCGCGCATAGGCCGTCAGGTAGCGTTCGAGATCATGCTTGGCTGGCACTGCGCGGATCCCTTGCAATGGTCATGAATACGCCAGCCATGGTTGCCACCGGATCGGCCGGATCCTCGTCATAGGCGATTCCGCGGACGAAGGCGGCGGAGCGGGTGCGGCGATAACACTCGACACGACCCTTTACCGCGCTGCGCTCCCTTGCCGGGCGTTGATAGTCCACTCTCAGATCAAGCGTGGCGACCGGCGAGAAGACCTTGCTCGCAGTCCAGATGCTCATGCCCGATGCCATGTCGAGCAGGCTGATGATCGGGCCTGAAGCCAGCACATGGCGCTCCTCTTCCCCCAGCAAGTCTTCGCGCCACGGCAGTTCCAGCTCGACCCAGTCATCCCCGTGATCGCTGTAGCGCAGCCCGAGCCAGCCGGTGTGACCATGGCGGAAGAAAAATCCAGCCGCCTGCTTGGGATCAAAGGGAGGTAGGGGAGTAGGCATTGCGATCCTGGTTCCGAGTTAATCGTGTTATTACAATCTTTTAACTTCTTAGCGAGGGTGGGCTCGGCCATTCTGCGCAGGCCACCGCGGCAGTCATGCCGGGTGCGTTTAGCGTGGAGACTAACTTATGAATATTCCGCAAATCGATTTGAACTCGCTCCCCGGACTTGACCTTGCCACTGGTCTTTATGGCAGCGCAACGCAACTCGCGGCAAATTATGACGATACGATCGTGGCGATCATGGTCTACGTCTACGATGTCATCACCCGCTGACACGTTCGCTCAGGACTGTTGAGTTGCGGATCGATCCCCGAATTGCGGCGCTTCGTGGCGATCGTGCCGCGCAGCGCCGCTCGCGCCAGGCGATGGCAGAAACGCGGCAGCGCTGGCTGGCGCTCGATGGCACAAGCGCTATTCTTGCCGAATTTCGCCGCTTTGCGGGCGGTGAGGACGTGGACAGATTGCCTGTGCTTGGCGAGCTGTTTCGCTCAGTCGGGAAAGCGCAGGACTTCGTTGCCGACTGGAGTGCCGGCCTCGTGGCGACCTTGCGCGAGCATCCCCTGGCGCAAATCCCGGCGCGCCACCACCATGCCGGGGGATATTCCATGGTGCAGATCGCGGCTGAGCGAGGAGCGGCGCTGGCGGTATCGTCCTATGCCCGGATTGATGCGCCGGCCGAAGCCCGTTCTGCTGTGTTCTCCGACCGGGTCCAACATGAAATCGTCCTGGCCGGGGCGGGAGCGGGCCGGATCTTCCGGATTGCGGAAGACAGGACGACATCGGCTGCAATTGATGCTGAAGCTTGCGACTGGCAGGTTGGCGACCGCATTACCATCGAGGGCGAAGCGATGTGCCGCCAGGTTGAAAGCGTGCATGGCCGGCTTGTGACGCTGCAGCTGACCCGTGTGCCCGAGCAACCCGAGCCAACCCGCGAATTCGCCTATCCGGGTGGAGAGCTGCTGATGCAATCGAGCGGCGACAAGCGCGCCAGCCAGCACGAAATGGCGATCGCGGTACTGGGGGCGATGGGCCGCACCGACGCCGCCGCTGCCATCGGCCGACACGCCCGCAAAGGGCACGATCACACCCGCTGGGAGGCGCTGCGGCATACGCTCGCACTCGATCCGCAGCTTGGGTTCACATTATTGTCGGACATTGCCCGATCTGCGGGCGATCCGCTGTCCGCCGCGGCCGCACAACTCGCCGCGCAGTTGCGACAGGCCTATCCGCAACTCGGGAAACGAGGGGAAGTGGCGTGCCCCGTCTGATTGACAGTCCCTCCCGCGAGCAATGCAGCCTGGGCGAATGTGTAGAGGCGATTGCGGCGATGCACTTCGACCCCCGATGCGAAGAGCGGCTGGCAGAGGGCGCACATTGGTTGCGCAAGCTTTGTAACAATCGGACGTTCCTGGGTGACTTGCTGATCGAGCAACTCAAGGCCGCGGGCAAGAACGCCCAGGTCAATAGCGACTATGGCCCGCAAGCGATCATGCTTAGCCCGCTGTTCGGCAATGTATTCCTGCGCGCCAATATCTGGCCGTCAAAGCGCGACCATTGCTTCCAGACGAGCGGTGCCAGGACCTTTGTCTATGGCATTCCGCACGATCACAATTTCTCTTTCCTGACCTGCGGCTATTTCGGCCCCGGATACCGCAGCGACTATTACGAATACGACTATGAAATGGTGACGGGCTATGCGGGGGAACGGGCGCAGCTTCGCTTCAAGGAGCGCAGCGCGCTGAGCGAAGGCAAGCTGATGCTCTATCGCGCGCATGAAGACATCCACAGCCAGGTCCCGCCGGAAAGCCTGTCGGTCTCGCTCAACGTGATGCATGTCGATCCCGCGCAGCATTGGTATGACCAGTACGGCTTCGATCTGGAGGAAGGGAGCGTGACGCGGGTGCTCAGCCCCAATTCGACCGAAGTGTTCCTGCGCGTGGCTGTGGCAACCGGGCTGGACGAGGCGCTGGACCTTGCCGAATGTTTCGGGCGGAGCCATCCGAGCGATCGGCTGCGGCTGGCGAGTTATGAAGCGCGCGACCTGCTGTTTGGCGATGCGGGTAGCCGCGATGCTCTGTGGCGCGAGGCGGAATTGTCGGGCAACCGGATGCTGGAAGCTGTCGCGCGGCAGAAGCGGTCGGCGCTCGAAGTCAGTTAGAAGGCATTCCCCGCCAGCGCATCGATCGCGCCTTGAAGAATCACTGCGGCAGCGTGGCTGTCGATCTTCTCGGCGCGTTTGGCCCGGCTCATGTCCTGCCCGATCATCGCGGCTTCTGCGCTTTGAGTCGACCAACGCTCATCCCACAACAGCACCGGCAGGGCGAAGGCCTCTGCCAAATTGCGGGCATAGGCGCGGCTCGCCTGCGCGCGCGGGCCCTCGCTGCCGTCCATGTTACGCGGCAGGCCGATCACGATCCCGGCGATGCCGCGCTGCTTGATCAGCGCCGCCAGCGCCTCGCGATCGCGCCCGAACTTGCCGCGGGGCAGGGTCTTGCCCGCCGTGGCGAAACGCCAGCCGGCGTCGCAAGTGGCGATGCCAATCGTCTTGGTGCCAAGGTCGAGGCCGAGCAAAGTGCCGCCATCGGGCAAAGCCTCGCGCAGTTCGCCTGCGCGGTCGGTGATCAAGGGCGCTTCGCCCACGCTTCCACTCGCCGGGCGACATCGGCCTGCACATTGGCCCAGAACAGCGGGATATCGTAGACGTGGTAATTGTTGCCGGGCAGTACATAGCGGCCCATTTCCGGCGGATCGCCGATCAGCAGCAGGCCGCGGGTGTCGCAGCGCGCGGGGACTGCCGCGGTGACCAGTGAACCATTGCTCAAGTCGCCATCGGGCTTGAGCGTGCCGAGGTTCAGCGTGGCGGGAGCAGCGCTTTCAGCGCCGCCGGTCAGCGGGTTGGTACACAGGATCGGGCTGGTGCCGCGCTTCACGCCATCGAAGCCAGTGGACCCGGCGTAGGTTTCGAGCAGCGGCGAGGGGTCAGCCGGCTCGGCGAAGCTCGACCAGCTCATGATGCAGCCGGGCTGGTTTTGGCTGGAACAGCGGGGAAGGCCCAGCGCCGGAAGGTCATGCTGGATAGAAACAGGCCAGCCCACAGCGTATACCGCAGCGACACGCGCAGCGAGCGGCGTTCCCGCTATGTCCTCCTTCAACAGCCTCAACAAGTGGAGCGTCCCCTGGCTATGCCCGGCAAGGACGATCGGCGTGCCCGGTTCGGTTTCCGCCACGAAGGCGGCGAAGGCCTGTTTGACATCGCTATAGGCGGCATCGAGCGCTTGCTGGGCTTCGGTCTGGTCAGTCAGGAAAGCGCCAAAAGTGGCCTGGCGATAGCGCGGCGCCCAGATTGCCTGTGCGCCATTAAATGGGCTCGCCATGCCGCGCAAATAGATGCCTGTGACGCGGTTCGCTTCGGCATCATCCAGCGGCGCGTTCCAGTTTGAGCGATCCAGATAGCTGGTGGGATGGACGAAGAACACGGCAAAAGGCGGCGGCCCCGGCTCTGCCGGTGTCGGCAGCAGTCCGCGATCATTGGCATAGCCAGGTTGCCAGCGCGCAGGGTCCTTGTCCGTTGCCAGCCCCGGATGCGAATACCACATCGCCGGATCGGCATAGGCGTTCTGCGCAAGTGCCGAGGGCGCTTCGAATTCGGCTGAAGGGACCATCGCCAGCGCGGTCAGCTCTTGCGCCCAAACGCGCAGCACGATCGCGGCGGCAATCACCAGCACGATGATCGCGGCAATCACATAGAGGAACTTCTTTGCCATCGCTGGCTTACTCGCCGGACGGGCCTTGCTCGGCCTTTGCGGGGCGCAGCGTGGTCCAGGCCCGATCGCCGCGCAGGCTGGTGTACCAGCTCACCGGGTTCCAGGTGGTCGAACCGTCGAGCGAGAAGGTGATGAATTCGGCGCGTCCACCGATATTCTCCAGCGGCACCGGCCCCATTAACCCGCGCGGGCTGTAAAGCTCGCGGCTGTCGGCCGAATGGTCGCGGTTGTCGCCCATCACGAAGACATGGCCTTCAGGGATGGTCATCTCGTCAAAATTGTCGAGCGGCTGGTCTTCCAGATGGTCGATCACGAGATAGCTCGCGCCATTGGGCAGCGTTTCGCGATAGGCCGGCACTTCGAAATACTGTTTCCCGTCGGCTTCGCGAACCAGATAGTTGGTGAACGCGCTGAGGCAGGGGCCGCCTTCGCACAGCAGTTCCGGTTCGAACGGGATCTTCACCGGCGGCACCACTTCGCGCTTTACCGGCACGCCGTTGAGGATGATCCGGCCATCGCGCACGGCAATCCGGTCACCCGGCAGCGCGACCACGCGCTTGATGTAGTCTTCGTCGCGGATCGGATGGACTGGGATCACGATATCGCCATATTCCGGCGTATCGGCCCAGATGCGCCAATCGCTGCGCGGCAGCAGGTGAAAACTGGCCGAGGCCCAGCTCCAGCCATAGGGATATTTGCTCACCACCAGCCGGTCCCCAACGTAAAGCGTCGGCATCATCGAGGTGGAGGGGATGTAGAACGGCTTGGCTACCAGGCTGTGGAACGCCAGCACAGCCAGCAGCATCAGCGCCAGCCCGCGGATCTCGGCGATCCAGTTGACCTTGTCCTCGGCGGCTTTCCCGTCCGTCTTTTCGATATTCGTGTTCACAGTGTCAGTGCCGGTCTGCATATCTAAAGGGGCCGTGCTTCGATGATGACGTAAGCCTGGGCCCATGGATGATCGTCGGTGAGGGTGAGATGAATGAGCGCCTCATGGCCATGCGGCGTCAATTCCGCAAGCCGATTCGCCGCGCCACCTGTCAGAGCGAGCGTCGGAGCGCCTGATGGGGCGTTGATAACGCCGATGTCTTTCATGAATACCCCGCGCCGGAAGCCGGTGCCCACGGCCTTGCTGAAGGCCTCTTTGGCGGCGAAGCGCTTGGCATAGGTGCCGGCAATGGTGAAGGGGCGGCGGCGCGCCTTGGCGATCTCGATTTCGGTAAACACGCGCATCTCGAACCGCTCGCCAAAGCGATCCAGCGAATTCGCGATCCGCTCGATATTGCAGAGGTCGGAGCCGAGCCCGATGATCATCCGTTCGCCTTTAGCAGCAGCGCGCCGAGCAGCATCAGCGCGATCCAGTGGAGCAGCACTTGCCCTTTGACCAGATAATGCGCGGGATCGCCCTTTGCCAGCTTCAGCGTCATCGAATAACCGAAGATTTGCAGCACAAACCAGCCGATCGCAAAAACAACGATAACCCGATTGCTGAGCGCATAGCCCAGCAGCGCGATGCTCAGCAGGAAGGGGATAGCGCCGGCCAGGGCCCACAAGGCTTGTGCGGGGCTGGCAGCGTTGTTCACCGCGCGTCGTCCATCAACTGGCGCATCCGCCGCACCGCATTTTCCAGGCCGACGAACACTGCCTCGCCGATCAGGTAATGCCCGATGTTGAGTTCGGCGAGCTGGGGGATCGCCGCGATCGGCTGGACGTTTTCGTAGGTGAGGCCGTGGCCGGCGTGCGGCTCGATCCCGTTCTTGGCTGCGAGCGCGGCCATGTCGGCGATTCGCTTTAGCTCGGCAGACAGTTTCTCGGCGTCGCCATCAAGATGCGCGTGGGCGTATTCGCCGGTATGGAATTCGACCACCGGTGCGCCGAGGCGCAGCGCAGCATCGAGCTGGCGCTCGCTCGCCTCGATGAACAGGCTGACGCGGATGCCGGCGTCCGCCAGCCTCGTCACGATCGGGGCGAGCTGATTGTGCAGCCCTGCCGCATCAAGCCCGCCTTCGGTGGTGCGCTCCTCGCGCTTCTCGGGGACGATGCAGGCTGCGTGCGGCTTGTGGCGCAGCGCGATCGCCAGCATTTCTTCCGTCGCCGCCATTTCCAGGTTGAGCGGCAGGTCGGTCGCAGCCTGAATCCGCGCGAGGTCCTCGTCGCGAATGTGGCGCCGGTCTTCGCGCAGGTGCGCAGTGATCCCGTCACCGCCAACGCGGGCCACGATCTCTGCCGCGCGCACCGGATCCGGATGGTCGCCGCCGCGGGCGTTACGGATGGTCGCAACGTGGTCGATGTTCACGCCCAGCCGCAAGCGGCCCGGATTGTGGACGCCGGCCATGTCAGGCGCGGCTGCCCGGCTTGGTGACCGGAATGGCCGCGAGTTCTGCAGGGACCTCGTCTTCAGCGTAGGTCGGGAAATTGAGTGCTACCAGCGGGAAAAACGGCACGCCAAGGTCAGCCTCGCCGCCCGAACGATCGACCAGTGCGACTTCGGCGATGACTTCGCCGCCTTCGGTGCCGACCGCATCGATCGCCTCGCGGCTGGAGAGGCCCGTCGTGACGACATCCTCGACCATTAGCACCCGTGCGCCCGGCTCAAGCGCGAATCCACGGCGCAGGTGGAATACTCCATCGGGGCGCTCAAGGAACATCGCGTCCTTGCCCAGGGCGCGGCCCATCTCGTGCCCGATGATGAGGCCACCCATGGCAGGCGAAACCACGACATCGATCTTGCTGCGAATCTCCCGCGGCAGCTTTTGTGCCAATGCCAGCGCCAGCCGCCCGGCGCGCTCGGGATTCATCAACACCCGGGCGCATTGCAGGTAATGTGCGCTATGCCGCCCGGACGAGAGCTTGAAGTGCCCTTCCAACAGGGCGCCGCAGCTACGGAATTCGGACAGCACTTCGTCTTCGGTCATGCGTGAGTTATCCCCAATCTTGCGCTGGTTGCACCGGGATCATCCGGCCTTGCATAATTTTCTCCCTAGAAGCGCTTGAGGCAGGGGGCAAGCGCGCCTATAGGGCCGGTCAATCCTGGCAGTAATGCCGGGTGTTTGGGTTGGCTGTCGCGGTTTATCGCTTTAAACCGTGGGGGTTACAGAACACGAATGAAGCGGAAAGCGTCAGACAGATGATTTTGCGTCACATGGGCCGCCGTGCCTATCTTCTTATCTCCATGCTCGCCATTGCCGTGCTGCTTGCGATTGCGCCGCGCACCGCGCTGGCACAGGATGAAGCTGCCGCTGCCGCGGAAACCACCGCTGTGGAAGCTGCTCCTGCCTACACGCCGATGGCGCCGACCGCAGGCAAAGGTATGCCGGTCGATGGCCGTCTCGGCTTTCAGGAGCAATTCTCCCCTAATGGCGATTACGCCCTGTGGATGCATGACTCGATCCTGCTGCCGATCATCACGATCATCAGCCTGTTCGTGCTCGGCCTGCTGCTGTGGGTGATCGTGCGTTACAACCGCCGCGCCAATCCGACCCCTTCGAAGACGACGCACAACACGCTGATCGAAGTGATCTGGACCGTGGTGCCAGTCATCGTGCTGCTGGTGATCGCGGTTCCCTCGATCCAGCTCCTCGCCAAGCAATACCAGACCCCGCCCGAAGACGCCGTGACAATCAAGGTCACCGGATACCAGTGGTATTGGGGTTATACCTATCCCGACAATGGCGGGTTTGAAGTGATCTCGAACATGCTTTCGGCTGAAGATGCGGTAAAGGCGGGCGAGCCCTACCAGCTGGCCGTGGACAAGCGCATGGTTGTGCCGGCGAACACCCCGCTGCGCATCCAGACGACCGCGGCTGACGTGATCCATGCCTTCGCCGTGCCGAGCCTGTGGTTCAAGCTGGACGCTGTGCCGGGGCGCCTGAACGAGAAGATGCTGATCATCGATGAGCCAGGCGTCTATTACGGCCAGTGCTCCGAGCTGTGCGGCGCCCGCCACGGCTTCATGCCGATCACGGTCGAAGCGCTCCCGCGCGACCAGTGGGAAGCTTGGGTCCGCGAGCAGGGTGGCACCGTCGCCGGTGATGAAGTCGCTGCCGAGGCACCCGCCACAGACGCAGCCGCCGCAGCGCCCGCCGCCTGAACGAATTGAATAAGCCAGAGAGTATTTGAACGATGGCCACTACCGCAGAAGGTTTCGCTCCGCACGCCGATCATGCTCATGATCATGCGGACCACAAGCCGGGCTTCTTCGCCCGCTGGTTCATGTCGACCAATCACAAGGACATCGGCACGCTCTACCTGATTTTCGCGATCATCGCGGGGATCGTGGGCGGCGCCATTTCCGGCGTGATGCGGCTGGAACTGGCCGAGCCGGGCATCCAGTACCTGCAGTTCTGGGTAAACCTGCTGGGTGGTGACGGCACCGCGATGGACCAGAACTACCACATGTGGAACGTGTTCATCACCGCGCACGGCCTGATCATGGTGTTCTTCATGGTCATGCCGGCGATGATCGGCGGCTTCGGCAACTGGTTCGTACCGCTGATGATCGGTGCGCCGGACATGGCCTTCCCGCGGATGAACAACATTTCGTTCTGGCTGACCGTGGTCGGCTTCTTCAGCTTGCTGTTCTCGATGTTCGTGCCGGGCGGCACGGGCCTGGGTGCAGGCGTGGGCTGGACCGTTTATGCGCCGCTTTCGACCACCGGCTCGCAGGGCCCCGCGGTCGACTTCGCGATCTTCTCGCTGCACCTTGCCGGTGCCGGCTCGATCCTCGGCGCGACCAACTTCATCACCACCATCTTCAACATGCGCGCGCCGGGCATGACGCTGCACAAGATGCCGCTGTTCGTGTGGTCGGTGCTGGTTACCGCATTCCTGCTGCTGCTGGCGCTGCCGGTGCTCGCCGCGGCGATCACCATGCTGTTGACCGACCGTAACTTCGGCACGACCTTCTTCGATCCGGCTGGCGGTGGTGACCCGATCCTGTACCAGCACCTGTTCTGGTTCTTCGGCCACCCTGAAGTCTACATCATGATCCTGCCGGGCTTCGGCATGATCAGCCAGATCGTGGCGACCTTCAGCCGCAAGCCGGTGTTCGGCTATCTCGGCATGGCCTATGCCATGGTGGCGATCGGCGTGGTCGGCTTCATCGTGTGGGCGCACCACATGTACACCGTCGGCCTCGACGTGAACACGAAGATGTATTTCACTGCAGCGACCATGGTCATCGCGGTGCCGACCGGCGTGAAAATCTTCAGCTGGATCGCGACCATGTGGGGCGGCAGCGTTGAGTTCAAATCGCCGATGGTCTGGGCGATGGGCTTCATCTTCCTGTTCACCGTTGGTGGCGTAACCGGCGTGGTGCTGGCCAATGGCGGCATCGACGACAACCTGCATGACACCTACTACGTGGTGGCGCACTTCCACTACGTGCTGTCGATGGGCGCGGTATTCTCGCTGTTCGCCGGGTTCTACTACTGGTTCCCGAAGATGAGCGGCCGGATGCACAGCGAATTCCTTTCGCACCTGCACTTCTGGGGCTTCTTCATCGGCGTGAACGTGATCTTCTTCCCGCAGCACTTCCTGGGGATGCAGGGCATGCCGCGCCGCTATCCGGACTTCACGGAAGCCTACAGCTACTGGAACCAGATCAGTTCGATGGGCTATTACATCATGGCCGGTTCGATGCTGATCTTCTTCGCCAACCTGGCCTACGCATTCCTGGCCGGCAAGAAGGCTGCGGCAAACCCGTGGGGTGAAGGCGCGACCACGCTCGAGTGGACGCTGTCGAGCCCGCCGCCGTTCCACCAGTTCGAAACGCTGCCGGTGATCGAGGATCATCACGATTACCACGATCACCGTCCGGTGCAGGCCTGACGCGCTGCCGCTGGGCGCAGAAAACGATCCGGAGGGCGCGCTGCAAGGTGCGCCCTTCCACTCAAGAGCCGGACGGCTCGCTTTGATTGAGACACGCAAGCGATGACTGCCACAACTGCAACCACCATGCCGGCCGATTGGCGCGATTTCCTCGCGCTGACCAAGCCGGGCGTGATGCGGCTGGTGATCTTCACCGGCCTGTGCGGATTGCTGGCAGCGCCGGGCTCGATCCATCCCGTGATCGGCTTCACCGCAATCCTGTGCATTGCCATGGGCGCTGGCGGTTCCGCCGTCATCAACCAGTGGTGGGAAGCGGAGATTGATGCAGGCATGAAGCGGACTGCGAACCGGCCGCTTCCGGCAGGACGCATGAACCCGACCGACGCACGCGACTTCGGTATCGCGCTCTCGGTCGCATCGGTGATCATCATGGGGCTTGGCGTGGGTTGGCTCGCGGCAAGCATCCTGGCGGTGGCGATCGTCTATTACGCGGTGATCTACACCATGTGGCTGAAGCCGCGTACGCCGCAGAACATCGTGATTGGCGGCGGCGCGGGCGCATTCCCGCCGATGATCGGCTGGGTCGCAGTGACCGGCGACGTCACCTTGATGCCGGTGCTTTTGTTTGCGATCATATTCTTCTGGACCCCGCCGCATTTCTGGGCGCTGGCGCTGTTTGTGAAGTCCGATTACGCCAAGGTCAGGAATCCCGATGATGCCGGTTGTTGCGGGCGAGCGCGCCACCCGCCGCCAGATCCTGGCCTACTCCATTCTGCTTGTGCCGATTGCGGTTGCGCCATGGCTGATCGGCGGCACTGGCGCGATCTACGGGCTTACCGCGCTGGCGCTGACGCTGGCATTCCTTGCGCTGTCATTTCCGGTTGCGTTCCGCACTTCGGTTGAAGGCGACAAGATGAAGCCGGAAAAAACGCTGTTCGCTTACAGCATCCTCTATCTCTTCGCGCTGTTTGCAGCGCTGGTGGTTGACGCTCTTGCGCGCCAGCAGGGGTGGATCGCATGACACCTGAAGATGAAGCCGAATTCCGCCGCCGCCAGAAGAGCCGAAATCTGGTGCTTGGCGGCTTGCTGCTGTTCATGGTGGTGCTGTTCTACGCAATCACCATCGTCAGGATCGGAGACGGATAGATGAATTCCGCCGCCCAATCGCTCGAACAGAAGAACCTCAAGACCGGCATCTATGCCTTTATGGGCGCGCTGGCGATGCTGGGGCTCGGCTATGCCGCCGTGCCGCTGTATGACCTGTTCTGCCGCGTCACCGGATTTGGCGGGACCACCCAGGTTGCGAGCGAAGCCGAGGCGCAGCGTGCGGAGCAGCTTGGGATGGCTGCAGGCAAGACCATTTCGATCCGCTTTGACGGTTCGGTCGCGCGCGACGTGCCGTGGACGTTCCGCCCTGACCAGACCACCGACACCGTGCAGATCGGCGTGCGCGACATGGCGACCTATGTCGCGCGGAACAATTCCAGCGTTCCGATCACCGGTACCGCGACCTTCAATGTCGAGCCGGAGCAGGCGGGCCGCTATTTCAACAAGATCCAGTGCTTCTGCTTTACCGAGCAGACGCTGCAGCCAGGCGAGGAAGTGCACATGCCGGTGCTCTACTTCATCGATCCGGCTGCGCTGGAAGACGAGAACATGAAGGGGGTCGAACAGATCACCTTGAGCTACACTTTCCACAAGTCGCTCAATGCGGCTGCGGAACCGGAATTGTAACACTCTGGACCCGTCCGCAGAGCCAATCTAAGGACGGGACCAATCAGATAAGAGCCGACAGACGGGAAAATCTCATGGCTGGAACCAAGAACCACGATTACCACATCCTTGAACCGGATATCTGGCCGCTGATCGGCTCGATTTCGGCGCTGACCTTCACTACCGGCATGGTGCTGTTCATGCATCCCGAGACCTTTGGCGGTGCAGGCAAGATCGTGCTGGGTCTTGGCATTGCCGGCCTGATTGCGACCTTCTTCAGCTGGTTCAGCAACATCGTGAAGGAAGCCCAGGGCGGCGATCATACCCCGGTGGTGCAACTGCACATGCGCTACGGCATGATCCTGTTCATCGCTTCGGAAGTGATGTTCTTCGTCGGCTGGTTCTGGGCGTTCTTCGACTTCGCCCTGTTCCCGGCGCCGATCACGGTGGCTGAAGACGGGCTGGTTACGAGCCTGTTCGGCCAGGATGGCGAGGCGGCTGCACGCACATTCCCGGCTGCGGGTATTGAAGTGCTCAACGCCTTCCAGCTTCCGCTGCTGAACACGCTGATCCTGCTGTGTTCGGGCACCACGGTTACCTGGGCGCACCATGCGCTGATCCATGGTGACCGCGAAGGGCTGAAGCAAGGCCTGTGGGCCACCATCCTGCTGGGCGCACTGTTCACGGCGATCCAGGTTTATGAATATTCGATCGCGCCCTTCGCTTTCGGCACCAACACCTATAGCTCGGCCTTTTACATGGCGACCGGGTTCCACGGCTTCCACGTGCTGATCGGCACGATCTTCCTGATCGTCTGCCTGGTGCGGGCCTATGCCGGGCACTTCACCCCGCGCCAGCACTTCGGGTTTGAAGCGGCTGCATGGTACTGGCACTTTGTCGATGTGGTGTGGCTGTTCCTGTTCGTTGCCGTCTACATCTGGGGCGGCTGGGGCGCTCCGGTTCACTAATGCACCGGGACGCAAGTCCCGACCAACCAAAGGGGCAGCCCGGCGCAGCGATTTCATGGCGCCAGGCTGCCCTTTTCGGTTTGTGCCCGCAATGCGGCGCCAAGACGCTGTTCGCGGGAGTGATCCAGTTCGCCAGCCGGTGCCGTGTGTGCGGGCTCGATTACAACCGCTTCAATGTCGGCGATGGGCCTGCCGGTTTCCTGACGTTGATTATCGGCGCGGTGATGGTCGCGCTGGCGATCTGGCTGGATGTGGCTGCCAGCCCGCCGTTCTGGGTCCATGCGCTGATCTGGATCCCGCTGACCGTTGGGGCAGTCGTGGGCGGCTTGCGCGTTTCGAAGGCGGCCCTTCTGGCGGCGGAATATCGCAACAAGGCGGGTGAGGCGATTGCGGCCTCAGGCAGCGACGAGAAAGCAGGCCAAGATCAGGAAGGCCCAGACTTGTGAGCCTGCTGCGGCGGCCGATCGAGACCTATGGCCCGCATCCAGTTGCCGCCGCCCCGGGAACGCACGCAAGGATAGCCGAACTTGTTTCGCGCCATGTCGATATCGCCGGGCGCATTCTAGATCTGGGTGCCTATACCGGAGCCTTGATCGCCCGGCTTAGGGATGCAGGCTATTTGCGCCTGAGCGGTGCGGATTTGTCGCGCCACATCGCGGAGGAAGTCGACGCATTCTGGGAATGCGACTTCAACGGGGCCTTCGCCGACGAAATCGGGGGCCCGCCATTTGCTTGCATTACAGCCTCCGAAGTGATCGAGCACCTCGACAATCCGCGCGCGTTCCTGCGCCAGTGCCACCAGCTGCTTGCCCCGGGCGGGGCGCTGGTGATCTCTACTCCGAATATCCAGTTCTTCGAGGCGCGGATCAAGTTTGCCCTGACCGGCGAACTATGGGGCTTCGGTGAGCGCAGCTATCGGTCGCAGCGCCACATCAGCCCGATCCTTGCCAGCCACTTGCCGATGATGCTGGCCGAATGCGGCTTCGAATGCCGGGAAATTTTAACCGGAGCGTCCTTTGCCTCACCCTTGCGGCGCCTGCTGACTCTCCCGATATGGGGCGCCATGCGGCTGTTAATGGGGTCGATGGTCATGGGCGAAACGCTTTTCGTTGTCGCAACCGCGATGGAACAGGGGGAAGCCGCAACGCCAGCGGGGCAATCGGCATGGCAAGCAGGCGACAACGCAGCCCGTCAAGGAGAAGACTGAGCCATGGCGAAGACGCGCTCGATACCGATTATCCCGACGATCGTGGTGCTGGCAGCGGCCGCGACCATGGTTGCGCTCGGCATCTGGCAGCTTGGCCGTGCGGAGGAGAAGGCGGCGCTGATCGCGAAATACGAACAAGCGCTCTCCAGCAATGAACTCCGGCCTTTTCCCTCCGATAGCGGCGCCGCACTCGAAAGTAATCTGTTCCACCCGACTGCGTTCGACTGCACGAAAGTCCTGTCCCGCGAAGCCATCTCGGGACGCGCCGAAAATGGCCGTTCGGGCTTCGCCCAGATCGTGCGATGCGAAACGGGGAGGGGGCCGGCGGACGTGAAGCTGGGCTGGTCTGACCGGCCCGATTTCCCTGATTTCCAGGGCGGCCCCGTCGCAGGCTTGATCACGCCGGGCGGTGCCGATGGAGCGCGCGTACAGGCCGACCCGCCACTTGCGGGGCTCAAGCCGCTCGCCAAACCCGATCCGCGCGACCTGCCCAATAACCACCTCGCCTATGCCGGGCAGTGGTTCTTCTTCGCGCTGACCGCGCTGGTGATCTACTGGCTGGCGATCCGCAAGCGCATCAAAGGGCAAGATTGAAGCCCGCAAAGCCGCTCTTTCTTGCTCTCGCCCGCGCGCGCGTCTAACCGCCGTTCCGCAATGCAATATATCTCGACCAGGGGCAGCGCAGCGGCGCTCGATTTCGAAGGGGTCACGCTGGCAGGCCTGGCCAGCGATGGCGGGCTTTACCTGCCGACCGAATGGCCGCGGTTCAGCGAGGCGGAAATCGCCGCCATGGCAGGGCTGCCCTATGCCGAGCTGGCGACAAGGGTGATGCTGCCGTTTGTCGAAGGTTCCCTGACCGAGGACGAACTGCGCACGCTGTGCCGCCAGGCCTATGGCCGCTTCGCGCATGATGCGGTGACGCCGCTGGTCCAGCTGGATGAGCGGCAATGGCTGCTCGAGCTGTTTCACGGGCCTACGCTCGCGTTCAAGGATGTCGCGCTGCAACTGCTGGGCTTGCTGTTTGAAACCTTCCTCAGCCGCCGCAAGTCAAACCTCACCATCGTTGGGGCGACCAGCGGTGACACCGGCTCGGCTGCGATCGATGCGGTGGCTGGACGCGAAGGCGTCGACATCTTCATGCTCCATCCCAAGGGGCGGGTGAGCGACGTCCAGCGCCGGCAGATGACCACGGTGCGCGCGCCCAACGTCCACAATATCGCGATCGATGGCAGCTTCGACGATGCCCAGGCGATGGTGAAGCGCATGTTCGGCGATGCCCAAATGACCAGCCGGTTCAACATCGGCGCGGTCAATTCGATCAACTGGGCGCGGTTGATGGCGCAGGTGGTCTATTACTTCGCCTGTGCATTGCAGCTGGGCGCTCCGCACCGCCCGGTCGCTTTCAGCGTGCCGACCGGCAATTTTGGCGACGTCTTCGCAGGATATGTCGCGGCGCAGATGGGCCTGCCGGTGGCGCAGCTGATCGTCGCCACCAATGTCAACGACATCCTTCACCGCGCCCTGTCCGAAGGCGACTATTCCGCCGGTACGGTCACGCCCACCGCCACCCCTTCGATGGATATCCAGGTCTCTTCCAATTTCGAACGATTGCTGTTCGATGTTGGCGGGCGAGACGGCGCCGCGATGGCGGATCAGATGCGCGGCTTCGAAGCCAGCAAGGCGATGCGCCTCACCAATGCGCAGCGCGAAGGCGCAGCCGCGCTGTTCACCAGCGCCCGCGCCGATCAGGAGCAGGTGCTGCAGGCGCTGCGCTGGGCGTACGAGCATGCCGGCGAAGTGATCGACCCGCATACCGCCGTGGGCCTGCATGCCGCACGCGCGAGCCAGCTTGACGCCGCAATCCCGATCGTCACGCTCGCTACCGCCCATCCGGCGAAATTCCCGGAAGCAGTCGAACGTGCGACGGGCCTGCGCCCGGCATTACCCGCGCGGATCGGTGACCTGTTCGCCCGCGAGGAATCCTACACTGAGTTGACCGGTGAATATGACGCGGTGCGCGACTTCGTCAGCCAGCATGCGAGCCCTGCTGCCTGATGGCCAAGCTCGTCCGCGATCCGTTGCTGATGGTGGGCGAGGGCTGGGAAGGCGGCTATCGCCTGCTCGACAGCGGGCATGGGCGCAAATTCGAGAGCTTTGGCCCGCATGCGTTCATCCGGCCAGAACCGCAGGCGATGTGGACGCCGCGCCTGGCCGATTGGCCCGCGATGGGCGAATTCATTCCGGGCTCGGACGAGGATGGCGGCGGGCGCTGGCAGCTTGATCCCTCGCTGCCCCAAGCGGGCTGGCCGGTCAGCTGGAACGAAGTGAATTTTACCGCACAGCCGACGCCCTTCCGCCATCTGCAATTCTTCCCTGACATGGCGCCGGTGTGGGACTGGATGCGCGCGCAACTGTCCGGGTGTGACGACGCCGAGACATTGAACCTGTTCGGTTATACCGGTGTTGGCTCGCTCGCACTCAGCCGCCATGGCAAGGTAACCCATGTCGATGCCAGCAAGAAATCGGTGGCGCAGGCACGCGAGAATGCGGCGCTATCGGGAATGGAAGAAGCGCCGATCCGCTGGCTGGTTGACGACGCGGCCAAGTTTACCGCACGCGAAGTGCGGCGCGCCCGGCGCTATGACGGGGTCATCCTCGACCCGCCGAAATTCGGGCGCGGGCCGAACAATGAAACCTGGCGATTGGAAGAGGGGCTGCCGGGCCTGCTGGCAGATTGCCGCAAGCTGCTGGACAGCGAGAGCCGCTTCCTGTTCCTGACCGTCTATGCCGTGCGCATGAGCAGCCTTGCGCTCGCCGGCCTGGTCGAGGAACTGTTCCGCGATCTGCCCGGCACGATCGAGCACGGCGATTTGGCGGTGCAGGAGACGGGCGAGGGCGCGCGCCTGCTGCCAACAGCAATTTTCGCGCGTTGGAGCAATTCGGGTTAGCTGGGAACCGGTCTGAGGACCGGCAGCGCGTTAGCCGAAGAGATAGAGCTTGGTGTCGGGATTGTTACGGCGCCACATCACATTGTCCATGAAGTAGTGATGGACATTGATGAATACCCATGCCGAGAACAGGAAGACACCTGCGCCCAAGGCCTTTTGCGGTGCTTCAGCTGCGGCTGTCAGCAACAGCGGTGCGCCCCAGAAGCCGATGAAGCCGGCGACAGCGCCGATCATCACAAACACCAGGATGTGCAGGCGCACGCGGTTGCGCGAGCTGTTCCAGCCCTTTTCGTCGGCTGTGCCGGAAGCGGGGGCATTCAGCGCTGTCGCGTAATTCGTCTCGAACCGCCAGACGACCGCAAGATATTGCAGCGAATGCAAGGCCGGCGTGATCAGCAGCCACAGCGGGTTGACCGACACAAATGCCAGCCACAGGTAAATGCTGACGAAATAGGCCAGGATTCCGTTCCAGGGCAGCTGACCCCGCTCGCGGAAACCCTGGACAAGCACTGCAAGCGTCAAGGCCGAGGTAATGCTGGCAATCGCGATGCCAACGAAAACGATCCATTCGGGGATCGCGAAAGTGAAATACTCGATCCCCCACAGCGACGTTTTCGATATCTTGGCGTTGCCGTAAGCCCAGGCAGACAGCCAAACGGCATAGCTGTTGACTAGCAGGACTTTCTTGTCCCGATCACCGAAGAAACGTTTCTTCAGGGCGCAATCAACCATCAGCAGGCCATAGCCTTGCTTGACATAATGCCAGCCGACAAATAGCGCCATGGCATTGGCAGCATAGCCCAGCGTACGCACTTCACCTGCCGCGACGGCGGTGACGAGGAACAGGGCGAGCAGCGCCGGTGCCACGATACCGGCGAACAGATAGCGCAGCTGCATCTCCCGACCGATCGAGCCTGCGAAGGCTTTCTTCGCGAAGCCGCGGTAAAAGATCTGGTATGAATGGGCGAAATGCGGATGATTGATGACATGTGCCAGCAGCAGTGCGGCAAAGGCGAAGGTGGCTACAAATCGATCAGCTGGAAGCGCCAGAACCACTGGAAGCAACACCAGTGAGGATCCGCCGAAGGTCAGGAAATCGCGCACCGGCCCGAACAAATAGCGTCGCGGTGCGCTTGACTGCGTACGGGTGCCCGTCTGCATATCATCGGTCAGATACTGGGTGGCCATAGCGTGTCTTCCCTCGTTACCTGCTCTGGCTATTGCGATATGGTTAATAAACCATGTGCATTGACTGGCATATGCAGTTTTTCCTCCACCGGATGGACTTATGGCGCTGCAAATGTCATCGGCCAGTGGGAAAGATGCCATAGGGTTTGCGGTTAATGCATGACACTCTTCACCTCGAAGTTGCCGATTTCGAACATGATGTCCTGACCGGCATCTATTCGGAAGAGACCGGCAAACCGCAGCCGCTGAGGATCACCATCCAGGCGCGGCTGAAGGTGGCCGATCATTACGCGCCCGATACGCCGCTCGATGCGAGCAAGAATTACATGGATTTGAAGTTCGCCGCTTCCGATGCATTGCCGCCGGGGGTGCATTTCAAGCTGATCGAGGCGGTAGCGGACCATATCTGCGCCACGCTGTTCGCGCAGGATGCGCGGGTCGAGGCAGTGACGGTCAAGATCGTCAAGCTTGCGATTGCCGAAGCAAACGAGAAGATCGGCATCACCCTCCATCGCGAGCGGCGCTGAAATGGCGCAGGCGGAGCTGCGGATTGATGCGTTGCCCCCGGCACCGCTTGATGCCGCCGCCGAATTCCATCGTGCCCAGCTCGATCGGGCGCGCGAATTGATAGCGGGCGATAATGACGCGCTGGTGATCATCCTGCCTGCCGCTCCAAACGACCATGACGACTGGCGCCGCGCTCTCGCGCGCGACCTGGCTCGCGCCTATGCGCCGAAACGGGTGAACGTGGTCGGCGGTGGCGACACTGCGGCAATTTCTGCCATGCTGGCATATTTGAGGGATGCGCCGGGCATCACCGGGCAATATCTTCCACTGCATGACTAGAGTAAGGGATATCCTGCTTCCGCAAACGGACGCCAAGCCGCTGGTCGACGGCTTCCAGCGCCGGATCAGTTATCTGCGGCTGTCGGTGACCGATCGCTGCGACCTGCGCTGTTCCTATTGCATGCCTGAACGGATGACCTTCCTGCCGCGCAAGGAAGTGCTGAGCCTTGAGGAACTGTACCGACTGTCGCTTGGCTTCATTGCGCGCGGGGTGACCAAGATCCGCGTTACCGGGGGCGAGCCGCTGGTCCGGCGCGACATCGTGGACCTGTTCCGTGCGTTGGGGCGGGAATTGGGGAAGGGGCTGGAAGAGCTGACGCTCACCACCAACGCGACGCAATTGGCCGGGTACGCCGATGACCTGGCGGCGGCCGGCGTGAAGCGCGTCAATATCTCGCTCGATACCCGTGACCGCGCAAAATTCGCGCAGCTTTCGCGGCGGGATGTCTTGCCGCAGGTTCTCGAGGGGATTGCCGCGGCCAAGGCTGCAGGGCTCAAGGTCAAGCTCAACACCGTAGCGCTCAAGGGCATCAACGAGGACGAGATCCCCGATCTGGTCGGCTGGGCGCATGGCGAGGGTTTCGACCTGACGCTGATCGAAGTTATGCCGCTGGGCGAGGTTGAGGAGGACCGGGTTGATCACTACCTGCCGCTGACCGAAGTCCGTGCGCGCCTGGCGCAGCGCTGGACGCTGACACCGTTGAGCGATTCGACGGGCGGGCCGGCGCGCTATGACCGGGTCGAGGAGACCGGCGGTCGGCTGGGCATGATTACCCCGCTCACCAACAATTTCTGTGCCGGCTGCAACCGGCTACGGGTGACCGCGACCGGGCAGCTCTATCCGTGCCTCGGCGGCGGCGAGCGGGTCGATCTGCGCGCGGCGCTGCGCTCGGACGACCCCGATGCGAACCTTCAGGCAGCGCTCAATGAAGCGATGCGGATCAAGCCGGAAAAGCACCACTTCGATATTTCGCAGCGCGGCGCGGAACCTGCCCAGCCGCGGCACATGTCGATGACGGGGGGCTAGAAGATGCTGGAAACGCCCACCATCGTCATCCCCGCGAAAGCGGGGATCCAGAGCGGAGCCACTGATGTTGTAGACTGGATTCCCGCTTTCGCGGGAATGACGAGATAGGCCATGTCTGTGCGCGTTCTTTATCTTGGCAAGCTTGCGGATGTTGCAGGCACGGCGGAATCCGAATTCTTCTCAAGCTCGGGAGAACTTGATTGGCCTGATCTCCTCGCCCTTCTGCATGACCAAGTGAATCCGGATATTGCCAAGGCAGCCGAAGATCGGCGAACCCTTATTGCGATCAATGGTAAGGTATTGTCGGATCGGACATGCCTTGAGGCAAAGCATGGTGACGAAGTCGCGCTGCTGCCGCCCGTCAGCGGGGGATAGCTTCGTGCCGATGCGTGACATCCGCCTGCTCGATCAGATGTTTATTCCCGGCACGCTGATCGGTCCATTCACGCAGGCCAATCCGGGGCTGGGCGGGGTGTGCACCTTCGTTGGCGAAGTGCGCACCGACGAAGGCGTCGAGGCACTCGAACTGACGCATTACGAACCGTTGACGCTGCCGGGGATGCACGAACTGGCCGATCGCGCCTTTGCCCGGTTCGAATTGCTGGGCCTGCTGATGGTCCACCGGATCGGCCTGCTGCGCCCCGGCGAGCCGATTGTCTGCGTTTCGGCGGCCGCGCTCCACCGCCGCGCGGCGATCGACGCGGTCGATTTCTGCATGGATCACTTGAAAAGCGCGGCATGGTTCTGGAAGCGCGAGAAGCGCGCTGATGGCTGGCACTGGATCGAACCGCGTGCCGAAGATTATGCCGATCGTGCCCGCTGGGGTGAATAATCGGGCCTTTTTGATCCAGGTCAAGGCGCGCGATTCGGTGCGTAGCTAGAAGATGTCTCAACGGAAGGAGACATCGTCATGTCGAAGCTTATTGCCCCTGAATTGATTGCCGAAAAAGCCCGCATCGTGGATGCGCCTCGCGTTGCGACCAATGTTGATCGCTCGTTCGAACTGCCCAAAGCGCTCTATGGCGCCACGGTGGCCTGCTATCTCGGTTTCCTTGCGATTACGGCGATGGCTTTCGGCAATCCGGGGCTGATCATACCGATGGTCATTTTCGCCGGGATTATCATCGCCGGGTTCGGAGTTCCGACGATCTGGACGCGGCTCCGGCCGGACACGAAGAAGGCCCGTTCGCTCGACCTCGACGATTTCGCCAGCCGCGGCGTGATGACGCACACCGGGCGGCTGCGCGCCCGCGATGCCGCGACGCAAGTATTGGTTCTGCCGGTCCTCGTACTCCTGTGGGGACTTGCGGTGGTGACGATAGCCGCAACTATCTAGTCCCCCTACCTTCCCGGACGGGAGCCGGCAGTGCGCGGGGTCGAGCAATCGGCCCCGCGCTAGCTTTATAAAGGTAGCGTTTCAGGCCGGGCCAAGCAGACCGGCCAATTCGTCGATCGTCTGCTGTTCCGATGCGACCATCTGCGCAATCTCGGCTTGCGCCTGCGCGACTTCTTCGCGTTGCTGGAATTCGAGCGAAGCCTTGGCATAGAGCGCATCAAGGTCAGCCAGCAGGCCGGTTGTCACCCCATGGTGCGAATCCAGCTCGGCGATTTCAATCAGCGCCATCGCCCAGCGCTTGTCATCGGGATTGCTGCCACGGGCCGCACTGACGACGCCGCGTGCCTTTTCTGCCTGCGCCAGGAATTGGGAGTGGCGGGTGCGCGCCTCGCCGATCGCGTCACTTATCTGTTCCACGGCTGCGACGGGCAGCGGAGAGGGGCGGAGTTGCTCTGGTTGCGAATCGGCGGTCGGGAACTGGCCCTGCACCCGTTCGAAATCGCGCAGTGACAGCGATGGATATCGGTCGGCACTGCCTGCGCAGGCAGAAATCAGTGTGGCCATGGCAAGCAGCGGTAATGCTGGACGAATAAGGGCGCGCATCATAGGAGCCACCGCATAGCATGGACAAGCGCTGGCGCCACCATTTCGGTTCGGGGCGACAGAATGCAAAAAGCGCCGATCCGACGTTGACTTGGCGAGCCCTTTCCCCTAACGGCACGCTTCTTTCCGGCGCCACCAATCGGTGGGGCGTCGGGTGCGCCCTTTCGATAGCGGCAGGGCACAGCTTTAGATTGAGAGTATTACCACCATGTTCGCAGTAGTGCGCACGGGCGGCAAACAATACCGGGTTGCCGCCGGAGACAAGATTGCAGTTGAAAAGCTCGCTGGCGAAGCCGGCGACACCGTGACGCTGGGCGATGTCCTGCTTGCCGGTGAAGGCGACAAGCTGGCCGATGCCTCGAAGGTTTCGGTTTCCGCTGAGATCATCGCCCAAGCCAAGAGCGAGAAGGTCGTCGTTTTCAAGAAGCGCCGCCGGCACAACTATCGCCGCAAGAACGGCCACCGCCAGCAGATGACCCTCCTGCGCATCGTGGCAGTGGGCGAGGGCGCCGCCAAGAAGGCTGCCCCCAAGAAGGAAGCATCGGAACCCGCCAAGGGCGCCGAAGTGAGCAAGAGCACGAAGGCGAAAGCAGAAGCTCCGGCCAAGACCGGCGCAACCGCCGCCAAGAAGGCTGCGCCGAAGAAGGAAGCAGCCGAGAAGTCGGCTCCGGCCAAGAAAGCCCCCGCCAAGAAAGCGGCGGACAAGAAGTAAGGATTACGGACCATGGCACATAAAAAAGCAGGCGGTTCATCGCGTAACGGTCGCGACTCAGCTGGCCGTCGCCTTGGTGTGAAGAAGTTCGGCGGCCAGGAAGTGGTCGGCGGCAACATCATCGTGCGCCAGCGCGGCACGCGCGTCTATCCGGGCGCCAATGTCGGCATGGGCCGGGATCATACCCTGTTCGCGCTCGAAAACGGTGTGGTGCGATTCCATCAGGGCAAGCTTGGTCGCAAATACGTGTCGGTAGACATGATTGCGCAAGCAGCCGAATAACCGGACGGTTCGTTAAAGGGATCGTCCAAACGGGACGGTCCCAGCCGGGTCACACCGGCAGCCAAAGAGGGAGATGGGGCTTTCCTGTTAAATCAGGGGGCCCGTCTCCCTCTTGTCGTTTCTCCCTCTGAAAACCCGCGGCGACACTTAGTTTCGCCATCACGCAATTGTCACGCGTCCGGTCTAGGAGCCCGGAGCGGGGCCGAATGGGAGAAGTCCGATGTTCCATTGCACCGAACGGTTGCTGCTGCGCCCGGCATGGCCGGAAGACTGGCGAGCGGTCCACGCCGGGATCGCCGATGAAGGCGTGGTGCGGAACCTTGCCCGTGCCCCATGGCCATACCAACCTGCAGACGCCCGCAGTTTCGTCGAAGCGCCGGTCGATCCGCATTTCCCGCGTTTCCTGATCACGCGGTCGCGCGATGCGGCGCTGGTCGGCTGCATCGGGATCGATCCACACGGACGTGACGTCGAGATGGGTTACTGGATCGCGCGGCCGCACTGGGGCCAGGGTTATGCGACCGAGGCTGGGCGCGGCGTGATCGAGATCGCCGCGACGCTTGGCTATCGGCGGCTCGTTGCCAGTCATTTCCTCGACAATCCCGCGTCGGGCCGGGTCCTCTCGAAGCTGGGCTTCGCGCCCACCGGAAGGATCGTCAGTCGCCACAGCTGTGGCCGGGGGGCGGAAGCGCCGACCGCGGAATATGCGCTCGACCTGTGCGAGGGCGAGGCCTGCGTGATGCACGCCGCCTGACAACGAAAAAGGCCCCGCGATCGCTCGCGGGGCCTTTTGTTATCGGTTTGCTGTGATCACTCGGCCGGTTGCAGCAGCGCGTCGGTGAATTCGCCTTCATAAAGGCCGATCAGCTCGCGATCGTCGTGATCCCACGGGTGGAAGCCGGGCTTGAAGTATGCCAGCCAGGCCGGGAAAATCCGGCGCACGACGCCCGGCGACCATGCCAGATACTTGAACAGGCCCCAGCGCGCCTTCCAGCCGGTGATGCCATCTTGCGCGAGCAGGTTCATCGTGTCTTCCCAGCGGTTCTTGAAAAACCGGCCGGTCACGATCAGCATCATCAGGCTACGGACCTTCCAGCGCTTGAACGGCGTCCAGTCGCTGGTCGCGTGGTTCCAGGTGTCATAAGCGACGCCCTTGTGCTCGATTTCTTCGGCCGCATGCCAGCGCCACATATTGCGGACTTCCGGTTCGGCATTTTCGAAATGCTTGGGATTCTTGAGGAATTCGCTCGCCATCATCGCAGTGTAATGCTCGAGCGCCATGGTTGCGGCGAGATTGAGGATCTCCGGGCGACCCTTGGTCAGGTTGAGCATTTCCTCGACCCGCTTGTCGATTGCCTTGATGTCATAGCCATGATCCTCGGCCAGACGGTTGAAAGCGATGTGTTCGCGGGTGTGGTTGATTTCCTGTTTCACGAAAGCGCGGATTTCTGCCGCCAGCTTGGGCGGGGCGCCGTCGCGGTGTGCCTTAACGGCTTCGATAAAGAAGGCTTCGCCGCGCGGGAAAGTGGCTGACAGCGCATTGTGCCAGGCGGTGCCGAACGGTTCGCCCGCCCACCAGCGGCGCGGGGTGGTGTTGCGGTTGAAGCGCTCATCGCGCACGGTGATTTCGAGATCGGTCGGGGTCGGATCGCGACGGGTGACGGCGTCGAGATCGATCTTGGCTGGGGCGTTCACTTGGCAACTCCAGAGAAACTTACTGACAAGAGTGTCAATAGATGTTACTGACATTGATGTCAATAGTCTCTTCGCGGGTGCAGCACGCGCCATCGCGAGCGGTGATAGGGACATTGCAGGTCTTGCCGCTGGCGCGCGAGCACTTTAGGCCAAGCCAATCGGGGTCGCTTAACGGGTGGGAATCTTTCAGGTCAGAATGCAATGACAAGTCGCAAGCGTTTAACCCCCGAAGAATCGCGGAGTTCCGCCCTGGAAGCGGCGCGGGCCCTGCTGATCGAGACAGGGCCGCAATCGGTTACCCTGAAGGCAGTGGCCGCGCGGATTGGCCGCACGCACGCGAACCTGCTGCATCATTTCGGTTCGGCATCTGGCCTTCAGAAGGAACTGGCCCGGCATCTGGCCGAAACCGTGTGTGAGACGATTAGGGACGCAGTCCGCGCCAGCCGCGCCGGGCTGGGCAGCCCGCGTGAAGTGGTCGACCTCGCCTTTGATGCCTTCGACAAGGAAGGGGCGGGCGCGCTCGCCAGCTGGATGATCCTGACCGGCAACGAAGATGCGCTGAGCCCGATCGTTGAGACGATCCACCAGCTGGTCGACGATATCGCGCAGGAAGAAGCGACTCACACCGGCGAAGTTATGCGGGTGCATGAAGACACGCTGGCGTTGGTGTTGATGGCGATGGGCGATGCACTGATCGGTAAGGCGCTGGCGCGCTCGCTCGGCTTGCCGGATTCTGCCGCGCGCGACCGGGCGCAGCGCATGCTGGAAAACTTCGATCGCCGCTTTCAATCAGCTGGCGTAACCGCCTCGCGCATCCACTCGGGGACGATCGCGGCATCAATATCCTCGACCCGCAAGTGATCGACCGCCGAGCCGAGCTCCGGATAGGCAATCTTGCGGCGCTTCTCCTCGGACTGCGCCAGTGGCACCACCACCAGCCGCCGGTTGACCTTTTGCCGCCAGTTCATCCGTGCGGTATTTTCCTGCCCGACATAACAGCCCTTGGTGAAGCTGACCCCGTTCAGTTCGGCAGCATTGGTTTCCAGCCACAGGATATCGCCGAGTTCGGCGCGCCCCTCCGGCACGCCGAGCGCCAGGCGATGCGCCAGCCAGGCGGCATCGGCGGACTCGTCGGCCGGATCGGCAGGCGCGAGCCAGCGCCAGCCGAGCTGTGGTAGGCGCGGATCAGGTGAAGCGCCTTCTTGCGCGTCAGTGCTCCAGTGTACCGCCAGCGCCTCGTCGCGCCCAATCGCGATCTTGCGCCGCAAGCGATAGAGCGAGAGCCGCTTGACCAGCTCATCGGCAGCGTCCGCCTCGCAATCGAGCAGCAGGTCGTCGCCACCGGCCCAGACAAGAAAATCGAACATCGCCTTGCCCTGCGCTGAGAGCAGTGCGGCATAGGCGGGCAGGGCGCCCGTCACGTCATTGGTGACCAGCCCCTGCAGGAAGCTGCGGACATCTTCGCTCTCGTCCAGCGCGGACAAGCGAATGACGGCGCGGTTGTTCAGGCGGGTGGCAGTCATGGCTTGTCGATCCTCTTCGTAATGGCTTCGGCCAGTCGTGGCCCCAGTTCCGGGCCCTGCAAGGGATAGAGATAGGGTTCGATCAGCTCGGCTTCCATAAGCAGCAGCGTGCCATCTTCGCCGCGCACCATGTCGATCCGGGCGTAGAGCGGCGTGTCGAACGGGATTGCATCGACCACCGCTTGCGCGGCTGCCAGGTCTGCGGCCTCAGGTTGGATCGCTTCCTCGGTCCCGCCGTAAAGCGACTGGACGCGATAATCGCCCGCTGCGGGCCGCTTGACCAGCGCATGCGAGAAGGCGCCATCGATAAACAGGAACGAATATTCGCCCTCGCTGGCGATTTGCGGCAGGTAAGGCTGGATCATCGCTGGATAGGCCATAGCCCAGTCGCCCCGTACTCCGCCCTTGCGATGGATCGACTGGCCTTCTGCGCCGGCGCCGACCTGCCGCTTGGCAACGACGGTCTCGCAGTCGAACATATCGAAAGCGGCACCAATGTCTGCCGCGGCCGGTTGCTCGACCCACAGCGTGGGGATTGTCGCCGCGCCGCATTCCGCGAGGTCGCGCAGGTAGGTCTTGCGCGAGTTCCAGCGCACCAGTGCGTGCGGATTGCACACGATGATGCCCGCGCCTTCGAGCGCGTCGAGCTTGTCGAGAAACGCCTGCTCGAAATCCCAATAGTCCCACGGGGTGCCCACCAGCACCAGCTCGCATCCGGCGAAGGCATCGAGCGGCGCCCGCCATTCGATTTCGACCAGGCTTCCGCCGCATGCTTCCAGCGCGGGCCGGATCGCATCGACCTGATAGTCATGTTCGAAGGCGTCGTCGCGGCGGGTGGGTGATCCTGGCATGGTGCCGGGGCAGGTAAGGAATCCGATCTTCATCGCCGCGCCTCTAGGGCCTGCGATCGGTACTGGAAAGAGGGCGCGCGCGCGACTAGAGCCTCGCGTGATGACCGACACACTCACGATCCGCCGCCCTGATGATTGGCACCTGCATTTCCGCGATGGCGACATGATGCGCGACGTGGTGCCCTATACCGCGCGCCAGTTCGCCCGCGCGATCGTGGATGCCCAACCTTACCCCGCCGGTGACCGATACGGCGCGGGCTGCGGCCTATCGCGAGCGCATCCTTGGCGCCGTGCCCGCGGGCATCAACTTCATGCCGCTGATGACCTGCTATCTTACCGACAACACCGATCCGGACGACCTTGCGCGCGGCGCGGCTGAAGGCGTGTTCACCGCCGCCAAGCTCTATCCGGCTGGGGCGACGACCAATTCGGCGAGCGGCGTGACCGATGTTGCGAAGATCGATCCGGTGCTGGCGCGGATGGAGGCCGAGGGCATCGTGCTCTGCGTCCATGGCGAAGTGACCGACCATAATATCGACGTGTTCGATCGCGAGGCCGAATTCATCGAGCGGCACTTGCGCCGCATCACCCGCGATTTTCCCGGGCTGAAGGTCGTGTTCGAACACATCACCACCAGCGACGCGGTTGATTTCGTGCTTGAGGCGGGGCCGAATGTCGCAGCGACGATCACGCCGCAGCACCTCCACATCAATCGCAACGCGATGCTGGTGGGCGGGATCCAGCCGCACAACTACTGCCTGCCCGTGGCCAAGCGCGAGACCCACCGGCTGGCGCTGCGCAAGGCGGCGACCAGCGGCAGTGCGAAGTTCTTCCTTGGCACAGACAGCGCCCCGCACGAACGCCACACCAAGGAATCCGCCTGCGGTTGCGCAGGGATTTTCAACGCACCCTATGCGCTGGAAAGCTACCTGGCGGTGTTCGACGAGGAAGGCGCGCTGGACCGTTTCGAAGGCTTCGCTTCGCTCCATGGCCCCGCCTTCTATGGCTTGCCGGTCAATGAAGACAGCATCACGCTGGAACGCGCCGAAGTGAAAGTGCCCGATGCGGTGTCCGCCGGGGGCAGCGAAGTCGTGCCGTTCCACGCCGGGCAAGTGCTCGGCTGGCGCATCGCGAGCTAGATAGCGGCGGGCTTGCGGCGCCGCCGCAGCAGGTCCCACACGAAAATTGCGATCGCTGTCCAGATCAGCACGAAACTGCCGAGTTGGGCTGGGCGCAGTTCCTCGCGGAACACGGTAAGCCCCAGTAGGAAGACGATGGTCGGCGTCAGATATTGGATGAAGCCAAGCGTCGAGTAATCCATCCGCCGCGCGGCGATCGCGAACAGCAGCAGCGGCACCGCCGTCACCACGCCCCCGAGAACGATTGCGAGGCTGATCCACAGGTCATGCCCGAAGGACGAGCCCGCCGGGCTGGCCGCATACCACCAGGCGATCCCGCCCGCGACCGGCAGCAGCAGTGCGCTCTCGACCGTCAGTCCCGGCAGCGCTCCGACCGCGACCTGCTTGCGAACCAACCCGTAAAGGCCGAAGCTGCACGCAAGGGCGAGGCTAATCCACAGTGTCGTCAACGCGCCGCCCAGCAATAGCGCAACTGCCACGCTGGCGATGCCCACGGCGGTCCATTGAAGCCGCGACAGGCGCTCGCCCAGGAAGACTGTGCCGAGCAGCACGTTGAGCAGCGGGTTGAGGTAATAGCCGAGGCTAGCCGCATAGACATTGTCGCGCTGGATCGCCCAGACATAAACGAACCAGTTCAGCCCGATCAGCGCGGCGCTGAGACACAACAGCATCATGCTGCGCGCACTGGAAAATGCTTCGCGCAGCGCCGGAAACTGGCGCCGCACGGCCACGATCAGCAGGCAGATCGGCAGGGTCCAGATGATCCGCCAGCCGACGAACTCGAACGGCGGTACGCTCTTCACCAGCAGCAGGTAGAGCGGCAGCATGCTCCAGATCAGATAGGCACCCAGCGCTGCGGGAAGGCCCGATGGCTGGCCGTGCTGGTCGGGCGTCTGCATGTGGTTGCGCCCCTAATCCCACTTCCGGTTGGCAGCAAGCGACCATTCGTCGCGCGCTAATGCTCGCTTCGTCGCATGAACGGTTTCCTGAAAAACGCGTTGCAAACCGTTCATATTGAGGTGCGTAAACCTGAATGCATCGAGTCGTACAGCGCGGACAGACCGCGCCAGAAAAAGCGAAGGAGCACAAGATGACGAACGCATTCGCAAAACAGCTTGCCGGCCCCGCAGCCATCGTGGCGCTTGCCCTGGCAGCGCCCGCCTCTGCTGTGCAGATGCCAGTGCCTGCCAGCCCTAGCGCCAGCGAATATTCCTTCGCCAGCCCGCTGGGTGACCTGACCGCTGAGCACCGCAAGAAGAAGCGGCATGGCCACTGGGACGATTACGATTACGATGATCGCTATTATGGCCGCCACGATCGCCGCTATTACGGCGAGCCGGTCTATCGCGACACGCGCATCTGGCGCGGGCGCGACGGCCGCTATTACTGCCGCCGGGAAAACGGCACTACCGGCCTGCTGATCGGCGCCGGCGTGGGCGGCCTGGCCGGCAATGAACTGGCCGGGCGCGGGGACAAGGCGCTGGGTACTCTGCTCGGCGCGGTTGGCGGCGCAATCCTGGGCCGTGAGATCGACCGGAGCAATTCGCGCTGCCGCTGAGCCACTGAGTTGAATTAACGACTTGGATCGCTTCCACCAGCGGTCCCGGCACGGCCCCCACCAGGCCGTGGAAAGCGCCCCTGTGTGTCGCAGCGCAGGGGCGCTTTCAGCATTTCGGCCCGGTCACTTTTCGGTAAGGCCAACCCCGATGGTGGCGCGCGGTTGCTTCATCTCGGTGCTGGCCACCGGATAGGCGCAATAATCCGCGGCATAATAGGCGGCCGGGCGATGATTGCCCGACAGGCCCACCCCGCCAAATGGCGCGGCTGAGGATGCACCGTTGGTTGGCCGGTTCCAGTTGATGATCCCGGCCCTGACATTGGCCCAGAAGCGGTCATAATCCTGCGGGCTGCCCCCGATCAGCGAGGCTGACAGGCCAAAGCGGGTGTTGTTCGCTTCTGCAATCGCGGCTTCGAAATCCTTGACCCGGATGACCTGCAGCAGCGGGCCGAACAGTTCGACGTCAGGGCGCTCAGCCATCTCGGTCGTGTCGATGATGCCGGGGCTCAGGAAAGGCAGGTCCTCTTTGATCCGGCGCAAGTGCAGCAAGGGCTTGGCGCCATGCGCGATCAGATGGACAAAACTGCCCAGCAGGGCTTCGGCGGTGGGATTGTCGATCACCGGCCCCATGAACGGAGCAGGCTCGGCAAAAGGCTCGTCGATGATCAGCCGCCGCGTCAGCTTGATCACTTCTTCCATCAGCGGTTCGTAAAGATGGTCGAGCACGATCAAGCGCCGCGCGGCGGTGCAGCGCTGGCCCGCGCTGGTAAAGGCGGACTGTACGATCAGCACGGCGGCATCGGCCAGCAGCGGCGTATCGATTGCCACGATCGGATTGTTGCCGCCCATTTCCAGCGCGACGATCTTGGCCGGATTGGTCGCCAGCGTGCGATTGATGGCGATCCCGCCTTGCACAGATCCGGTGAACAATACGCCGTCAATGCCCTTGTGGCTGACCAGTGCCTTGCCCTCGTCGATCCCGCCGATCACCAGTTGCACGGCATCTTCGGGAATGCCCGCACGGTGGAAGCATTTGACCAGCAATTCGCCCACCGCCGGGGTCTTCTCGCTCGGCTTGAACACGATCGTGTTGCCCGCGATCAGAGCCGGCACGATATGCCCGTTGGGCAGGTGTGCGGGGAAGTTGTAGGGCCCCAGCACCACCATCACCCCATGCGGCTTGTGGCGGACGGCGGCCATACCCTGCAGTGCGCTGTCGAGCTTCTTCTTGCCGGTCCGTTCGGCATAGGCGTTGACCGAGATCTCGACCTTGTTGATGACCGATTCCACCTCGGTCCGCGCTTCCCACAGCGGCTTGCCGGTTTCGCGCGCGATAAGCCTTGCCAATTCGTCGCTGGCAGCGAGCACTTCATTGGCGAAGCGGCGCAACATCTCGATCCGGTTGGCCAAGGGACGCGCCGCCCATTCAGGCCACGCCCGGCGGGCCGCCTGGACGCAGGCATCGACGTCGCTGGCCTCGCCGCGCCAGAGTTCCGCGCCGGTGGCGGGTTCATAGGAGATATAGGTTTGGTCGCTCACTGCTGTGGCCGTGCCCTCTCTTTGGTCAAGGCGGTTAGTCGGGTAAGGCGCAAATGGGAAGCGATTTGGCGCACTTGGCCACAGGTGAGGGATTGTGGGCGGGGCATTCAGCTCGCCTTGCTCGCGATATGGCCGGCGGGTGCAGGGGCTTTGCCATGCGCTTCGCCCATGCGGCGAAGGGCGGCGATCTTGCCATGCAGCGGGCCCCAGTCGTCGCGCTCGTCGATCGCGGACCACAGTGCTTCGACCTCGTCGATCAGCATGCTCTGCGGGGCATCGTCGCGCCAATAATCATGCGCGTCATCGACCGGCGTGTAGCCTTCCAGGGCCTCGCCGAGTTCGCCAGTTGCGGCGCGCCCGCCGCGATGCGCATGGAAGAAGGCATCGGGCTGTGCCCCGGTTTCGCGCAGAGCCTTTTCGCAAGCGGCAACGAGCCGCGCGTCGGCTTCCTCGCCGCGCTGCTCTATGCCGAGCCGCCAGCACCAGCGCCGCGCGACCGCTTGCATATAGAGCGGCCCAAAGCGGTTCAGCGCGGCAATCAGCGGCTCGCTTTCCGCCAGCAGCCGCAAGGCCACCGCCAGCTGGCCGCAATTCCAATGCAATGCTTCCGGCTGGCGTCCGAAAGCATAGAGCCCGCCCTGGTCGAAATAGGCGGCGGTAAAGCCCGGGTCCCACGCCGGCAGCCAGCGCCACGGGCCATAGTCGAAGCTTTCGCCTGAAATGTTCATATTGTCAGTGTTGAGCACGCCGTGGACGAAACCCGCGACCATCCAGCCCGCGGCCAGATCGGCCAGACGCTCGACCACTTGATGCAGCAGGATCACCGCCGGTTCGCTCCGGCCCGGCGCGTCGTCGGGAGGCAGTGGTCCGGGAAATTGGGCAAGGCAATAATCGACCAGCTGCGCCATTTGGTCGCGTTCTTCCAGTGCCATCAGCCGCTGGAAGGTGCCGATGCGGATATGCCCGTGGCTAAGGCGCACCATCACGGCCGAGCGGGTGGGGGAAGGCTCGTCATTTCGCCACAGTTCCTCGCCCGTCTCGATCACGGAGAACGTCTTGGACGTGTCCACACCCAGCGCTTCGAGCATCTCTGTGGCGAGGATTTCACGCACCGCGCCCTTCAGCGTCAGCCGCCCGTCGCCCGCGCGGCTGTACGGCGTCTGCCCCGAACCCTTGGTGCCAAGATCGAGCAATCGCCCCGATCCGTCACGCATTTGCGCAAACAGGAATCCGCGGCCGTCGCCGATTTCCGGATTGTACACGCGGAACTGGTGGCCATGATATTTGAGCGCGAGCGGCTGCGGCAGATTGTCCGGCAGGGGCTCGAAACGCCCGAAATTGCGGGTCCACTGATCGTCGGCCAGATCGCCAAGCCCGACTGCCTCAGCCCAGCGCTGGTTGCGGAAGCGCAGCTCGCCGCGCGGGAAATCGGCTGCGTTGACGGGCGCACCAAGCCAGTCCGCGAGCGCCGTGATTGCCGGATCGGGGAGGTAGGGCGCGGCTGGGGGATCGCTTGGCATGGCTCCTTAGTGGGGGCTGGCGTGCAAGGCCGCAAGAGGACAGGTGCCGCATCGCGACTTGATTTCCCGCGCGAATTGGCCAAGGCCTGCAGCCACGATGAGCGCAACTTACACCGACGAGTACTGGACCAGCCCTGACGGGTTGAAACTGCACTACCGCGATTATCCGGGTCCTGACGACAGGCCGCCGGTGCTGTGCCTGCATGGGTTGACCCGCAATGCCCGCGATTTTGCGCCATTGGCAGCGCACCTTTCCGATCGCCACCGGGTGATCGTGCCCGAAATGCGCGGGCGCGGCATGAGCGAATACGCCAAGGACGCGGCAACCTATATGCCGATAACCTATGTCGCGGATCTGCTGGCGCTGCTTGAGCAATTGCAGATCAAGCGCTTCGTCTCGATCGGAACCTCGATGGGCGGCCTGATGACGATGATCATGGCTGCCGCCCATGCCGATCGGCTGGCGGCTGTCGTGCTCAACGATATCGGCCCGGAACTCAATCCGGCCGGGATCGAGCGGATTTCGGGCTATGTCGGGCATGGGCGCAGCTTCCCTACCTGGATGCACGCCGCGCGCGCCTTGCAGGAAGCGCACGGCGAATCCTTTCCCGATTTCACCATCGAGACCTGGCTGGATATGGCCAAGCGCACCATGGTGCTGGGGCAGAACGGGCGGATCGCGTTCGATTACGACATGGCGATTGCAGAGCCGTTCAACCAGCCGAGCGGCGCGGCGCCGCCCGATCTGTGGCCGGCCTTCGATGCGCTGGCAGGGGTGCCCTTGCTGGTGCTGCGGGGCGAGTTGTCGGACCTGCTTTCGGACGAGACTGTAGCAGAGATGAAGGCGCGCCACCCGGGAATGCGCGCCGTCACGGTGCCGCGTGTGGGCCACGCCCCCACCTTTGACGAGCCCGAATCGCTTGCCGCCGTCGATGCGTTGCTTGCCGGGCTGGAATGAGCGAAAAGACCGGCGGCAAAGTGCGCATACTTCACATTCTGGCGCGATTTCCCGATGGGGCTGTGGCGCAGCAATGTATCGAGGCGATCAGCGGGCTCGGCGCCGATTTCCAGCATGAATTTGCCGTTGCACAAGGCCAATCTTGCTCGCTCCCGCATATGGGCGAAGGCGTAAGTGCCCGCCTGCGGCGCGATTTTCCCACGCTGGCGGGGCGCCCTACGCCAGGCAAGCTGGTGCAATTGGCGCGCGCAATGGCGGGCTACGACCTTGTCCTGACCTATGGCTGGGGCGCGATGAATGCCGTCCTGGCACACCGCGTGTTCGGCACAAGCTTTGCGCTGCCGCCGCTGATCCATCACGAGATACTGCTGGACGACGATGAGGCGGCAGAGTTCTCCGCGCGCCGCAACTGGTCGCGCCGCCTGGCGCTGGCGACGGCGCATCGCGTGATCGTGGGCGGTCAGCCGCTTGCCGATGCAGCCGCCAGCCGCTGGCATGTGCCGCATGGAAGGATCGCGGTGATCCCGCGCGCGATCGATCCGGATGCCTACGGGGCGCCAGCGCCAAACGATGCGTTGCCCGGACTGATAAAGCGCAAGGGCGAATTGTGGGTCGGCACCCGGCTGGACGGGCAAGTGCCTGATCGTGCGGCCCATCTGATCGACGCAGTCGCGAAACTGCCTGACCAATGGCAGCTGGTCTTGATCGGCGAGCCGGCCAACCCTGAAGTCGTCCGCGCCATGGCGGCGGAGCGGGATATGAGCCATCGGGTGCATTTGGCGGGCATGCTGGGCGATGTCCCCGCCGCTTACGCGCTATTCGATCTTTATGCCGATATCGGCGGTCCGTTTTCCGATCCGCTTGGCGCTGTCCGCGCGATGGCTTCGGGCAAGGCGATCCTGGCCGAAAACGGCAGTGCAGCCGCTGCCTTGCCTTCCGCGCCGAACCGCGAGGTACTGAACCGCGCCGCGGGCGAAGCATCGCTGGAAGCCCTGTTCGATGATCCTGCGCTTTGCGCCGAAATCGGCGCGGCCAATCGTGCGCTTGCGGCCGAGCGGCTTGGACAGCGTGCCATGTTCGAGCGGTATCGCGAGATCTATCTCGGTGCTTCTCGCAGGGCAGAGTGAGGAGCCGTTCCTTCACCTCGCGTTCAACTGACGGGGGACACTGTCAACGCGGCATTGCGGTTAGCGCTCGTGCCCCCTAAAAGCCGCGCGGAAACGACCAATCAGCTTAGGAAAGAGCCAGCCAGTGGCGCTAATACCCGGTAGCGGAAAGAATTCCGAAGAAAAGAAGGCAGCGGAGGACGAAGTCATCCTGCGCGAGATCGACGATGCGGTGCGCGAGGACCAGTATCGCGAATTCGCGACCAGGTATGGCCGGCCACTGCTGGGCGTGGTCCTTGCCGGGATCCTCGCTTTCGGCGGATATCTGTTCTGGGATGCGCGCCAGGAAGCGGCGCTTGAAGCGCAGTCGGAACGGCTGGTGGCTGCGCTGGACCAGGCCGGGGCCGGAAATCTTGAAAGCGCGGATTCGAGTGCAGCGGCCCTGGCCGCTGAAAGCGAAGGCGGAACGAAAGCTGCCGCGCTGTTGATGCGCGCGGGGATTGCCATGGACCAGGGCCGCACCGCCGATGCGGTCAAGCTCTATGCGGAGGTCGCCTCCAGTTCGGATGCTCCCCCGGCACTGCGCGACCTCGCGTCGATCCGCGAAATGTCTGCCAGCTTCGATACGCGCAAGCCCGATGAAGTGATCGCGCGGCTGGAGCCGCTGGCGGTGCCCGGCAACGCCTGGTTCGGCAGCGCGGGTGAACTGGTAGCCATGGCCTATCTCGAAAAAGGGGAAACGGCACGTGCAGGAACGCTGTTTGGCGAGATTGCCCGGGCCGAAGACGTGCCTGAGACCTTGCGCACGCGCGCACGGCAAATGGCCGGGCTGCTGGGCGTGGACGCGATCGAGGACCCGGACTCCTTCATTGAAGACCAGCGCCTGCCCGGCGCCAATGCCGCAGAAGCGCGGTAACTGACCAGATTTTGAATTGGGATCGAATTGCATGATCAAGCTGAATAACATCCGTTCCATCGCCGCCGCGGCCATGCTCGGCGCGGCTCTTGCCGGATGCAGCGGGGGGCTGTTTGGCGGCGGTGACAAGAAGACGACGCCAACGCTGGGCGAGCGTGTTCCCGTCCTTTCGCGGATCGAAAGCGGCGCTACGGTCGATCCGGCACTGGCTGGTGTCAGCGTGGTTCTGCCCGCGGCGCAGGTCAATCAAGCTTGGGCACAGGCGGGCGGTTCGGCCAGCAAGTCTTATGGCCATCTGGCGCTGTCGGAATCCCCGACGCGGGTGTGGACGGCATCGGTTGCCGGGTCCACCGATCGGCGGCGCCTTGCCGCGGCACCGGTTGTCGGCGAAGGCAAGCTGGTGGCGGTGGGCACTGACGGCGTGGTCACTGCATTCGACGCCAAGACCGGCGCGCAGCTATGGCGCTACCGCATGCAGGTGGCCAGCGATCTTGCCAGCGCAGCCTTTGGCGGCGGCGCCAGCATCGATGGCGGCCGGGTCTATGCCACCAACGGCGTTGGCGAAGTGGTCGCGCTCGATGCCGATAACGGCACAGAAATCTGGAAGGTCCAGCCTGCCGGGCCGCTGCGCGGTTCGCCCACCATCGCCTTCGGGCAGATTTATGTAATGACGCAGGACAACCAGATATTCTCGCTCAACGCCAGCAATGGCGAGCTGGAATGGCAGGAAGGCGGCTCGGCCACGCAAGCGGGCGTGTTTGGCGTTGCCGCGCCTGCGGCTGGCCAGGGTTCGGTGATTGCCGGCTATTCCTCGGGTGAGCTGAGCGCCTATCGCTATGAAAATGGCCGTACGCTGTGGGCCGATGCGCTGGCCCGCACTTCGATCTCGACCGAGGTCGGCGCGCTGAGCGACATCGATGCCGATCCGATCATCGATTCCGGCCGCGTTTATGCTTTGGGGCAGGGCGGGCGCATGGCGGCTTATGAACTGCTGACCGGCCAGCGCATCTGGGAACTCAACCTCGCCGGCATCTCGACCCCGGCCATCGCGGGCGAGTGGATCTTCACGCTGACCGATGATGCGCGCCTGCTGGCGATTGCCCGCTCGACCGGGCGTGTACGCTGGATGACCCAGCTGCAGCAGTATCGCGACGAGAAGGATCGCAAGGGCCCGATCTTCTGGACCGGCCCCGTACTCGCAGGCAACCAGCTGTGGGTCGCAAGCTCGCGCGGGCTGCTCTACAAGGTCAGCACCGGCGAAGGTTCGGCGCAGCAATATCTGGATCTCAACCAGCCGATCAGCCTTCCGCCGATCGTGGCCGACAACATGATGTACATCCTCGACGATAGCGGTCGGATCAGCGCCTATCGCTGATCGGTGGGCGAAGTGCGCCAGACGCGCACTTCACTCCGTTTCAGAAGCTGTATTTGTAGACGCGGGTGATATCGCCGCCCCATTCGCCGTGATACATGTCAAGCAGGCGCTGTGCCGGCACCTTGCCGCTTTCGACGATCTCGTCGAGCGTTTCGAGGAAGCCCGTCTCGTTGTCGCCTGACGAATTGAGGCGCGCGCGGGCGTTCAGGCCCTGGCGTGAAATGGCGAGCACGTCACGCGCCAGGTCACGCAGCTTGCCGCCGCCGGGAATCTCGGCATCCAGCGCAAGCCGCGGCACATCATTGCGCAGCTTCTCGCGCTCTTCCATGGTCCAGTGGCTGACCAGGTTCCACGCTGCATCCAGCGCCGCCTCGTCATACAGCAGGCCCACCCAGAAGGCGGGCAGGGCGCAGATCCGGCTCCAAGGGCCGCCATCGGCACCGCGCATCTCAAGGAAGCTCTTGAGGCGGACTTCGGGGAAGGCGGTGCTGAGGTGATCCCACCAGTCGCTCTGGGTGGGTTTCTCGCCCGGCAGGACCGACAGCTTGCCATCGAGGAAATCGCGGAAGCTGAGGCCCGCCGCGTCGATATATTTGCCGTCGCGATAGACGAAATACATCGGCACATCGAGCATGTAGTCGACCCAGCGCTCATAGCCGAAGCCGTCTTCGAACACGAAGGGCAGCATGCCGGTGCGGTGTGGATCGGTGTCTGACCAGATATGGCTGCGATAGCTTAGGAAGCCGTTGGGCTTGCCTTCGAGGAAGGGCGAATTGGCGAACAGCGCAGTCGCCAGCGGCTGCAGCGCGAGCGAGGTGCGGAACTTCTTCACCATGTCGGCTTCGCTGGAATAGTCGAGATTGACCTGGATGGTGCAAGTCCGCAGCATCATGTCGAGGCCCATGCTGCCCACGCGCGGCATGTGCCGCAACATGATCTCGTAGCGGCCCTTGGGCATGATCGGCAGCTCTTCGCGGGTCTTGTCGGGCCACATGCCGAGGCCCAGGAAGCCGACTCCACAGGCCTCGCCGATTTCCTTGACCTGGGCCAAATGGCGGCCGGTTTCGGCGCAGGTCTGGTGCAGGTTCTCGAGCGGCGCGCCTGACAATTCGAGCTGGCCGGCAGGCTCGAGGCTGATCGCGCCGTCCGCGCCTTTCAGAGCGATGACATTCCCGCCCTCCTCCACCGGTGTCCATCCAAAACGCTGCAAATTCAGCAGCATGTCTCGGATACCGCAGGGCTCGTCATAAGACGGCGCGTGGAAATCCTGGCGCTTGTAGACCAGCTTTTCGTGCTCGGTGCCGATGCGCCAGGCCGATTTGGGCTTTTCGCCCTGTTGCATCGGCGCGACCAGCTGGTCGCGCGACTCGATGATCGGGTCGTCCGCCCCGGTTGCCTCACGCGTGCTCATATCGGTTGCCTTACGCAACCTAATGTCGTGTGGAAAGCGCTATTTATTCCAGTCACCTTGCACCCCCATCCACAGCGCGGTTGCCGCAATTGCAGCGGTTTCGCCACGCAGTATTCGCGGGCCGAGCGTGATCGGTTTCACTTGGCGATGCGCGCGCAGCAATTCGCGCTCGGTATCGTCGAAACCGCCTTCGGGTCCGATCAGCAATGCCGCTGGTCCAGTGCTGCCGGAAAAAGCCTGCGCCGCAGGCACCCCGCCCAACTCGTCAGCAAAGAACAGCGCGCGGTCCGCCGGCCAGTCACGCAGCAGCGCTTCAAGTTTCGCCGGTTCGCCCAGTTCGGGCAGGGCGGTACGGGCGCATTGCTCGGCCGCTTCGGTCACGATGGCGCGCACCCGTTCGGCATTGAGCTTGTCGGCAACGCAACGCCGCGTGATGACCGGCTGGATGCGGCGGACGCCCAGTTCGGTCGCCTTTTCCAGCACCAGGTCGAAGCGGTCCTTCTTGAGCAGCGCCGGGCACAGCCAGAAGTCCGGCATGTCTTCGCGCGGGCGCAGCCGCTCGACCGCTTCCAGTGTGACACTGCGCTTGCCCGCCTCGACCACGCGCGCGGCCCATTCGCCGGTGGCATCGTCGCACAGGATCACCGCATCGCCCGGTGCCACACGCATCACGCGCGACAGGTAATTCGCCGCGTTGCCGTCAAGCGCCACCATGGCGCCAACAGCAAGTTGCTGCGCGACGAACAGGCGCGGGGCGGAGCGTGGGGGCCAAGCGGGAGTTGCTGCCATGGCTTTGCACTAAGCGCGGGCACGGCTAGTGAGCAAGCATGAACGAACAGATCGTCCCGGATAGCGAGCATCGCGGATTGATAGCGCGCCTGCCGCAGGGCCCACGCGACTTGGCGCAGCTGGCGCGGTTCGACCGGCCGATCGGCTGGTGGCTGCTGTTCTGGCCGTGCCTGTGGGGCGTATGGCTGGCGGGGGGCCGGGCCGGAGTGGGCGCTCGCCGCCTGGTTGCTGCTGGGAAGCGTGGCGATGCGCGGCGCGGGCTGCGTCTACAATGATATCGTTGATGCCGATCTTGACCGGCAGGTGGCGCGCACCGCAGTCCGTCCGGTGGCCAGCGGGCGCGTGTCGCGCAAACTCGCGTGGGGCTGGCTTTTCGCACTATGCCTCATTGGCCTGATCGTCCTGCTGCAATTGCGCTGGCAAGCCCAGCTGGTCGCGCTCGCCAGCCTGGCGCTGGTCGCGGCCTACCCCTTCATGAAGCGGATCACCTGGTGGCCGCAGGCGTGGCTGGGCCTCGTCTTCACCTGGGGGCTGCCGGTCGGCTGGATCGCATTGCGGGCCGACAACTGGGATACGCTGGCGGCGGTCTATGCCGGCAGCGTGCTGTGGGTGGTGGGCTATGACACGATCTACGCGCTGCAGGACCGCGAGGATGATGCGCTGGTCGGCATCCGCTCGTCCGCGCTGCGGCTGGGCGGCGCCGTGCGAGGCGGGGTGGCGTCGTTCTACCTTGGTGCCGTGGTGCTGTGGGGGCTGGGCTTCTGGCTTTACCGGCCTGACTGGATTGCGTTGTTGACCCTGCTGCCGGTGGCGCTGCACCTGATGTGGCAGGTAGCGACGCTGGACCCTGATGATCCGGCCAATCCGCTCGACCGGTTCCGTTCGAACCGGTTGGCCGGCGCGCTGATGGCGGCGGCGTGCTTCATAGTGGGGAACGCTGGGGCGTAGGGCAGGAAACAGGAAATGTGCAATCTCTACCGCATGACCAAGGTGCCGAGCGAAGTTGCTCAATGGTTCGATGCGGTCGATGCGCTGGGCGGCGCGAATTTCGGCGAGGAAGTCTATCCCGGCTATCCCGGTCTGGTGGCGGCGGGCGGCGAGTTGAAGCGGATGAACTGGGGCTTCCCGCTGCAGATGAAGGGCAAGAGCGGGCAGCTGCTCAAACCCAAGCCGGTCAACAACACCCGCACCGACAAGCTCGACAGCTTCTTCTGGCGGCACAGTTTCGAGGAGCGTCGCTGCCTGATCCCGATCACTGCCTGGGCCGAAGCCGAGGGGCCCAAAGGTCGCATGACCCGCACATGGCTGTCGCTGCCGGAAACCGAGCTGTTCGCCTGCGCGGGGGTTTGGCGGCGGTCCGACGAATGGGGCGATTGCTATTCGATGGTGATGACCGATGCCGCCGGCGCTGCCGCCGACGTGCACACCCGGATGCCGGTTATCCTGGCGGCAGAGGATTACGCTGGCTGGACCGGTGGCTCACCGGTTGAGGCCCACGCATTATGCCGCCCGTGGCCAGGCGAGATCACTCTCGACCGCACCGATCAGCCGTGGGCAGGCGGCGCCGCCGCGCAGCGCAGCCTGCTTTAGCGCGCGCCTTTCCTAGTCCGCGCTGACCAACCTGCCGCCTTTCACAACCGCATCGACATCGGCGAGCTCGCCCACATCGGCCAGCGGATCGCCGTCAACCGCGATCAGGTCAGCCCAGGCGCCCGGCTTGATCACGCCGACCTTGCCCGATTGACCCAGCGCTGCGGCGGCGTTGACGGTGGCGGCACGGATCGCTTCGAGCGGGGTCATCCCGTATTCCACCATCACGCCGAACTGGCCGCCCACGTCCTCATGCGGCATCACCCCCGCATCGCTGGCGAAGACCATCTTCACGCCGGCCTTGTGCGCCTTGCGGAAATTGTCGCGCTGGATCTGCGCGATTTCGCGGTCCTTGCGCAGGTTTTCCTCCAGCACGCCGTTCGCCTTGCCGGTCGCCTGGGTGTAGTCGGTGTTGTAAATGTCCATGCTGAAATAGGTGCCGCGCTGCACGGCCAGCTTGATGCCTTCGTCATCGACCAGGCTGGCATGCTCGATCGTGTCGATCCCGGCGCGGATCGCATTCTTGATCCCTTCGGCGCCATGGGCGTGGGCCGCGGTCTTGAGTCCCCAGAAATGCGCCTCTTCAGCGATGGCGCGCAATTCCTCTTCGCGCAGCTGCGGTTGCCCGGGTTCGGTGTTGCGCGAGAACACCCCGCCGGTGGCGCAAACCTTGATCACTTCCGCGCCATATTTGCGCTGTTCGCGCACGCGCTTGCGCAGCTCTTCCGGGCTGTCGCCTACCGCAGGGCTTTTCGCATCGAAGCTGGGCGGCAGGTAGGTCTGGTCACAGTGGCCGCCGGTGGCGCCGAGTGCGTAATTGGCGTTGACGATGCGCGGGCCGGGCACCCATCCTTGTTCGATCGCCTGGTCGATCCCGGCAACGTTATAGTCGCCATCGCCCAGATTACGCACGGTGGTGAAACCGGCATTCAGCATCCGCCGCGCATTCTCGACGCCCAGCACGGTGGCAAAGCGATCGGTAAACTGCAGGTCGGAATAGCCGCCATATTCGGGCCGCCCGTCAAGATGCACATGCATGTCGATCAGTCCCGGCAGGATGGTGTGACCGGCAAGGTCGATCACCTCTGCGCCCTCTGGTGCCTTGGCCCCCGAAGTGACGCTGACGACCTTTCCGTCTTCGATCGCGATCAGCGGTGCGGCAATGTAACGTCCGGTTTCGACATCGAGCATCCGGTCACCGGTGACATAGGTGGTTTCCGCTGCGGCCGGGGCCGAGGCCAGGCTCAGGAGGGCGAGGGTAACGGCGGCGGAGATTCTGGATGCGCGCAAGTCTTTGTTCCTTCGATGGGTTTCGTCGGGTCATCTTTGACAGCACGTGCGCGATTTGCAACCGGGCCGAACATGGGTTCGCGCAGGATCGGCTCGTTCATGGCTTTTCCTCCGCATAGCTGACCACTTCGAACTCGATCCCGTCCCAGTCGAAGAAATAGAAGCGTCTTCCGGGTTCGTAGTCGTCATGGCCAAAGGGTTTCAGTCCATGAGTGATCACGGCCCGTTCGGCTGCGTCGAGATCGTCGACGGTGACGGCGACATGGTTGAGCGGAGCGCCCTTGCTGTAACCGCCCTTGACATGATCGCCGGTGTAGAAGGCGATATAATCGTGAGCGGCACCGACATGGAGCGACCAGCCGTACTTCTGGCTCGGCCCGCGCCATCGTTCTTTCCAGCCGCACAGGTCGTGCATCAGCCTGGCGCTGCGATCAGGGTCGGTAACGGAAAGATTGACGTGTTCAAGGTGGCCGGTGGGCATGAAAATTCTCCTTGTTCTCAGGCGACTAGCGGCTTGGCTGGAGGCCAACCGAATCACCCTGCTTGCCCAAGGTGCAATCTCAAGCTAACTTGAGGTCAAGGATTAAATGCGGAGTCATCCGGCTACGCATCAGGAGCGGTTACATGCACACACGCCTGCGCACTACGGACCTTCTGCCGATTGGCGAACTCGCCCGGCGGACCGGCCTCGCGGTCTCGGCGATCCGCTTTTACGAGGAAAAAGGGTTGGTCGAGCCGGTCCGCACCAGCGGCAACCAGCGGCGCTTCCTGCGCAGCGATATCCGGCGGATAAGCTTCATCCTGATCGCGCAGCAACTGGGCCTGGCCTTGTCCGAGATCGAGGCCGAGCTGGCCAAGCTGCCACATGGCCGCACGCCCACCGCGCAGGACTGGCAGGCGATCAGCCAGTCGATCCGGGACCAGCTGGACGCCAAGATCGCGCAACTTGAACGCACGCGGGATAAGCTGGACGGCTGCATCGGCTGCGGCTGCCTGAGCCTGCGCTATTGCGAACTGTTCAACAAGGATGACCATCTGGGCGCGCAAGGCCCCGGCCCGCGCCAGGTGATCGTCGAGCGCTAGTCTTCCGGGCCCAGTTCAGGATCAAGATCGCGCGGGCGGGCAAAGTGAACCAGCCTGCCTACGCTCGGCTTGAGATCGGACCATTTGTCGATGTCGAGCTCCAGCACCGCGAAAGACGCGGTCGGGAACTTGCGCGCCGCTTCGAAGAACAGTTCGTTTTCATTGGCGTGCGGCACCAGGTCGAACAGCACGTCCTGCATGCCGGGGTTGTGGCCTGAGACCAGCACACTGCGGCCTTCGCCGCCGTGATCGGCGATCGTTTCCAGGATCGTGTCCGAACTGGCGAGATAGAGCCGGTCGTCAAAGCTTACCTTGGCATCCGGCATGGCCGCTGCCATCGTCTCGCGGTTGCGCACCGCGGGGCTGGCGACGATCGCATCCCATTTGACGCCATGCTTGCGGATATAGTCACCCATCAGCGCGGCCCCCTTGCGCCCGCGCTCGTTCAGCCCGCGGTCGAAATCGCGCTTGGCCATGTCGTCCCAATCGGATTTGGCGTGACGAAAAAGACCGAGAAGTTTCACGTCAGGAGGCTTCCTCTGAGTAAGGGCCGTTGAATTCGGGCTGTGCTGCGCGATCACCCGAAACACCACTGGCGACGCGTTGTAAAGCTTCCTCAAGCGTCAAGCGGAGCACCGGCGTGCCGCGCGGGAAGGCGCTCAGCAGGCGGCTGGGGAATGCGGATGACAGCATGATGAAATGACCGGCGTCGTCCTTGCTGCGGATCAGCCGCCCGAATGCCTGTGCCAGCCGTGCGCGGATGATCCGGTCATCATAGGCGCTGCCGCCGCCTGCCAGCCGTCGCGCCTTGTGGAGGATGTCGGGGCGCGGCCAGGGCACCTGTTCCATCACCACGCAGCGCAGCGAATGGCCCGGCACGTCAACCCCGTCACGCAGCGCATCGGTGCCGAGCAGCGACGCGCGCGGATCGTCACGGAAGATGTCAACCAGCGTGCCTGTGTCGATCGGATCGACATGCTGGGCGTAAAGTGGCAACCCGGCGCGCGCGAGGCGGTCAGCGATGCGGCCATGGACCGCGCGTAGCCGCCTGATCGCGGTGAACAGGCCCAGCAGTCCGCCGCCCGAGGCCTCGATCAGCCGCGCATAGGCGCCCGCCAGCGCAGGCAGGTCTCCCTTCTTGATGTCCGTCACGATCAGCACTTCGGCCCGCGCCGCATAGTCGAACGGGCTTTCGGCGGTGGTCGTCAGCGCTGGCGCATCGAGGTGGTTCGCGCCTGAACGGGCCAGCGCGCTGTCCCATTCCGGCCCGGCCTCGCCGCGATCGGTCAGCGTGGCACTGGTCAGCATCACGCCATGCGCGGGTTCGAGCACGACCTTGGCAAAGGGCTTCATCGGGTCGAGCCAGCGGCGGTGAATGCCGATGTCGAACTCGCGCGCATCGCTGCGATCGACCGCCAGCCAATCGACGAATTCGGGGTCCGCCGGGCCGCCCAGCCGGTCTAGCAAGGCTTCCCATGCTGCCAGCGTATCGATCCGCCAGCTGAGCGAATAACGCGCCCCTTCGATCCGCGCGCGGCCTTGTGTATCGAGCCAGTCAGGCGCGTCTTCCAGCACCGCCTCGAGCCGCGTGGCGAGCTTCATCAAGGGGGCGCGGATCGCGGCGAGCGCTTCCTGCGCTTCGCCCGCCGCTTCGATCAATTCGCCGGGCAGCGAGGCGGCTTCGGTCTCGATGCCGTAGCCCGCCTCCTGTCCTCCGGATTCGTCGCGGGCATAGGTGGCGCTGCGCACCTGCGCCAGCAGCGCTTCGACCGGGCCGGACGGCGCGCCTTCGTTGAGCCGCTGGAGCCATCCGTCAGCGGGCAGGGCGTGGGCTGCCTCCACCGCCGCTTCCACGGCAATTCCGCCCGCCTCGTCATAGCTCGCAACATCGGCCAGCCGCGCCGCCAGCCCCCGGCGGCGACCGCGGTTCTTCTTTTCCGGGCCGACGATCCAGCGCCTCAGTTCGATCGCTTCCTGCCCGCTAAGCGTCGCCGCGAAGGTCGAATCCGCCGCTTCGAACACGTGATGCCCTTCGTCGAAGATGATGCGGGTGGGGCGCTGTGCGTGGTCCCGTCCGCGCGCGGCATTGACCATCACCAGCGCATGATTGGCGATGACTAGGTCGGCCTGGGCAGAGCTGCGTGCAGCGCGTTCGATAAAGCATTTCCGGTAATGCGGGCATCCGGCATAGACGCATTCGCCGCGCTGGTCGGTAAGCGCGGCAATCCCGCGCTTGCGGAACAGCGTGCCCAGCCAGCCGGGCAGATCGCCGCCGATCATGTCCCCGTCCTGGCTGAACGCCGCCCAGCGCGCCACCAGCTGCGCCAGGATCGCGGCATTGCCGGCAAAGCCGCCTTGCAGCGCATCTTCAAGGTTGAGCAGGCAAAGGTAATTTTCGCGCCCCTTGCGCACCACCACCGGCCGTGAGCCGTCCGACCGCCGGGCAGGCCAGGCGCGGCGGCTTTCCTGCCGCAGCTGGCGCTGCAGGTTCTTGGTATAGGTCGATACCCACACCGTGCCGCCCGATTGCTCGGCCCATAGCGATGCCGGGGCGAGATAGCCGAGCGTCTTGCCGATCCCGGTGCCGGCCTGCGCCAGCAGCAGGGTGCGGATTGTCGCGCCGGTCACGCGGGGCGAACACCTTGGCCGCATCGCGCGAATAGGCCCGCTGGCCCTCGCGCTTTTCGGCATCGGCGCCGGTCAGCGCATCAAGCCGCTCCAGCACCGCATCGGCTGGCAACTCCACTTGCCGCGGGGCGGGGCGCTCAGGCGCTTCTTCCCATTCGGGCAGCTTGGAAAACAGCCATTTCTCCGCGCGTTCGGGCTTCGCGATATGCGGGCTAAGCACCTGCGCCCAGGGCCAGCGCAGCCGGACAAGGTTCTGCAGCGCACTCCATGCCCCTTCGCGCTCGGCCCATTCGGCGCTTTCGCAGGTGGCGATCAGCACACCGGCGGCTGCCTGCAGCAGGGCGGGCACGTGTTCGTCACCCTGCGGCTCCTCCAGTCCCAGCGCTTCGGCCAGCCCGCGCGGCGTCGGCACGCAGAACCGCGCTGGATGGACGAAAGCGAACAGTTCCAACAGGTCGAGCCCCGACAGATCGGGATAACCCAGCCGGTTCGCCACCAGCGGCGCATTGAGCAGCAGCAGCGGGGTATCCGCCGCCGCCATGATTGCGTCACCCTTCGAAACCGTCTGCGTCGGACCGTTCGCGGTTTTGAGCCAGGTGCCCGAATGGCTGGCGTGCAGGGCGGGAAGGGGCAGGGGCGCGGTCACCGTGCTAGCGATAGAACGCAGCGCGAACAGCTGGCAAGCGCGGCAAGCCACTTATCGACCTGTCGCGCGGGACAATGCGCGCATTTTCCTACTCGGACTTCGCCCGGTAGATTCCGTGCCATGTCGCGAAGCAAACCCTTGGAACACGGACCTTGCCGAAAGTTACACCAAAAGGCAGGAAAATCGGCACAAACCATTCATAAGAAACAGGGAATCAGCACCGCTGTTTTTTTCAAAAAGGTAGCTTCGGTGTTCCATCCCCGGTGTTCGCGCTTGCAACATGCGCGCGCATGCGCAACAGGCTGCGCGCATGAGCATGAATGATCTGATCGCCGCTGCACGCGTCAACAAGGCCTGGCCCTTCCAGGAGGCGCAGCGGCTGCTCAAACGCTATCCCGACGGGGTGAAGCCCGATGGCAGCCCGGTGCTGTTCGAAACCGGCTATGGCCCGTCCGGCCTGCCGCATATCGGCACCTTCCAGGAAGTGCTGCGGACCACGCTGGTGCGCCGCGCATTCGAAGCGATGATCGGCGCGAAGCCCGAAGACGGCAAAACGCGGCTGGTGGCCTTCAGCGACGACATGGACGGGCTGCGCAAGGTGCCCGACAATGTGCCCAACCAGGCGCTGCTGGCGAAGCATCTGGGCAAGCCGCTCAGCCGCATTCCTGATCCCTTCGAAAAGGGGCATGAGAGCTTTGCGGCGCATAACAATGCCATGCTGCGCGCCTTCCTTGACCGGTTCGGCTTCGATTACGAGTTCATCGCCGCGAACGACATGTACAATTCGGGCCGGTTCGATGCGGCGCTGAAGCAGGTGTTGCGCAAGAACCAGGCGATCCTCGACATCATGCTGCCGACGCTGCGTGAGGAGCGGCGCCGCACCTATTCGCCGATCCTGCCGATCTCGCCCAGCACCGGGCGCGTGCTGCAGGTGCCGGTCGAAGTGGTCGATCCGGAGGCGGGGCTGGTCCGCTTTCAGGACGAGAATGGCGCGAGCGTGGAGCAAACCGTTCTGGGCGGCACGGCCAAGCTGCAATGGAAGGTCGACTGGGCGATGCGCTGGTATTCGCTGGGCGTCGATTACGAGATGTACGGCAAGGACCTGACCGATAGCGGCGTGCAGTCGGGCAAGATCGTCGAGGTGCTTGGCGGGCGGAAGCCCGAAGGCCTGATCTACGAACTGTTCCTCGACGAGAAGGGCGAGAAGATCTCGAAGTCCAAGGGCAATGGCCTGACGATCGAGGAATGGCTGAGCTATGGCAGCGAAGAGAGCCTGGGCTTCTACATCTTCCCCAATCCCAAGAGCGCGAAGAGCCTGCATGTCGGGGTGATCCCGCGCGCGGTGGACGATTACTGGCAGTTCCGCGCGGCTTTGCCCACGCAGGAACTCGACAAGCAGCTCGGCAATCCGGTGTGGCACCTGCTGCGCGCCAACGGCGGCTGGCAGGCGGAGGAGGCGCCGGGCGCGGGCGACACGCTGCCGGTGACCTATGGACTGTTGCTGAACCTGGTGGGCGTGCTGGGGGCCGAGGCGGATCGCGAAGCCGTATGGTCCTATCTCGCCAACTATGTCGAGGATGCCGATCCGGCGAAGCATCCGGAACTTGACGTGCTGGTGGGGACGGCGCTTGCCTATAACCGCGAATTCGTGGCGCCGACGCTGAAAAAGCGCGCACCCGTTGACGGGGAGCGCGATGCGCTGAAGGCGCTCGACTGCGCCTTGCAGGTGATCGCGCCGGATATGCCGGCCGAGGAAATCCAGACCATCGTCTACGAAATCGGCAAGCGTGAGGAATTTGGCTTCGAAAACCTGCGCGACTGGTTCAAGTGTCTCTATGAAACCTTGCTCGGCAGCGAACAGGGGCCGCGGATGGGCAGCTTCATCGCGCTTTACGGGGTCGAAAACAGCCGTAAGCTGATTGCCGGGGCACTTGACCGTTAGGAGGCCTGCATGACTCGCGATGCCGATCCGCACAAGCTGGCGCGCGATCTGCTCGGCCGCGAGTATGACGACCTTGAGGCTGACGAGCAGCGCGTGCTCAAGCGGGTCGCTTCAGGCACCTTTACCGGGCGCGACGCAGATGAGCTGGCGCATGCCCACGCCAGCTACGGCGACCGGCTGGCAGACCGGGTCGCCGCAGTCGGCGGCAGCTGGGGCTTCATTATTGCGTTCGCGGTGGTGCTGTTCGGCTGGATGCTGATCAACAGCCGCGTGCTGGAGCACATGGGGTTCAAGCCGTTCGACGAATACCCCTACATCTTCCTCAATTTGATGCTGTCCACGCTGGCGGCGGTGCAGGCGCCGATCATCCTCATGAGCCAGAACCGGCAGGCGAAGAAGGACCGCATTACCGCGCGGCACGATTACGAGGTCAACCTGCGCACCCAGCTCGAAATCCTACGGCTGTCGCGCAAGATCGACAAATTGGCGGGCAAGCTGAAACATACAGAGGTGCCTGCAGAATCGGGACCAGACGACCAGCTTTAACTATCCGCCAGCTCTGTCAGCGCCATTCGCGCGTCCGGTACCATTTGGTGATGACGTATTTGGCGCCTTTGACCACCGGCGTGCCGGCATGCATCGTCCCTTCATTGGGCGTGCCGTCGAGCGTCGCGTTGTTCCACACCAGCAGCACCCCCGGCTTGGGTGCGATGCTGAGCCCGGCCTGCGTGAAATGCGTGGCGCCGCCTTCCTCAACCTCGTTGAGGTAAGCCATCGCGGTCCAGCTGCGCTGCCCCCCGCGCTTGCGCTCAAGCTCCCAATATTTTTCTGTGGTGTAGAACCAGTCATTGTGCGGCTTGAATTGTTGCCCAGGCAGGTAGCGTTGCCCCTGGATTGCTTCTCCGCACACCGGGTTCATCCCCAGCAGGTCATCGATCCGGCGGGAAATGCCTTTCACGAAAGGATCGTAAGGATCGAGGTCGCCCGAATAGGAAGTGCGGAAACCGCTCGAATAATCCTGTTCGTGCAAGGTGGACGGCTTGGCAGTCAGGTCGATCATCAGACACAGCTGCTCGCATTCCGCAGCGGTAAGGAAATCCCCGAAGGCGAAGATTTCGGCTACGTCGGTTTCGACTTTGTAAGCGCGTGGATCCGCGGCGATCCGCCTTCGGACTTCTGCTCCCACACGCTTGAGCGCATCCTGGTCGGGTATGACTTCGGTCTTGGCCATCACGCGCTTGTTAGCAAAGGAGCGACTCGGTGCAAGCGCTTGCCCGCGGCGAGCGTTCGATTACTATGCGCATCTCGTTAGTGGGGAGAATTGGGTCATGACCGAGACAAATTCAAAGCGTTACAGCGGGGCTGCGATGGTGCTGCATTGGCTTATTGCCGCGGGAGTGATCGCCAACTGGCTGATCCGCGAGACGGCCGAAAAGGCCGAAACGGAAGAAGCTGGCCGGGCGATCATGGCCAATCATTTCTCGATCGGGATAACCTTGTGGGTGCTCGCGGTGGCCCTGCTGGTGGTTCACTTTACTGGCGGCAAGGCACCGCTGGCGAGCCATTTGGCGACATGGGAACGTTGGCTGGCGCGGATAGTCCACACCCTTTTCTTTGTCCTCCTGCTGGTGATGCCGTTGGGCGGATGGATGGCGATGTCGCAATATGGCGCGCCCATCAGCGTGTTCGGAATCTTCTCGCTTCCGCCGCTGCCGGTTGAGGTCAATCCTGAGCAGGCCAAGGCCACGTTCGAGCAGCATGGAGCGGCAGGCGCGCTGCTGCTGATCCTCGTGGCGGTTCATATCCTCGGCACGCTCAAGCACATGGTGATCGACAAGGACGGCAATCTATTCCGCATGCTGCCCTTCGGCGAACCGAAGGCCTGATACCGAAACAAGACCCCCGCCTGCCGGAGCGGGCGGGGGCAATTGCTGGCCGGAATGCGCAACCGGCCAGTATGCATCGATGGCTTTACCAGAAGAAATCGTAGATCACGTCCACCACTTCACCGGTGTAAATATCAACCAGCAGGACATCGTCGTAATAGCGCACCCAGCGATAGGGGCCGTAGACGTCCGGCAGGCGATATTGCCACGGATCGTTGATCCAGTAGCGTGAGCCGAAGAACAAGCCATCAAGATAGAATCCGATGCTGATCCGGCTGTAATAGTGGCTGCGATAGGGCGCGTAGTAACGTCCCAGGCGGAAGACATTTCGGTGCGAGTGGCGATAATTGTACCAGTCATACCGGTGGTGGTTGCGCCACCGCTTACGATCCCAACGATCGTACCGACCGGAATAATGGCCGCGATCATAGTAGCGCCGATCCCGATAGACATGGCGCTGCCCGTCGCGATAGCCATCGCGATAGATACGCCGGTCTTCGTAGCGGTCGCGGTTGCGCTCGTCGCGGCGCCCGTCGCGATAGGCATCGCGGCGAATGTCGCGCACCCGATCGTCACGATTGTCGCGCCAGTCTGCGCGCCGATCTTCGCGGCGCTCGACCCTGCGGTCATCGCGGCGATCATCGCGATAGCTGCGATTGCGTTCGCCATCGGCGTAGCTGCGGTTGCGGGTTTGCTCGACGGCACGCTGCTCGCGTCTGTCGCCGCGATTCCACTCGCGTGTGCTGCGTTCGGTGGCGACGTCGGCGCGGCGTTCGCTGCGCTGCTCGAAGCCGCGATTTTCGCCGCCCTGGCGGGATTCGGCACGAACTTCGCGGCGCTCCTGCCGTGCCTCGCCGCCGTTGCTGCGGCGCTCCTGCCGGGCCTCGCCGCCATTACTGCGGCGTTCCTGGCGGCTCTGCTGCCGGTTTTGCTGCATCTGCTGGCGCATCTCGCGCATATTGATCGGATCGCCACCGCGGGTTTCCGTGGTGCGCTCGCGCTCCTGCGCTTCGGCGGCACTGGGCATAGCGGTAAAGGCAAGCGCCGCAGCAATGGCGGTGAAGGCGCTTCCTTTCATCAGTCTGGCAGTCTTCATGGATCGGCTCCTGTTCATGCCGCTCCACCACATGCGGCCCCGTTGATACGCCTTGTTACGATTCGCCCGCTGTCTTCAAACTGAACCGGCTGCGTAGCCTCCCGTTAATGTTTGCGGGCAATAGCCTGAACGATTATCGCCGGATTGACTTACCGGCGCGGCGGGGCGATGGCGCTGAGCATGTTCGAGACCTTCGATGATATCCGCGCCGATATCGCCGCGCGGCTGGGTCAGGCGGCGGCGGACCGCAAGTCGCCGCTGCACACGCTGGTGGTGGCGACGGCCGATGCCGATGCGCGGGTGATGGTGCTGCGTGCCTTCGATGCCGACGCGTGGACGCTGCGCTTCCACACCGATGTCCGCTCGCCCAAGTGCCATGTGATCGGGGCCGGATCGCCGGTCGGCGTGCTGGGTTATGACCGTGATGCGAAGGTGCAGTTGCGGTTGCGTGGGCGGGGACGGATCGAGACGGACACGCCGCTGGTTCAGCAGGCATGGGAAGAAAGCAACAATTACGCGCGCCGCTGCTATCTCGGCGATGGTCCGGGCGCCCTGTCCGACGCGCCGACTTCCGGCCTGCCCGACTGGGCCGAAGGGATCCAGCCGACCGACGAGCAGGTAATGCCTGCGCGGGAAAATTTCGCGATATTGCTGGTCGAACTCGACAGCCTCGACTGGTTCCACCTCGCGCATGACGGCCATGTGCGGGCGCAGTTTGTGCGTGACGGGAGTAGCTGGGCCGCGCGCTGGGTCGCGCCCTAGGTGGAGAACATCATGGCCTTCACCCGTGATGAGATGGAAGCCGCGTTCCGCCGCCATATCGGAATTGATCCGGCCCGGTTGGGGCCGCGTGCTGGATTTGCGGCAATGGCCGACTGGTACCGTGCAGAGCGCCCGCTGGATGCCGAGCCAATGGAGGCTGACGGTGACATGCTGTTGTTCCAGTGGAGCAGTAGGCCGGACGGAATAGAGGTCGACATGACCCGGCAAGTCATTTGGGTTGATCTTGACGATCCTTCCGATGAGGACGGCGAACTGGTGTTCCTGCAATTGTCGCTTGCTTTCCGCTTTCCACCGGACGCAGGGGTTGGGCTTGAGAGAACCGGCAATCGCTGGTGTCACAGCCTTGCCCAGCTCGACGAATTCCTGGCATGGATGGCCGATACGCCGGTCTACCGGCATGCCGCATCGCACGATGCTGCCAATGTAGCATTGACGCTCACCGAAGTTTGAAGGGCAGAATTCGGGGCTCCACTTTTCCCCGGAGAGATCCTGTCGCCATACGATAGGGTGATTCCCTGGTGCATGTCGCGCACACGCACCAAGCGGGGTTGGTGCTGAATCTCGCCCCAGGTGGAACACCGAAGTGCGCCTTTTGAAAAATATCTGCGCTGCGGAAAAATAATGTAAATCAGTTTCTTGACGGTCGAATCCGGCCGCGGAGGTGTCACCTTTCCCGGTTGGCGCAAATCGCGTGCAAGCTGCGGCAGTTGGGCAGGGCTTCATGCCTCACACATATGCTCCTGCTGTGGAGTAGGAAAACCGCCGTGGCGCTACTTGGGTGGCGCGGCTCAGCGGCAAGCGCAGCGGTGTAGCAGTGCGTTGGGGGATTGAGGCTCGCGCTTGACCCGGTATCCCGCTTTTCTTGTCTGTTTCGAATTTCAATCAAGAAGCGGGACCCCGGATCAAGTCCGGGGTGACGGTGATGGCTTAGAGCATCGTCTCCTGTGCGTCATCCCGGCCTCCGAGCCGGGATCCCGCTTTACTTCAATTGGCCGCGAATCAGCGCGTCAGCTTCTTGTACGCCAATCGCGTCGGGCGATCCGCCGCGTCGCCAAGCCGGCGGCGCTTGTCTTCCTCGTAAGCTTCGAAGTTGCCTTCGAACCATTCGACATGGCTGTTGCCTTCGAACGCAAGGATGTGGGTCGCCAGGCGGTCGAGGAAGAAGCGGTCGTGGCTGATGACCACGGCGCAGCCGGCGAAATTCTCGATCGCGTCTTCGAGCGCGGCGAGCGTTTCGACGTCGAGGTCGTTGGTCGGCTCGTCCAGCAGCAGCACATTGCCGCCTTCCTTGAGCATCTTGGCCATGTGGACGCGGTTGCGCTCACCGCCTGACAGCTTGCCGACGTTTTTCTGCTGGTCCGCGCCCTTGAAGTTGAACGCGCCGACATAGGCACGCGTGCTCATGTCCTGCCCGTTGACCTTCATGTAATCGAGCCCATCGGAGATTTCCTCCCACACGTTCTTTTTCGGGTCGAGGTGGTCGCGGCTCTGGTCGACATAGCCCAGCCGCACCGTCGAGCCGATCTCGATCGTGCCGCTGTCGGGCGTTTCCTTTCCGGTCAGGATCTTGAACAGGGTCGATTTACCCGCGCCGTTCGGCCCGATCACGCCGACGATGCCGCCGGGAGGCAGGGTGAAGCTGAGGTCCTCGAACAGCAGCTTGTCGCCATAGGCCTTGGAGATGCCCTTGGCCTCGATCACCTTGCCGCCCAGGCGTTCGGGCACCTGGATCACGATCTGCGCCTTGCCGACCTGGCGGTTGTCCTGGCTGTTCTGCAGTTCTTCGAACTTGCGGATACGCGCCTTGGACTTGGTCTGGCGCGCGGCCGGTGTCTGCCGGATCCATTCGAGCTCGCGCTGCAGGGCCTTCTGCTTGCCCGATTCCTCGCGGCTTTCCTGATCCATGCGCTTGGCCTTCTTCTCGAGATAGGTCGAGTAGTTGCCTTCGTAGGGGTAGTAGGAACCGCGATCGAGCTCGAGGATCCATTCCACAACGTTATCGAGGAAGTAGCGGTCGTGGGTGATCATCAGCACCGCACCGGCATATTCCTTGAGGTGGTTTTCAAGCCACTGGACGCTTTCGGCATCGAGGTGGTTGGTCGGTTCGTCGAGCAGCAGGATCGAGGGCTTCTGGATCAGCAGGCGGGTGAGCGCGACGCGGCGCTTTTCACCGCCCGACAGGTCGGTGACCGGCCAGTCGCCCGGCGGACAGCGCAGGGCCTCCATCGCCACTTCGAGCTGGTTGTCGAGCGTCCACCCGTCAACCGCGTCGATCTTGTCCTGCAATTCGCCCATTTCCGCGCCGAGCGCGTCGAAATCGGCGTCGGGCTCGCACATCAGCGCGCTGACTTCGTTGAAGCGTGCAACCAGGTCAGCGGTTTCCTTGGCGCCTTCGCGCACGTTTTCGAGCACGGTCTTGGTCGGGTCGAGCTCGGGCTCCTGCTCGAGATAGCCGACGGTGATGTTCTCGCCCGGCCACGCCTCGCCGGTGAAATCCTTGTCGATCCCGGCCATGATCTTGATCAGCGTCGATTTACCCGCGCCGTTCGGTCCGACGATGCCGATCTTGGCACCCTGGTAGAACTGCAGGTTGATATTGTTCAGCACCGGCTTCTGGGCACCGGGGAAAGTCTTGGTCATGTTCTTCATGACAAAGGCGTATTGCGCGGCCATCGGGGTCGTCCTTCAAGGGAATTTCGCGTGAACGGGATTTGGCTGCGCAGATAGGGATTGCGCGGGGCAAGGGCAAGCTGGACTTGGCCGAGCGGCGCGGATAGCAGGCAAGGTCATGAAAACAGCCCTTTATGCGCAGATGGTCGCCATCGCCGCGCTTTCGCTTTCCGCCACAACCTTTGCCAATGACACGGCGATGTCGCTTGAGGGCATGGCCGATGCCACGCTGACACAGGACGGCATTGCCTGGGATTTCGTCGAGGGCATCACCACTGAAGTCGGCCCGCGCCAGGCGGGTACCGAAGCCGAGAAGCGCGGTCGCGACTGGGCGGTGGCATGGCTCAAGGCCAATGGGTTCCGCAATGTCGCGGACGAACCGTTCGAAATGCAGACCTGGGTGCCAGGCGATGTGCACAAGGCCGAGATTGTCAGCCCGTTCCCGCAGCCGCTGGTGGTGCAGCCGCTGGGCGGCAGCGCCTCTACGGGTGCGGACGGGATCACCGCCGAAGTTGTGTTCTTCCGCACCGTCGACGATCTGCGCGCGGCGCCCGAAGGCAGCCTGAAAGGCAAGATCGCCTATATCAGTCATTCGATGACGCGGACACAGGATGGCAGCCAGTACGGCTTTGCCGGCCCGGCGCGCTGGGTTGGGGCGGGAATTGCCGCGAGCAAGGGTGCGGTCGCAACCGTCATCAAGTCGATCGGGACGGACTGGCACCGCAACCCGCATACCGGCGGCACGACCTTCCGGACGGCCAGTGGCGGCGCGGATGTCGGCCGCGCGGTTCTGATCCCGGCGGGTGCGCTGAGCCTGCCCGATGCCGCGAACCTTGAGCGGATGTTTGCCCGGGCCAAAGGCAAGCCGATCACCATGAAGCTGACGCTCACCCCGCGTGACCTGGGCGTGACGACCAGCGGCAATGTGGTGGGAGAGATCGTCGGAAGCGATCCGTCGCTGCCGCCGGTGCTGCTGGCCTGCCATCTCGACAGCTGGTGGAATTCTCCCGGCGCTTTCGACGATGCGGCGGGCTGCGCGATCATCGCGGCAGCTGCGCTGCATGTGTCGCACACCGGCCAGCCGCTGCGCACGATCCGCGTGCTCTTCGCCGGGGCCGAAGAGGTCGGGCTGCATGGTTCAACCGCATACAGTAAGGCGCATATCGGCGAACCGATCGCCGTCGGTCTCGAAAGCGATTTCGGCGCAGACCGCATCTGGCGCTTCGACAGCAATTTCCGCGACAGCAACCCGGCGTTGCATGCAAAAATCGCTGCGGCGGTGGCGCGCTTCGGCGTATCCAGCGGCACCAAAGTCGCGACCGGCGGTGCGGACCTCAACATCGTACGCGACCAGGGGGGCGCGCTGATCGACCTGCAGCAGGATGGCACCCGCTATTTCGACCTGCACCACACCCCCGATGACACGCTGGACAAGATCGATCCGGTACAGCTGCGCCAGAATGTCGCGGTGTGGGCGCAAGTGGTCGGAATCCTCGCCAACGAAGCGGGCCCGATCAAGGAAACGATTGCGCCTTCTGATGCCCCGGCAATAATGAATCGTTGAACGCAAGGTATCGTGATAATTCTGCACAAGCACCCGTTGCCTAATCGCAACGCATTACAGAATAGCGCTATGACTCAGGCAACCCCAAATTGACGTGGCGGACTTTTAACGCAAGAGCGCGGGCGAAGTCGGGAAAACCCGGCCGGGTCCCACCAACTGGGGCCGGTGCTGCCTCTCTCCGTTTCGCGCAGGCCGGTTCCGCAAGACAGGGCAAGATATCATGCGCACCACCCGTTTTCTTGGCACCGCAGCCAGCGCTGCGATCGCCGCCACCCTTTTCTCCGCCGCGCCCGCCATGGCGCAAGATGCTGCAGCCGCTGAAGCCGATACCGGCGTCGGTGTGATCCTGGTGACCGCTCAGCGGCGCGAGGAAAACCTGCAGGAAATCCCCGTTTCCGTCGGCACGCTCGGCGGCGAGGCGCTGCAGGTAGCCACCAGCGCGGGGGCGGACATCCGCGCGCTGTCAGGCCGCGTGCCCAGCCTCAACATCGAAAGCTCGTTCGGCCGCACTTTCCCGCGCTTCTACATCCGCGGTCTCGGTAACACGGACTTTGACCTCAACGCGTCGCAGCCGGTCAGCCTGGTCTATGACGATGTGGTGCTGGAAAACCCGGTGCTGAAGGGCTTCCCGGTGTTCGACCTTGACCGCGTGGAAGTGCTGCGCGGTCCGCAAGGCACGCTGTTCGGCCGCAACACGCCCGCCGGGATCGTCAAGTTCGACACCGTCAAGCCGGGCAAGGGCGAGAATTACGTCCGGGGTAGCTATGGCAGCTTCGACACGATCAATGTCGAAGGCGCGGTTGGCGGCCAGCTGAGCGACACCGTCGCAGTGCGCGCTTCGGGCATCTATCAGAGCCGCGGCGACTGGGTCGACAATCTCGACGAGCCGGGCAAGAATAACCTTGAAGGGTTCGACGAATTCGCGCTGCGCCTGCAGGTGCAGTTCGATCCGATCGATGCGCTGTCGCTGCGCCTGATCGGCCAGTATCGCGATCTTGATGGCACCGCGCGCGTATTTCGCGCCAATGCCTTTGCGCCAGGCAGCAATGATCTGATCGGCCTGGGCGGTCCGACCACCGAATTCAAGCGCGACGAAGTGCGCGCCGACGGGATCAATTTCCAGAACCTCAAGAGCTACAACCTCGGCGGTGTGCTGGAGTATGATTTCGGCGCCGTCACGCTGACTTCGGTCACCAGCTACTGGAATGCCGAACTGTTCAGCCGCGGCGATATCGACGGCGGCTTTGGCAACCAGTTTGCTCCCACCATGGGCCCGGGTTTCATTCCCTTCTCGGCCCAGTCGCAGGACAATGTCCCCAGCCTCGACCAGTTCACGCAGGAAGTACGGATCGCCTCGAACGATGGCGGCCCGCTCGGCTATCAGGCGGGCGTGTTCTACTTCAACGAGAAGCTGGACATCGAAAGCTTCGACTTCGGCGCGCCCACCGATGCCACTCCGGCTGCTGTGGCCCTGCAGCGGCAGGACAGTGACGCGTGGGGTGTTTTCGGCTCGCTGTTCTACCAGTTCGACAACGGCCTGCGCCTGCAGGGCGGCCTGCGCTACAATGACGACAGCCGCGACTTCACCGCCTCGCGCCCGATCGACACGCGTCCGGGCTTCCTCGGCTTCGGCGGGCCGGTTGCACCGATTTCGACCTCGGTGAGCGACAGCGTGCTGACCTGGGACCTGGCGGCAACCATGCCTGCCTCGGAAGACGTGAACCTCTATGCCCGCGTGGCACGCGGCTATCGCGCGCCGTCGATCCAGGGTCGCCTGGCGTTCGGTCGCGATATCTCGGTGGCCGACAGCGAAACCACGATGAGCTACGAAGCGGGCGTCAAGACGATCCTGGCTGACGGCAAGGTGCGCTTCAACCTCGGCGGGTTCTACTACACCACCGAAGACCTGCAGCTGACCGCTGTGGGCGGCACCAACAACTTCACCACGCTGCTCAATGCGGATGAGGTGAAGGGTTTCGGCTTCGAGGCAGAGCTGCAAGCGCGCCCGATCGAAGGAGTCGAATTCGCGGCCGGCCTGTCCTACAACGACACCGAGATCAACGATCCGACTGCATTCGTGGCGGGTTGCGGTGCGCCGTGCACCGTGCTCGATCCTGAGCGCACGCCCGGCAGCAACATCTACTCGATCGACGGCAACCGCCTGCCCCAGGCACCCAAGTGGACCGCCAACTGGTCGCTCGGCCTGACCGAGGAGATCCCCGGCTGGGACGGCGAGATCTACCTGTTCACCGACTGGGCCTATCGCTCCAAGGTGCAGTTCTTCCTCTACCAGTCGGTCGAGTTCAGCGACGACTCCATGCTCGAGGGCGGGCTGCGCTTCGGTTATCGCACCGATCGCTATGACATTGCCTTCTTCGGTCGCAACATCACCAATGATGTCTCGGCCGTGTCGGGGATCGACTTCAACAACCTCACCGCGATGGTCAACGAACCGCGAATCTGGGGTGTCGAGGCCGGCATCAAGTTCTGATCTGCTTCGCTTGAAGCAAAAAGGGGCTGCGCGCTTTCGGGTGCGCAGCCCTTTTCTTTCCAGCGGCCCGATCAGGTGCGCAGCAGACCGGTTTTGGCAGTGGCGGAGCGGCCCGGGAACAGCGTGACCATGGCCCTTGCGGGATCGAGCGAGAAATGCTCGGCGATGGCACCCGCCAGCACCGCCTCCAGCGCCAGCGTGGGCATCAGGTCGCGCGCTTCGTAAAGGTCGTTCTGCTTCAAGCCGGGCCAGTCGGCGATCACCCGCCCGCCGGCTACCGTGCCGCCCATCAGCATGGCCGCGCCGGCTGTGCCATGGTCGGTGCCATTGGTGCCGTTGGGCTTCGCTGTGCGGCCGAATTCGGTCGCGACCACCACCAGCGTATCCTGCCAGCTTTCGCCCAGTGCGGTGCGGAAGGCGCCGAGGAAGGCGTCGAGTCGCTCCAGCGCGCCGCCGATCTGGTTGGGCTGCCCGGCGTGGCTATCCCACCCGTTGCTCTCGACCATCATGATCCGTGCGCCTTCCGCCCCGTTCATCAGCGATGCGGCGAGCTGCCCGGTCTGCTGGGCATTGCGCAGATTGCGCATCTGGGTGTCGCCCGCCATTTCGCGTGTGCGCAGCGCCTCTTCCCAGAGCGACGAAAGCAGCGGATCGGAGGAATAGAGCGCGCTCACCCGCTCGGATAGCTCTGCGCTCGCTTCGGGCAAATTGCTTGGTGCATAGCTGCTGGTGCGATTGGCGCCTTGCAGCGCCAGCGGGATCGCCGGGGCCAGCGCCAACGCGCGCGAGCCGTCGGGCGGTAACATGCCGACCAGCCGATTGAGCCAGCCGTCGCGCACCGCATAAGGCTTTGCCCCGCCAGACTCGATCAGGTTCTGCGCGTCGAAATGCGAGCGCTCGCGATAGGAGGAAGCGGTGGCATGGACAAAGGCCGCTTCGCCGGACGCATACAGCCCCGTTACAGCGCTCAGGTTCGGGTGGATCGTAAAGAAGCTGTCGGCCCTGGCACCGGTCAGTGCCTGTTCGGCCCACGGGCCGCGCAATCGCTCGAAATCAGGGTCGCCCACTGGAGCAAGCGTGGCCAGCCCGTCGGCCGCCCCGCGCTGGAGCACGAACAGCAGGCGCCGCTCGGTCGCGGCGCGGGCAAAGGCGATCGCGGGAGAGAGCGCGAACAGTGCGCCGGCCGCACCGCCAGTGATTAACAGGGATCGGCGATCGAGCATAGTCATCTCCGCATCATTTCAGGTGAGGCGAGCAGCAGCGCGAGGGCTTGCGTGCCGCTTTCGGCGCGGCGGATCGCGGCGGCGGTGCCATCGTTGAGGGCGTCGGGGAACAGCGCTTGCGCCAGCGCCATCGCATCGCGCGGGCCTGCCTGCCGCGCTAGCCGCTCGGCCACTTCGACCCGCCGGATCAGCGCATCGGGCGCGGCCCAGCTGGCGGCGATATCGTCATAGCCCTTGGGCGCCGCCGGGCCCCAGCAGACCTGCCCCAATTCGCGCAGCATACCCGCGAAATTACGCGACGGGATTTGCTCCATACCGACGGCACGAAGCGCTGCGATCGACCAGTCCCACGGCGTGCGGAACTTGGGCGCATCATTTGACCATGCCTCAGGCGAGGCGACCAGCGCGCGGTAGACCGTCGGCAGATCGCCATTGCTTTCCAGGAATGCCCGTTCCAGCCGCGCGACCATGGCGGGCGGCGGATCGTCGGACGCGAAATGGCGCGCAAGCTTGGTGGCGATATGGCGCGCGGTCGATGGGTGAGTGGCGAAATGATCGAGCATCGCCAGCGATTGCTTGGCGCCTTCTTCATTGTAGCGGCGCCCCATCACGGTCTTGGCGCCGGGCTCGTGCTGGTATCCGGCCCAGGCAGCGGAATTCGGCAGAAGGGTGGCTTGCCGGGCGCGGGGCAGACCCGCGACGGTCCAGCCGGTCATCGCCCGGGCGAATTCGGTGACGTCGGCCTGCGAATAGCCGCCGCCGACGCCCAAAGTATGCAATTCCATAATCTCGCGCGCGAGGTTCTCGTTGATCCCAGCTTCACGCGCCTGCCGCCGCGCCGCGCGCTGCGCCAGCGGGCTGTTTGGCCCGGTTGATTGCGCCTGGTCGAGATAGGTCAACATGGCCGGATGCAGCACCGCAGCCTGCAGCAGGTCGCGGAAAGAGCCCATGATATGCGGGCGGATCGCTTCGAATTCATGCGGCCCAACCAGGCCCGATGTCTGCCGCTTGGCGACCGACACCGCGAAGTGGTTGGCCCAGAAATGCACCAGCCGCTCGGCAAATGGCGTATCGCTCTGGATCGCCACGAGCCCGCGCGCGGCCATGTCGTCCATCAGCGATTGCTGGATGTCGCGCCGGGCGGTGGCGCTCGGCTTGTCCATCGGATCGACCGATTGCATCTGCCGCGCCTGCCGCCGCATGGTCAGGAATTCGGTGAGTTCGGCCACGCCCTCCGCGGTGGTGGGGCGGGCAGCTATCGCCGCGGGCCTGACGTCGAAGCGCTCGAGCTGGGACATCACCCATCGGGCGGGATCGGCAGGTGGCCGGTCGGTCGGGCGCGCCCCCAGGCCAAAACGGTTCCAGGCGATGGTTACGGCTGTCATGGCGCGATGATGCGCCGCTCGCGCGTCAATGTCAGGTCGCAAATTGTAACGCTGTGTCAGCCGCCTGTTGCAAAGCTCCGGCGCATCAGCCGCGGCACCAGCGCTGCCTGCAGTCCCGCGCGCACCAGCAGGAACAGCACGAAACTGCCCCACAGCGCATGGTTGCCCAGCGGCCAGCTGAGCCACAGTGCCAGCGCGAACACCACGGCGGCTCCAGCCATCGACAGCAGCATCGCGCGGGTCCAGCTGGCGCCTACGAACACGCCGTCGAACACGAAACTGGCGACGCCGGCGAAGGGAATGATTGCCAGCCAGATCGCCTGCGCCTGAGCAATGCGCGCGACCTCGGGTGTGGCGGCAAAGCTATGGAGGATCGGATCGGCCAGCATAGCGAAGCCTGCCGCAACCAATGCGGCTGCGGCCAGCCCGCGCCACAGGATCGCGCGAAAATAGGCAGCAAAGCCTGCTCGGTCTTGCGCCCCCAGCCGCTCGCCATTGAGCACTTGTGCGGCGTTCTCGAACCCGTCGAGCAGCAGTGCCGTGAACACGAACAGCTGGTAGATGATGCCATTGGCGGCGAGCACTTCGGGCCCGCGCGCGGCAGAAAGGCGGGTAATCGCGGCCAGCGCCAGCATCAGCACCACTGTGCGCAGGAACAGGTCGCGATTGACGCTGAGGAAGGGGCGCAGCGCCCCCCAGCTCAGCACCGCGCGGTCGAACAGGGCAGCGACCAGCGCGTGCCCGCTTGCGCCGCGCAGCACCAGCGCGGCGAGGATCGCGAGCTTGGCGTATTCGGCGATGAAGCTCGACCAGCCGATCCCGGCGATGCCCCAGTCGAGCCGCAGTGCCAGCAACAGGCCGAGCGCGACGTTGAGCGCATTGTAGATCACCTCAATGATCAGCACGGCGCGCATCTGCCGCCGGCCGACGAGGAATCCGACCAGCGCGAGATTGAGCAT